>JABFWL010000551.1 GCA_013362315.1 Catenulispora sp. | reverse complement strand
TGGATGTGCGGGGTCCTCATGACTCCTCCACTCGTTCATGGGCGTCTTCCAAAACGATCTGGCCGATGATCTCGTATTTCGCAGGCTTGTTCGCACTGGCAGGGTGCGTAGATTCCGTCGTCCGAGCGCACAGCCCGACAGCCGGTTCGCCGCCAGCTACGTCCAGGCGCACGCGCGCAGCGTGGAGGCGGCCGCCGCCGTCAGCTGGTCCTCGACGCCACCACCGACGGCGGCGTGACCCTTCCCGGCCGGGCCGGGGTGCCGCGATCATCGAGGCCTCCCGGCCCGGCCCGTGCGTCGTCGGCGGCGGAGTGGGCAGGTGGGGGTCAGGACGACTGCCGGGCACGGGGCCCGGTGCGTCCGACGAGGGAGACGGTATGACCGCGCGGTTCCTGTTGTGCAGCCCGGACCACTTCGACGTGACGTTCCAGATCAACCCGTGGATGGCCACCGAGCGGCGGCCGGACCGGGCGACCGCCTGGCGGCAGTGGCGGGCGCTGGTGGCGAACCTGCGCGCGGCCGGGGCGGAGGTCTTCAGTTACGAGTCGCAGCCCGGATTGCCCGATATGGTGTTCCCGACCGACGTCGCGGTGGTGGCCGGCGGACGTTTCCTGCGCGCCCGCTTCCGGTATCCCGAGCGGCGTGACGAAGCCGCGCACGGCGCCGAATGGCTGATCAGGAAGGGCTACGAAGAGGTCGAGTGGCCCGACGAGCCAGACGTCTACCTCGAAGGCGGCGACGTGATGGCCTTCGGCGACACGCTCTTGTGCGGGACCGGCTTCCGGACCTCACCTGGCGCCACCCGCCATATCAGCTCAGCGCACGGCGTGGCGGTGGTGCCGGTACCGCTCGTGGACCCGCGCTTCTTCCACCTCGACATGTCGTTCTGTCCGCTCGACGCGCAGCACGCGATCTGTGCGCCGGAAGCATGGGACGAAGCCGGCCGCCGCGCGGTGTTCGACCTGGTCCCCGAGCCGTTGGTGGTGACCGGCGAGGAGGCGCAGGCGTTCTGCGCCAACGCGGTCGTGGTCGGCGGGACCGTCGTGATGCCGGCCTGCACGCCCCGGATACGCGCCCAGTTGGAGGAGTGGGGTTTCAAGGTCCTGGTTTCCCCGGTGGACGAGTTCCTGAAAGCCGGCGGCGGCATCCGCTGCATGTCCCTCGACCTGGACCTGCTCCGCGCGGCGCCGACTCGGCTCGCAGCGCAGGACGATACAGAGGGCGAAGCAGTACCGCTCTAGCCGGAACCCGGACCGAGCGCGCGAGCCGCGTCGCGGACCGCCGCCAGCTCAGGCATATGGCCGTCCCGCAGTGCCCCGGCGCGGATTTTCGCTGACGATCATAGGGTGGTGCCGAACCAGGATCCGGATCCGCCCCGGGCGCGCGCCGGGCGGCGTCCGGGTCCGGCTTCGAGCTCCTGGGTCCGGGTCGGCTTCGGCCTGGGCATCGGCTTCCTCGCCGCCTACGCGCTGGGCCGCGCGCTCCTGCAGACCGCGCAGATCCTCACCCTGGTGCTCCTGGCTCTGTTCTCCGCGGTCAGCCTGGAGCCGGTCCTGGCGGCCATGCGCCGGCGCCACCTGCCTCGCGGGCTCACGGTGGCCATCGTGGTGCTCGTCGGCGTCGGCCTGACCGCCCTGTTCATCGCGCTGGTGATCCCGCCGGTGAGCAAGGAGGTCGACCAGCTCACCACCCAGATCCCGATCTGGCTCCAGGAGCTCCACGACCACAGCTCCCAGCTCGGCAAGCTGGAGGACCACTACCACGTGGTGGAGAAGGTCAAGCAGCAGCTGTCCTCCGGCGATCTCGGCGCCAAGCTGGCCTCGGGGGTGCTCGGCGCCGGGCGGATCCTGCTCGGACTGTTCGCCGGCGCCCTCATCGTGATCACGCTGACCATCTACTTCATGATCGGGCTGCCCTCGATCAAGGTCTTCGCCCTGCGCCTGCTGCCGGCCTCGCGCCGCGCGCGCGTCGAAGAGCTCACCGACCAGGTGATGCGGCAGGTCGGGCGCTACATGCTGGCGAACGTCGCCACCTCGGCGCTGGCCGGGCTCGCCACCTCCGTCTGGGCCTGGGCCACCGGCATCCCCTACGGCACGCTGCTCGGCTTCTTCGTCGCGATCATGGACCTGATCCCGATCATCGGCTCGACCATCGGCGGGATCGTGGTCTCCCTGGTCGCGCTCACGGTCTCCTGGCCGGTCGCGCTCGCCACCGCGGCCTTCTACACCGCCTTCCGCTTCACCGAGGACCACCTCACCACACCGCTGACCATGCGCTACGTGGTGCGGCTGCACCCGGTCGCGACGATGGTCGCGGTCCTGGTCGGCGGCGCGCTGCTGGGCATCGTCGGCGCGCTGGTGGCGGTGCCGGCGGCGACGGCGGTCAGCCTGATCCTGGAAGAGGTCGTGTTCCCGGAGCGGGACCGCTCGTAGCCGCTCGTGGCCGCTCGGAGCCGCTCCTCGCCGCGCCGTTCGGACCCCGGTGGTTGTCATCACCGGCGGTCCGTGGTCGGCTGAAAGGCGTGACTGCGACGATTTCCCCGGACCAGGAACGACAGCTGCTGGACTCCGTGCCGACCGGCCTGCTCATCGGCGGCCAGTGGCGCCCCGCCGGCGACGGCGCCACCGTCGACGTGACCGACCCCTCCACCGGCGGCCTGCTCGCCACCATCGCCAGCGCCAGCCCCGAGGACGGCATGGCGGCGCTCGCCGCCGCCGACGGCGCGCAGGCGTCGTGGGCGCGCACCGCTCCCCGGCAGCGCGCTGAGATCCTGCGCAAGGCCTTCGAACTCATCACCGCGCGCGCCGACGACTTCGCGCTGCTGATGACCCTGGAGATGGGCAAACCCCTGGCCGACTCCCGGGCCGAGGTCGCCTACGGCGCGGAGTTCCTGCGGTGGTTCTCCGAGCAGACCAACCGGATCGCCGGCCGCTACTCGGTTGCGCCCGACGGCGCCGCGCGCCTGCTGGTCACCAAGCGGCCGGTCGGGCCGTGCCTGCTGATCACGCCGTGGAACTTCCCGCTGGCCATGGGCACCCGCAAACTCGGCCCGGCGCTCGCGGCCGGCTGCACCGTGGTGTTCAAACCGGCGACGCTGACCCCGCTCACCTCGCTGCTGCTGGCGCAGACGCTCATCGAGGCCGGAGTCCCGGACGGCGTGGTGAACGTGATCCCCACCCGCCACGCAGGCAGAGTCACCGGCCCGCTGCTGAAGGACCCGCGGCTGCGCAAGCTGTCCTTCACCGGCTCCACCGAGGTCGGCCGGCGCCTGATCGCCGACTCCGCCGAGCAGGTGCTGCGGGTGTCGATGGAGCTCGGCGGCAACGCGCCGCTGCTGGTGTTCGCCGACGCCGACCTGGAGCAGGCGGTCGACGGCGCGATGCTGGCCAAGCTGCGCAACGGCGGCGAGGCCTGCACCGCCGCCAACCGGCTGCTGGTGCAGCGGCCGGTCGCCGAGGAGTTCACCCGGCGCCTGGCCGAGCGCTTCGCTCAGCACACCGTGGGGCGCGGCACGCTGCCGGACACCAAGATCGGGCCGCTCGTCGACGACGACACGCTGGACAAGGTCGACCGGCTGGTCACCGAGGCCGTGACCGCCGGGGCGCGGGTCGTCACCGGCGGCAAGAAGATCCCCGGGCCGGGCTACTTCTACCAGCCGACGGTCCTCACCGACATCCCCGACGGCGCGGAGATCCTGCGCGAGGAGATCTTCGGACCGGTCGCGCCGATCGTCGTGTTCGACACCGAGGACGAGGCGGTGCGGCTGGCGAACTCCACCGAGTACGGGCTCGTCGCCTACGCCTTCACCAAGGACCTGAACCGCGGACTGCGGCTGGCCGAACGCCTCGACACCGGCATGATCGGCATCAACACCGGCATCGTCTCCAACCCGGCGGCGCCGTTCGGCGGCGTCAAGCAGTCCGGCATCGGCCGCGAGGGCGGGCTGGAGGGGATCGAGGAGTACCTGGAGACCCGGTACGTCGGTATCGCAGACCCCTTCGCGGGCCTCGATCTCGATAAGGACGCCTAGCGCTGCTCCGGCCACACCGCGCGAGCCCCTGGTCGCCGGAACCGGGGGCTTCAAACGTCTGGGCGAACATCGTTTCGCGGGGCAGTCGCCGGGTAGCCGGAGCCGACCACAGGCGCCGGGGGGCGGTGGGAGGGCGCTTGGAGAGGAGCCAAAGGAGCCTCGGATGGACGCCAACGAGCTGGGTTCCGTCGTCAGCAGCCGCTACCTGATCGCTGAGCGGGTGGGTGGTGGAGCCGCGTCTGAGGTGTACGCGGCGCTGGACCTGGACTCCGGTCAGCAGGTCGCGGTGAAGATCCTGCGGGAGAGCGCCGGCGCCGTGCTGCGCGACCGGTTCCTGGAGGAGACGCGGATCCTGTCCGGCCTGGCCCATCCGAACTTGCTGCCGCTGTTGGACGCCGGTTTCTGTGGTGCCGGCGGTGGCGCCGGCGCCGGCTCCGGTGGTGCTGACGCTGGCGCGCCGTTCCTGGTGATGCCGCTGGTCGACGGCACGAACCTGGAGCGCGAGGCGGGCCCGAAGTCCCCCGAATGGGTGCGCGCGGTCGGCGCCGCGGTCGCCGACGCCCTGGCCTACATCCACGCCCGGGGCATCGTGCACCGCGACATCACCCCGGGCAACATCCTGCTGGACCGCGACGAGCACGTGTACCTCACCGACTTCGGCATCGCCAAGGCCTGGGACGGCCCGGCCCTGACCGCCGAGAACTTCGTGGCCGGCACCGCCGGGTACCTCGCCCCGGAGCAGGCCGAGGGCCGAGGCGCCTCCTCGGCCTCCGACGTCTACGCCCTGGGCCTGGTGCTGCTGGAAGCCCTGACCGGCGTGCGCGAGTACTCCGGCACCCCGTTCGAACGCGCCGTCGCCGCCGCCACCCGCTCCCCGCGCATCCCCCCGGCGCTCGGCGCCCCCTGGTGCACCGTGCTGCGCCGGATGACGGCCCGCGACCGGCGCAAGCGACCGGCGGTGGACGAGGTCAGAGCGTTATTGCACGGCACCACGCCGCCGCCGCTTCCGGCGGTGCGCCGGACGGCGCCCGTCGCGGTGACGCTGTCGCTCGCCGAGCAGCTGGGCCTGGCCGGCTAGCCCGTAGCTTTCGCATCGCCCCTCGCGTTTACCGCCGCCGATCCCGGGCACATCGGGCTCGATCGCCGGTCGGGGCGGCCGATTGGGGTACTGACCAGGCCCGGCGGCAGCGCGATCGACGGCAATGCGCTGGAGGCGGTGACGGGCGATGTTCGGTTCGGCGGCCTGGCGCCGGCATCGTGCGGCGAAGGTCCAGACGGCCTGTGAGCGGCTGGCCCGGGACCTGCACGGACGGGCGGCGGTCCGGGAAGCGGAGGGGGTGGTGGAGTCCGCCTGGATCGACGGCCTGGATCAGGCCGAGCAGACCGACCCCACCATCCGCAGCCTGCTGGAGCGGGAGCGGGAAGCGTTCGACGAGGCCACCCGGCAGCGGGCGGCGGAGGCGGAGAAGGACCGGCGCCGGCTCGCGGCGCTGACCGAGGAGCTGGCGCAGCTGACGCACGACGCCGATGATCCCGCCGTCAGAGCCGCTCCTCCACACTGATCGCGGACGACGGGCACAGGCCCACCGCGTCGTGCACGGCGCGGTGCAACTCCGGCGGTGGCTGCGCATCGAGCAGCAGCACCAGCCCCTCCTCGGGATCCTGGTCGAACACTTCGGGGGCGTTCAGCGCGCACATCCCGGCGCCGCAGCACTTGGTGCGGTCGGCCTTCACCAGCAGCGTGACGTCGTTCATGCGATCACCAGGCGACCGGAAGGCTGTGCACGCCGTAGACCAGCATGTCGTGGCGGAACGAGATGGCGTCCAGCGGTGCGGCGAGCCGGAGGTCCGGCAGTCCCGTCAACAGCACCTCCAGCGCCACCTGGAGCTCGGTGCGGGCCAGGGGCTGGCCCAGGCACTGGTGGACGCCGAAGCCGAACGCGACATGGTGTCGGGCGTCGCGTTCGACGTCCAGGGTGTCCGGATCCGGTTCGGGAAAGGCGCGGGCGTCCCGGTTGGCGGCGTTGATCATCAGCAGCACGCCCTCGCCGGCGCGGATGGTGTGCCCGCCGATCTGGACGTCCTCGGTCGCGACCCGCGCCACGCCGGTGTGCACGATCGTCAGATAGCGCAGCAGCTCCTCGACGGCCCCGCGGATCAGGGTCGGATCTTCGCGCAGCCGCCGCAGCTGGTCGGGTTGGCGCAGCAGAGCGAGGACCGACAAGGACGTCATGTTGGCGGTGGTCTCATGCCCGGCCACCAGCAACAGGATGCCCGTCGCGGCGATCTCGTCCGGGGTCAGCAGCTCCTGGTGTGTCAGACGGCTGATGATGTCCTGGTCGTCGCGGTCCCGCTTGGTGGCGGCCAGGCGCTTGATGTACTGGTTCAGGTCCGCACGCGCGGCCCGGAGCTCCTCTTCGGTGGAGGCATTGTTCAGCAGGATGCTGCTTTGCTGCTGGAAGTAGCCGTGGTCCTCGTACGGCACGCCGAGCAGCAGGCAGATCACCAGGGACGGCAGCGGGAACGCGAACTCGGTGACCAGGTCGGCGTGATCGCGGTCCTTGGTCATGTCGGCGAGCAGGTCCTCGGCGATCGCGCGGATCCCGGAGCGCAGAGCCTCGGCGCGCTTGACGATGAAGTCGCCGGTGAGCATCTTGCGCAGGCGCGCGTGTTCGGGGTCGTCCATCCGGATGAAGCTGGCGTTCGTGGTGGTCAGGATGCGGCGGCCGGCGCTGACGTAGGGGAAGCCGGGACGGCGGGCGTCGGCGCTGAAGCGGCGGTCGGCCAGGGCGGCGCGGACGTCCTCGTGCCGGGTGATCATCCACGCGGCGGTGCCGTCCCAGAGCCGGACCGGGGTCACTGGTCCGGTTTCGCGGGCGGCGGCGTAGGCGGGCGGCGGATCGAAGGGGCAGGTTCCGCGGCTGGCGGGGAAGGCGAGAGTCATGCGCGGCGGTCCTTTACTGATGGCACGGCAAGTTAGCCTTGGTGCGCTAACTAACTCAGGGCTCAGATTAACTCACGCAGCGTGCGGGATAAAGGGGAGGATCGATACTTGTTCAGGATGGACCGAAGATTCTCACCCGAAAAGTGCCTTACCCCACCAGTCGCCGGCGGCGGCCGGCCCCGGCGGCACCGCGAACAGCGCGCTGCCGGTGTGCCGGATGTACTCATTGAGGTTGTCGTGCCGGCCGAGGCGCGCCTGGATCGGCACGAACTGCTTACGCGGGTCCTTCTGATAGGCGATGAAGAACAGGCCGGCGTCCAGCAGCCCGGTAGTGGCGTCGATGCCGTCGGTGTAGGAGTAGCCGCGGCGCAGAATCTTCTGGCCCTCGTTCGTCTCCGGCGCGGCCAGGCGGACGTGCGCGCCCACCGGGATGACCGGCTGGCCGTCCGCGCCCGCGGCGGCGAAGTCCGGCGGATCGAACTCGGACTTGCCGGTCAGCGGCGCGCCGGAGGTCTTGCACCGGCCGAAGACCTTCTCCTGGTCGGCGAGGTAGTCGGTGTCCCAGGACTCGATCAGCATCCTGATCCGCCGGGCCACCAGGTAGCTGCCGCTCCGCATCCACGCCTGGTCGGTCTCCTCGCCGACCCAGACATAGCCGTCGAGATCGGCACCGCTCTCGGCCTTGATGTTGCGGGTCCCGTCCTTGAAGCCCATCAAGTTGCGTTCGCTCTGCTGGCCGACCGACGTCGAGGACGTACGGCCGAACCCGAGCTGGGACCAGCGGATCACGGCTTTGCCGCGGGCCAGCCGAGCAAAGTTGCGAATGGCGTGGAACGCCACCGCCGGGTCGTCGGCACAGGCCTGGACGCACAGGTCTCCACCGCTGCGACCCGGGATCAGCGACCCGTCACCCGGAAGAGCCGGCAGGTCCGCGAGAGCGGCGGGACGCTTGGCGGACAAGCCGAAGCGCTGGTCGAACAACGACGGGCCGAAGCCGACGGTAATGGTCAAGCGCGCCGCGCTGAGCCCGTCGGCCTCGCCGGTATCGATCGGCGGGGACTGCGGGTCGGCCTCCCCCGCACCAACCGGCAGCCCGCGAGTCAGCTGCGCGGCCGCCGCCGCCCACGTGCCGAGCAGGACCTGCCCCACACGCCGATGCGGAACACGCCCCGCCGGCCGCCGACCACCCGGCCGCGGCGCACCCCCCGGCCGCCGCCCAGCACCACCCCGGGCAACATGCACTCGGCACTCGCTGCCAGCACACCGCCAACAGGCGCGCCAACCACACTGGCGCCAGTAGTGTCGCTCCATCGCAGATCGATGATATGAGCCCCACACGGCTCAACCCAGACCACCGCCGTAGTCGTTTCCACGTAGTCCACCCGCCCCGCACCACC
>JABFWL010000276.1 GCA_013362315.1 Catenulispora sp. | reverse complement strand
CTGGAGCCGCTGCGGCCGGACGCGGCGCTGAACGAGGTGACCGCGTACATGGCCACCTACAACCTGGTGGCCGCGCCGGTGGTGGACCAGAACGACCGGCTGCTCGGCGCCGTGACCGTCGACGACGTGCTGGACCACCTGCTCCCCGACGACTGGCGGATGCGCAACGGACGGCTGCCGCACGAGGAACTGCCGCCGGAGCAGCGCGAGGTCGTGGAGCTGCTGGAGGTGCAGGACCAGCACAAGCATCTGGAACAGCGCGAGCAGGGAGAACAGGGGGAGCAGCGGGAACTCGGGGAGTCGAAGCAGTCGCGGGGGGCTGACAGCGGGACGCCGGGGGCGGCGTCCGGGGCCGGGGCCGGTTCGCGCTCCGGAGCCGGACACGCCGCCGGCGCCGATGCAGGGGAGGCCTGAAGATGGCGCGCGAATACGCCCAGGCGCGGCTCGACCAGCCGCGCGGGCGGCGGCAGGTGTCGCTGAAGCCGTCGTTCGACCCGGACGCCTTCGGCCGGGTGTCGGAGGCGATCGCCCGGTTCTTCGGGACGGCCCGGTACCTGGTGCTGCAGTCCGTGGTCGTCGTGGTGTGGATCATCCTGAACATCATGGTGATCACCAGGTCGATCCGCTGGGACCCGTACCCGTTCATCCTGCTGAATCTGGCGTTCTCCACGCAGGCCGCCTACGCCGCGCCGCTGATCCTGCTGGCGCAGAACCGGCAGGCCGAGCGGGACAAGGTGCAGATCGCCGAGGACCGGGCGCGCGAGGAGCTCTCGATCGCGACGATGGAGTACATCACCCGGGAGATCGCCTCACTGCGGCTCGCGGTCGGCGAGGTCGCCACACGCGACTACGTGCGCGGAGAGCTTCAGGCGATGCTTAAGGAACTGGACGAGCGCGGCCGCGGCCTGTCCGAGGAGTAGCGGGAGAACCAGAGCGGCGGCTACTGCTGGATGAACTCCAGCCGGTTGCCGTGCGGGTCGAAGGTGTGCATGCGGCGCCGGCCGGGGATGGTGTCGTCCCAGGTGAACGTATGGCCGGCGGCCGTGAGGGCGGCGACGACCACGTCGATGTCGGTGACCATGATGCCGGGGTGCGCCTTACGGGCCGGGACGAAGGGTTCTTCGACGCCGGTGTGGATCTCCAGGTTCCCGGCCGCGAACCAGCAGCCGCCGCGCGCCGCCAGCACCGGCGGCTTGGGCAGCTCGGTCATGCCGAGCACGCCGGCGTAGTAGGCGCGCGAGATGTCCTCGGCGCCCTTCGGGACGGCGACCTGGACGTGATGGAGTCCGGCAAGCATGGCGACACCCCTTCTCAGGCGGCCCGGCCGACGGCGAAGATCCGGCGGTACGGCAGGAGTTGCACGGTGCGGGCGCCCAACTCGCGGACCGGATAGGCGCGGCGGACCAAGGCGTCGTAGTCGGCGATGAACTCGGCGGCTGCGGCCTCGCCCAGGGCCTGCACCGCGGGCCGCAGCGCGGTGCCGCGGATGAACTCTGTCACCCCGCACGGCACCGACGGATCCGGGTCGCTGGGGATCACGTACGTGTACGTGGTCTCCCACACGTCCGGCTCCAGCCCGGCCTCCACCAGCTTCTCCAGATAGACCGCCGGGTCGTGGGACGCGGGCTGGTCGATGTCGGCACTGATCCGGCCCGCCCAAGCATTCTTCACTTCAGCGAGCGCCAGGTGCGACGGCGCCTCGAAGTTGCCGGGAACCTGGAACCCGAACAATCCGCCGGGAGCAAGCTGCGCGGCGAGCTCGCCGATCAGGTCGAGGTGACCCGGAACCCACTGCAGGACCGCGTTGGCGAGGATCACGTCGGGTTTGGAGTCCGGGTGCCAGTCCCGTACGTCGCCGAGCTCGAACTCGACCCGGCCGGGGATGGCGTGCTCCTGCGCGGCCTCGATCATCGCCGGGGAGGAGTCGACGCCGACGATCCGGGCTTGCGGCCACCAGTCGGCCAGCAGCGCCGTCGCGTTGCCGGGGCCGCAGCCCAGGTCGACCACGGTGCGCGTGTCCTCCGCCTCGGCACCGGGCTCCATCTGCGCGACCAGGTCCAGGAAGGGGCGCAGCCGGTCGTCGGCGAACTTCAGGTACTGCTGGGCGTTCCAGGTGTCGCCGGTCATGCCGCCTCCTGTCGGGCAGAGGATCTGCCAGCAAAGTATCTCGACGTCGAGATACTTAAGTCTGCCCAGTCAAGAATCTCGATGTCAAGATGCTCGGCGCCGACCTTCCCGGTACGCTGGGATCTCGGATCATCCCAAGGAGAAGGCCGCCGGTGGACACGCCCCGCACGCAGGACCTGGACTCAGCGGCGTGCCGCGACGAGGTCGACCGCCTGGTCCACGCCTGGCACCACGAGCGCCCCGACCTGGACGTGGCGCCGCTCGAAGTCCTCTCCCGGGTCTCCCGTCTGGCGCGGCATCTGGACCGCGCCCGCCGCACCGCCTTCGCCGAGCACGACCTCGAGCCCTGGGAGTTCGACGTGCTCTCGGCCCTGCGCCGCGCCGGCGAGCCCTACCAGCTCACCCCCAGCAAGCTCCTGACCCAGACCCTGGTCACCAGCGGCACCATGACCAACCGCATCGACCGGCTCGCCGCCAAGGATCTGGTGAAGCGCCTGCCTGATCCCGGTGACCGGCGCGGCGTGCTGGTGCAGCTTTCCGAGACCGGCCGCAAGCGCGTCGACGGAGCCTTCGAAGGGTTGCTCGCGCAGGAGCGCGAACTGCTCGGCGGACTGTCGGCCGCCGAGCGCGAGACCCTGGCCGGGCTGCTGCGCACCCTGGTCCTGCCGTTCGACAACTGATTCCGGCAACTGATCCGGCGTCCGCACCCCTACCCCCGCTCGGTACCTCCCAGTAACATCCAGGTGTCCGCCGCCACACTCCTGCGCGAGGTACCCCTCGCCGGCGGCGTTTCCCACGGGAGGGGACCGAAAGCATGCACGTTCCCACATTCAGCCTGCGCAAGACCGCGGTGGTCGCGACGGTCGCGGCCGCCGCGCTGTGCGGCCTGGCGGCCGGCGCCGGCCCGGCGAGCGCCACCGACGGCTGGAAGCACAAGCCGTTCGACTACTACCTGGCCCTGGGCGACTCGCTCGGCGCCGGCTGGCAGCCGAACGCCACCACCGGCCAGGGCTACATCTCCGGGCGCGGCTACGCCGACGACATCGCCGCCGCGCTGAAGGATCAGGGCACGAAGTACCTCAACCTGGCCTGCCCCGGCGAGACCACCGGTTCCATGATCCACGGCGGTTGCCCGTACCCGGAGCCGTACGGGAACCAGCTCGATGCCGCGGCCGACTTCCTCAAGGCGCACAAGGGCGACCGGGTGCTGGTGACGCTGGACATCGGTGCGAACGACGTCGACAACTGTGCGAGCGCATCCGGCCTGGACATCCAGTGCGGCCTGAACGGCATCAAGCAGACCGCGCAGGACCTGCCGGTCATCCTCGACAAGCTGCATGCTGCGGCGGGGCACAAGACGGAGTTCGTCGGCTCGACGTACTACAACCCGTTCCTGGCCTCGTGGCTGACCGGCGCCTCCGGCCAGTCCACGGCCACGCTGTCGGCCGTGTTCCTGAACCTGTTCAACGCCGTCTTCCAGGTCGAGTACCCGCTGCACGGCGTGCGGGTCGCCGACGTCAGCGCCGCCTTCAGCAGCAACGACTTCGTGCACCAGGTGCAGTTGGCGCCGGGCGTCACCGTGCCGCTGAACGTGGCCCGGATCTGCCAGTGGACCTGGATGTGCGCGCCGAAGCCGGTCGGCCCCAACATCCACGCGAACGACGCGGGCTACCAGGTGATGGCGAAGGCGTTCCAGGACGTCATCTGAACGTTCTGAGCAACCTGAGTGTTCTGACCGATCTGAACGTTCTGACCGACCTGAGCGTTCTACCGCACTCGGCGTAGGCCGGGGTCATCCCGTCACGGGTTGGCTCCGGCTTTTCGCGGGAGCACCTTGTGACTGTGCGTGGTCCTCTCGTCACTTCGCTCGGGCACGCGGGACTGCGTGTCGAAACGCCGGATCTGAAGCTGCTGTGCGACCCCTGGGTCTCGCCGGGCGGCGCGTTCCTCGGCTCCTGGTTCCCGTTCCCGGACAACAGCCGTCTGCGATCGGCTCCGGGCCTGCTCGACGCCGACTGGGTCGCGGTCTCGCACGAGCATCTCGACCACATGGACCTGGGCTTCCTGGCCGGGCTGCCCGACGGTGTGCGCGTCGTGATCCCGAGGTATCCGGCGTCGACCTGCCGCGACCGGCTCACCGCGGCCGGCGTGCGGCATGTCGTCGAGGTCGAAGCGTGGCGACGGCTTCCGCTGAACACCCGCGGCGACTGGCTGACCGTGATCCCCGAGCAGTCGCCGATGTGCCACGACGCGGCGTTCCTCGTCGTCACCGACGGCGTTTCGGTCCTGCACACCAACGACGCCCGCCTCTCCCTGGCCCAGGCCCGCCGCGCCATGGCCGAGGTCGGCGGTCCGCTGGACTTGATGGCGGTGCAGATGTCGGGCGCCAGCTGGCACCCGATCTGCTACGACTATCCATCGGAGGTCGTGGCCAAGATCTGTGCCGACAAGCGGAGCAACAAGTTCAAGGCGGTGACGCGGCTCGTGCGTGGCGTCAAACCGCGCCTGGTCCTCCCGTATGCGGGACCGCCGTGCTTCCTTGATCCGACGCTGGCGCATCACAACGCGCAGATTCCCGCGCCCGGGATCTTCCCGGACCAGGCGCAAGCCACAGCGTGGCTGCGGGAGCGGATCCCCGGACAAGAAACGCTGTTTATGCTGCCCGGCGACAGTGTGCAGTTGGCTTCTTCTTCAAGCTATGCCGTTACGCGTGATGCGCACTGGGAAGGGTTCGCGTTCGACGATCCTCTCGCTGTGGCGGATCACCTGGAGGTGTACAAGGCATCACGCGCCCAGGAGATCGCCGACGTGTGGGCTGCGCATCCGGATCCGCCTTCCGGCTCCGGCCTTGCAGAACGCTTCGCCGAACACTTCGGCCGCCTCGGGAGGATGAACCGCTACTTCTTGGACCGGATCGCCATGACCGTCCGCTTCGACATCGGCGGCGAGGATGGCGGGGTATGGGACGTACAACTCGGGCCGGAACGGACTGTGGTCGACCTGGATCCTAAGGACCGCACCAACGATGCTGTGCAGTACAAGCTCACGATGGAAGCGCGCTGGCTGGACGCTGTCCTCAGAGGAGAAGTCCGTTGGGAGGACCTGTTCCTCTCCTTGAGATTCCGGTCTTGGCGTTGCCCTGATGTCTATAACGACTACCTCGTCGGTCTCCTTAAGCATGCCGACGAAGAAGCCCTCCAAGCGGTGCAGGACTACGAGACCGAGCGCGACCCTGACGACACGGTGACGCTTCGCTCTGGAGACCGGGCCTTCGAGGTGACCCGTTACTGCCCACACGCCGGTGAGGATCTAACTGAAGGCGCGGTTATAGAGGACACCGCCGAAGGTCCGGTACTACGTTGCCTGGCGCATAACTTCGGCTTCTCGTTGACTACGGGAGAGTGCCTGAACGCTCGCTGCGACGCGATCAAGGTCGCGACGGCAATCTGAGGTCTCTAAGCAGGCGCGGCCTCCTTGACCGGCTCCTTACTGGACAAGTAGCCAAGGCCGCCTGTGGAAGGAGTCCGTCCAGCGCGCATGAAGTACGTGCCGATCAACGCGATGGTGCCCGCTATGGCGCACGCAATGAAGATCTGCGTATAAGCGGCGTCCGTAAACACACCTGCGCGCTTCGTCAAGCCGGTCTTGGGATCAGGCGTACCGGCGAAGACCGTTTGGCCCAAGACAACAAGCTTCACCGGATGCGCCGCCTGGAACGCCGCCGCTATAGCCGTTCCCACCGCAGTGCCTATGGAGTTGGAGACGCCAAGCATCCCTGCGGTGATCCCCTGCTGCTCCGGAGGAGAGGCCTCGACGAGCAGGTTCGGCGTCGTCGCGTAGAAGGCGCCGAATCCGACGCCGAATACGATGCCCACCAGAGCGAGCGTGAGAGCACCATGGTGCGCCGCTGCATAAACACCGCTAGTAAGGGCGAAGGCGAGCATTCCTATAAGCAGCGGCTTACGTGCACCAACTTTGCCTGACAGCTGTCCAGAGGCAGCGCCGGAGACCATCGATACTGACGAGCCCCACACCTGTACGTGGAAAGCCAGGCCGAGCAGCGTGAACCCGAGGCCGTAGCTGATGTCACCGATAACTTTCACCGGTATCTGGCTGGGCTGCACTCCCAGACCCTTGAGTCTGGCTCCCGCACCCTGCTGTGTCAGCGCCACAAGTCCATCGTGACTTGGTGTGGAGACCATATAGGGGATAGCGAAGGCCTGGATGCCGACCACGATCGACGCGAAGAAGGCCACGAACAGCACCATCGAGACCTTCGGCGAGAACAGCAGACGCAGGTCGATGATGGGCTGGCTGACCCGTTTCTCCAAGGCGATGAAACCGGCCATGAGCACAAGGCCGAGAACCAGGTACCCCAGGTACAAGGCGTTGGTCCAGCCGACGTTCGCACCGTTGGAGACATAGAGCAGCGCGAACCCGACTCCGCCGGCCAGCAGCAAAGCCCCCATCGGGTCCAGCTTCTGGCGGGCACGGAACTTCGTCTCCGGGCAGACCAGGAACAGCAGGGGCAGCGTGACCAGCGTGTAGATCACCAGGAACCAGAACAGCGCCTTGTAACTCCAGCCGGCGGTGTCGGTCAGCACACCGGAGAGCATGATGCCGCCGACGCCGGACACGCCGAGGCCGGTGGACACCAGGCCGATCGCCAGCGGTACGTACTTGCGGGGGATCAGATCCCTGATCAGGCCGTAAGCCACGGTGGCAGCGGCGATCGCCACCGCCTGGAACGCCCGCCCGATCAGGAACAGGGTCCAGTTTCCGGTGGTGGCGCAGATCAGCGAGCCGATCAGGAACGACACGCCGACCGCGAGCAGCATGTTGCGCTTGCCGTACAGGTCGGACAGCTTGCCCAGGATGGGCGTGGCGGCCCCGCCGACCAGCCCGAAGATGATCGTCATCCACGCGATGTTGCTGCCCACGCCGGGGAAGCTCTGCCCGATCAGCTGCGCGGCCGGGGAGACCATCGTGTACTGCAGCGGTGCGACCTCGGCGAACAGCACGACGACCGTGATCACGGCGAAGATGCGCGCCCGCGAGGCGCCGTCGAGGCGCCCCGTGTCGTTCTCGGGCGGGCCTGCGGTGCTCGCGTCGGTGCTCGAATCGGTCATGGCGCGTCCTTGGGAGCTCGGGAAAAGGTCCTGTCGTCCGGTCCGAACGCGGGCTGTGAGGCCGCTCACACTCGCGTTCGGGGCACCATGACACCGAGACCTCCAAGTCGCAAGAGTTATCTAACCCTCGCGCGACCAGCCTCCTGACACACCACCGGTCTTGGTCTCCACCCGGATCCGGGTGAGGACGGCGGCCGGATCCACGGCCTTCACCATGTCGATGACCGTCAGCCCGGCGACCGCGACGGCGGTCAGCGCCTCCATCTCCACGCCGGTCCGGTCCGCGGTCTTCACGGTCGCGGCGATCGCCACTCCGGCGTCCTCCACCTCCAGCGCCACCTTCACCCCGCTGATCGCGATGGGATGGCACAGCGGGACCAGCTCAGGGGTCTTCTTCGCGCCCATGATCCCGGCGATACGCGCGACCGACAGGGCGTCCCCCTTCGGGACGCCCTCTCCCCGCAGCAGCTCCACGACCTTCGGGGAGACCTCGACGAAGCCGGTGGCGCGGGCCTCCCGGGCCGAGACCGGCTTCGCGGTCACGTCGACCATGCGCGCGTCGCCGGCGCTGTCGATGTGCGTCAGGTGCTCGGACTTGCCGGGTGTGCCGGGTGTGCCGGTCGTGCCAGGGGTGCCCGTCGTGTCACCGGCGCCGGCGGCGTCCCCGGCGGTCTCGCGGCTCACCGCGAGCCGCCGTCGAGCACGATCACCTCGACGTCGTCCCCGTCCACCACCTCGGTGACGTGCTCGGGCACCACGATCAGGGCGTTGGCCAGCGCCAGGTCGCCGACCAGGTGCGAGCCGTGGCCGCCGACCGGCCGCACGCTGTGCCCGACCGGGTCGTAGACGCCGCGGGCGAACTGCCGCTTGCCGGCCGGCGAGGAGAAGGCGCCGAAGCAGGTCGCGGTGACGGTGCGCCGCGGCCCGCTCTCGCGGCCCATCAGCTTCTCGATCGCCGGGCGGATGAACAGCTCGAAGGAGACGTAGGCCGACACCGGGTTGCCGGGCAGGGTGAAGATCGGGATCCGGTCCTCGCCGACGGTGCCGAAGCCCTGCGGCATGCCGGGCTGCATCGCGACCTTGGTGAACTCCACGGTGCCGAGCGTGGAGAGCACTTCCTTCACCACGTCGTAGGCGCCGACC
>JABFWL010000368.1 GCA_013362315.1 Catenulispora sp. | reverse complement strand
CAGGACGCCGGGGTTGCCGTAGCCCTCGGCCGGGGCGCCGAGCGCCCAGCGCAGGTCCATCTCGTCCTTCTCGGACAGCGCCGGGACGGAGACGGCGACGCCCGGCAGGTTCAGGCCCTTGCTGTTGGAGATCGGGCCGCCCTCGATGACCCGGGTGACCACGTCGGTGGCGTCGACCTTCACCACTTCCAGGGTGAGCTTGCCGTCGTCGACCAGGATCCGGTCGCCGGGCTTGCAGTCGCCGGGCAGCCCCTTGTAGGTGGTGCCGCAGATGGTGGCGTCCCCGGCGACGTCGTTGGTGGTGATGGTGAACTCGGCGCCGTTGGCCAGGTGCTCCTTGCCGTTCGCGAAGGTGCCCAGGCGGATCTTCGGGCCCTGCAGGTCGACGAGCACGCCGATGGCCTGGCCGCTTTCGGCGGCGACCTGGCGGACGTTGCGGTAGCGCTCCTCGTGGTCCTCATAGGAACCGTGGGAGAGATTCAGGCGGGCCACGTTCATGCCGGCTTCGACCAGAGCGGTGAGCTGCTCGAGGGTTCCGGCGGACGGGCCCAGGGTACAAACGATTTTCGCGCGGCGCATGCCCACTACCTTATGTCCTACTCGTTAGTAGCTTTTTCGGGTCTGACAAGTTCTCACGCCTTATCGGGGCGCAGAACGGAAGTTTCCGCTGCCGTTCACCGTGTGTCTGCGAGGAATGAACCGGGAGTAACGGAGACAATTGGCGTTCATGACGACAACCCCTCCCCCGGACTCCGGCGAGCACCCGGAGGACGCGCCGAGACCTGAGGAGCCGCCGAGACCTGAGGAGCCTCAGTACCCGAACTCCGGCGCTCCCCAGTATCCCGCGCCGCCGCCCTACCCGACCGGCTCCGGATACGACTACGGCGGCTACGGAGCTCCCCCGATGCAGCCCCGCAACGGCATGGGCGTGGCCGCCCTGGTCCTGGGCATCCTCGGTTTCCTGATCGGCCCGTTGAGCATCCTGGCCATCGTCTTCGGCCGGATCGGCCTGAACCGGGTGGCCCGCGGCGAGGCGAACAACCGCGGGGTGGCCCAGGCCGGGTTCGTGCTCGGCATCATCACGCTGGTGCTGTGGATCATCGGCCTGATCGCGCTGGCGAACCGCTGAGGCCGAGCGTACCGGTAGCGACACTGGCAGCGACAGCGACACCGGCACCCCCTCAGGCAAAACCCTGAGGAAGAGCGCGGCCGCCCCGGCGCGGGAATCCCCCGCCGGGGCGGCCGCGCCGCCGCTCACACCGTCACCGGCCGCGCCGTCGGCGGGATCGGCTTGGGCAGGGTCGTGGATCCGCTCAGGTAGGCGTCCACCGAGCTGGCCGCGGAGCGGCCCTCGGCGATCGCCCACACGATCAGCGACTGGCCGCGTCCGGCGTCGCCGGCGACGAACACACCCGGCACGTTGGTGGCGTACTCGGCGTCGCGGGCGATGTTGCCGCGGTCGTCGAGCGCCAGGCCGAGCTGGTCGATCAGGCCGTTGCCGCGGTCCGGGCCGACGAAGCCCATGGCGAGCAGCACCAGGTCGGCCGGGATCTCCCGCTCGGTGCCGGGGACCGGCACCGGCCGGCCGCCCTCGAACTTCACCTCGGTGAGCTTCAGGGCCTTGACGCGGCCGTTCTCGTCGCCGGTGAACTCGGTGGTGGAGACCGCGTAGACCCGCTCGCCGTTCTCCTCGTGGGCCGAGGCGACCCGGAAGATCATCGGGTAGGTGGGCCAGGGCTGCGACGCCGGGCGCTCCTCGCCGGGCCGCGGCATGATCTCCAGCTGGGTGACGGAGGCGGCGCCCTGCCGGGTGGCGGTGCCGAGGCAGTCGGCGCCGGTGTCGCCGCCGCCGATCACCACGACGTGCTTGCCGAAGGCGTCGATGGGGGCGGTGAGGTAGTCGCCTTCGCAGGTCTTGTTGGCGTACGGCAGGTAGTCCATGGCCTGGTGGATGCCGGCCAGGTCGCGGCCGGGGACGTCGAGGTCGCGGGCCTTGGTGGCACCGACGGCGAGCACGATGGCGTCGTAGCGGGCCAGCAGGGCGTCGCCGGTGAGGTCGACGCCGATGTGCATGCCGGGCCGGAACTTGGTGCCCTCGGCGCGCATCTGCTCGATGCGCCGGTTGAGGTGCCGCTTCTCCATCTTGAACTCGGGGATGCCGTAGCGGAGCAGGCCGCCTATGCGGTCGGCGCGCTCGTAGACGGCGACGGTGTGCCCGGCGCGGGTGAGCTGCTGGGCGGCGGCCAGGCCGGCCGGGCCGGAGCCGATCACCGCGACGGTGCGGCCGGACAGCCGCTCCGGGGGCAGCGGGGTGACGGTGCCGTCCTCCCAGGCCCGGTCGATGATGGCGACCTCGACGTTCTTGATGGTGACCGGCGGCTGGTTGATCCCGAGCACGCACGCGGTCTCGCACGGCGCCGGGCACAGCCGCCCGGTGAACTCCGGGAAGTTGTTGGTGGCGTGCAGCCGGTCGGCGGCACCCTCCCAGTCGCCCTTCCACACCAGGTCGTTCCACTCCGGGATGATGTTCCCGAGCGGGCAGCCGTTGTGGCAGAACGGGATCCCGCAGTCCATGCACCGCCCGGCCTGCTTGCTGATGATCGGCAGGAGCGCGCCGGGCTTGTACACCTCCTTCCAGTCCTGGACGCGCTCGGCGACCGGACGGCGCTCGGGGTGCTGCTGCGGGGTTGTCAGGAAACCACGAGGGTCAGCCACGGGTGGCCTCCATGATCTTGTCGAGGGTCTGCTCTTCGGACAGGCCCGCCGCCTGGGCCGCGGCGCGGGCGGTGAGCACCCGCTTGTAGTCGACCGGCATGATCTTGGCGAACCGGCCGACGTGCGCGGCCCAGTCGGCCAGCAGGGTCTCGGCGACGGTGGAGCCGGTCTCCTCCAGGTGCTCCTGCACCAGGGTGTGCAGCAGGGCGCGGTCCTCGGCGTCCAGGGCCTCGACGTTGACCATCTCGGGGTTGACCCGGGCCACCTTGAGGTCCAGGACGTAGGCGGTGCCGCCGCTCATGCCGGCGGCGAGGTTGCGGCCGTGGTCGCCGAGGATGACGACGGTGCCGCCGGTCATGTACTCGCAGGCGTGGTCGCCCACGCCCTCGACGACGGCGGTGGCGCCGGAGTTGCGGACGCAGAACCGTTCGCCGACGGTGCCGCGCAGGTGGATGCGGCCGCTGGTGGCGCCGTAGCCGATGACGTTGCCGGCGATCACGTTGGTGGCGGCGGCGGCGTTGATCCGGTCCGCGGCGCGGTTGGGCCGCACCACGATGCGGCCGCCGGACAGGCCCTTGCCGACGTAGTCGTTGGCGTCGCCTTCCAGCCGCAGGGTGATGCCGGGGGCGAGGAAGGCGCCGAAGGAGTTGCCGGCCGAGCCCACGAAGGTGAGGTCGATGGTGCCTTCGGGCAGGCCTTCGCCGCGGTGGGCCTTGACCACCTCGTGCGAGAGCATGGTGCCGACGGTGCGGTTGACGTTGCGGATCTCGAACTGCGCGCGGACCGGCTCGCCGGCGGTGATCGCCGGCTGGGCGACCGCGATCAGCTGGTGGTCCAGGGCCTTGTCCAGGCCGTGGTCCTGCTCGCGGGTGCGGTGCAGCGCGGTGCCCTCGGGCAGCGCCGGGATGTGCAGCAGCGGGCGCAGGTCCAGCCCGGAGGCCTTCCAGTGCGCGACCGCGGCGGCGGTGTCGAGCAGTTCGGCGTGGCCGATGGCCTCCTCGATGGACCGGAAGCCGAGGGCGGCCAGGTGCTCGCGCACTTCCTCGGCGAGGTACTCGAAGAAGGTGACGACGAACTCGGGCTTGCCGGTGAACCGGGAGCGCAGCTCGGGGTTCTGGGTGGCGACGCCGACCGGGCAGGTGTCCAGGTGGCACACCCGCATCATGACGCAGCCGGAGACCACCAGCGGCGCGGTGGCGAAGCCGTACTCCTCGGCGCCGAGCAGCGCCGCGATGACGACGTCGCGGCCGGTCTTGAGCTGGCCGTCGGTCTGCACCACGATGCGGTCGCGCAGGCCGTTGAGCAGCAGCGTCTGCTGGGTCTCGGCCAGGCCCAGCTCCCAGGGCGCGCCGGCGTGCTTGAGCGAGGTCAGCGGGCTGGCGCCGGTGCCGCCGTCGTGGCCGGAGATCAGGACCACGTCGGCGTGCGCCTTGGACACGCCGGCGGCGACGGTGCCGACGCCGACTTCGGCGACGAGCTTGACGTGCACGCGGGCGTCGCGGTTGGCGTTCTTCAGGTCGTGGATGAGCTGGGCGAGGTCTTCGATGGAGTAGATGTCGTGGTGCGGCGGCGGGGAGATGAGGCCGACGCCGGGGGTGGAGTGCCGGGTCTTGGCGACCCAGGGGTAGACCTTGTGGCCGGGCAGCTGGCCGCCTTCGCCGGGCTTGGCGCCCTGGGCCATCTTGATCTGGATGTCCTGGGCCTGGGCGAGGTATTCGGCGGTGACGCCGAAGCGGCCGGAGGCGACCTGCTTGATGGCGCTGCGCCGCTCGGGGTCGCGCAGGCGGTCGACGTCCTCGCCGCCCTCGCCGGTGTTGGACTTGGCGCCGAGCCGGTTCATGGCGATGGCCAGGGTCTCGTGGGCCTCGGCGGAGATGGAGCCGTAGGACATGGCGCCGGTGGAGAACCGCTTGACGATCTCGGAGACGGGTTCGACTTCTTCGATCGGGATCGGGGGGCGTTCGCCGTGCTTGATCCGGAACAGGCCGCGCAGCGTCATCAGCCGCTCGGACTGCTCGTCGATGCGGGAGGTGTACTGCTTGAAGATGTCGTAGCGCTTCTCGCGGGTGGAGTGCTGCAGGCGGAAGACCGTGTCCGGGTCGAACAGGTGCGGCTCGCCTTCGCGGCGCCACTGGTATTCGCCGCCGATCTCCAGGCGGCGGTGCGCGAGCCGGGAGGTGCCGGCCTGCTTGGGGTAGGCGCGGCAGTGCCGGCGGGCGGTCTCCTCGGCGAGGGTCTCCAGGCCGACGCCGCCGAGCTTGCTGGTGGTGCCGGTGAAGTACTCGTCGACGACGTCCTGGTCCAGGCCGATGGCTTCGAAGATCTGGGCGCCGCGGTAGGAGGCGACGGTGGAGATGCCCATCTTGGACATCACCTTCAGCACGCCCTTGCCGAGCGCCTTGATCAGGTTCTTGATGGCCTGGTCGGGTTCGATGAGGCCGAGCTGGCCGCCGGCGGCCATCACCTCGACGGACTCCATGGCCAGGTAGGGGTTGACGACGGCGGCGCCGTAGCCGATGAGCAGGGCGACGTGGTGCACCTCGCGGACGTCGCCGGCCTCGATGACCAGGCCGACGTGGGTGCGGGTCTTCTCGCGGATGAGGTGGTGGTGCACCGCGGCGGTGAGCAGCAGCGAGGGGATGGGGGCGTGTTCGGCGTCGGAGTGCCGGTCGGAGAGCACGATGATGCGGGCGCCGCCGGCGATGGCCTTGGCGACCTCCTCGCGGATCTCCTCGAGCCGGGCGCGCAGCGCGGCGCCGCCGCCGGTGACCCGGTACAGGCCGGAGACGGTGACGGCGCGCAGGCCCGGCAGGTCGCCGTCGGCGTTGATGTGGATGAGCTTGGCGAGCTGGTCGTTGTCGATGACCGGGAACGGCACCTCGACCTGGCGGCAGCTGGCGGCCGTGGGCTGCAGCAGGTTGCCTTCCGGACCGATGGTGCTGGACAGGCTGGTGACCAGCTCTTCCCGGATGGCGTCCAGCGGCGGGTTGGTGACCTGCGCGAACAGCTGGGTGAAGTAGTCGAAGACCAGCCGGGGCTTCTCGGACAGGACGGCGACCGGGGAGTCGGAGCCCATGGAGCCCAGGGGTTCGCCGCCGGTGCGGGCCATCGGGGCGAGCAGGACCCGCAGTTCCTCCTCGGTGTAGCCGAAGGTCTGCTGGCGCCGGGTGACCGAGGCGCGGGTGTGGACGATGTGCTCGCGCTCGGGCAGCTTGTCGAGCTTGATCAGGCCGGCGTGCAGCCATTCGGCGTAGGGCTGATCGGCGGCCAGGGTGGCCTTGATCTCCTCGTCCTCGACGATCCGGCCGGCGGCGGTGTCGACGAGGAACATCCGGCCGGGCTGCAGCCGGCCCTTGCGGACCACGGTGGCCGGGTCGATGTCCAGGACGCCGAACTCCGAGGCCAGCACGACCAGGCCGTCGTCGGTGACCCAGTACCGGGAGGGGCGCAGGCCGTTGCGGTCCAGGACCGCGCCGATCAGGCTGCCGTCGGAGAACACCATGTCGGCGGGGCCGTCCCAGGGCTCCATGAAGGTGGAGTGGAACTGGTAGAAGGCGCGCCGGGCGGCGTCCATCTCGCCGTGGTTCTCCCAGGCTTCGGGGATCATCATCAGCACGGCGTGCGGCAGGCTGCGGCCGGACAGGTGCAGCAGCTCCAGGACCTCGTCGAAGGAGGCGGAGTCGGAGGCGCCGGGGGTGCAGATCGGGAACAGCCGGTCCAGCTCGCCCTTGATCAGCTCGGTGTCCAGCTGGGACTCCCGGGCCCGCATCCAGTTGCGGTTGCCGACCACGGTGTTGATCTCGCCGTTGTGCGCGACGAACCGGTAGGGGTGCGCCAGCGGCCAAGCCGGGAAGGTGTTGGTGCTGAACCGGGAGTGCACCAGCCCGATGGCGCTGGCGAACCGCTCGTCCTGCAGGTCCGGGAAGAAGGTCTCCAGCTGCTCGGTGGTGAGCATGCCCTTGTAGACGAGGGTCCGGCTGGACAGGGAGGGGAAGTACACGCCGGTGTCGCGCTCGGCGCGCTTGCGCAGCGCGAAAGCCAGCCGGTCCAGCTCGATGCCGCTCTGGCCGCCGGTGCCGGTCACGAACAGCTGCCGGAACCGGGGCATGACGGACAGCGCGCCCTTGCCGAGCCCTTCGGGGTCGGTCGGCAGGTCGCGCCAGCCGAGGACCGCCAGGTCCTCCTCGGCGGCGATGGCCTCGACAGCGGCTTCGGCGGCTCGTGCCTGGTCGTCGTTGACCGGCAGGAACGCCAAACCCACGGCGTAGTTCCCGGCCGGGGGCAGGTCGAAACCCGTCACCGCCCGCAGGAACGCGTCGGGAACCTGCACCAGGATCCCGGCGCCGTCCCCGGTCGAGGGCTCGGCCCCGGAGGCGCCGCGGTGCTCCATGTTGACCAGTGCCTGCAGCGCCTGGGCCACGATCGCGTGCGAGGGCACCCCGGTCAGCGTCGCGACGAACGCGACACCGCAGGAGTCCTTCTCCGCGCGCGGGTCGTAGAGCCCCTGTGCGGCCGGCAGCGCCGAGAACAGGGGGGTGGTGGGGGCTTCGGCGGTGGAGCGACCGAGGGGTACAGGCAAAGCCATGGGTGTCCTTCCGTCGTGTCTAGTGGCACGGCGGGACGTCGTTGGCCCTTGCGCGGTCTCGATCAGGTGTGCTGCGTCTAATGAACATCATGAGGTTACAACATGGTGGGGCGGCTGTGGAGTGGACTATCTCACAGTGCGGGACTGGAGATCCCGAGATGTGTTCCAGATCGTGAGACGCGCGCGGGGCCGGGGGTTCGGGCGGGTTCGCGTCGAGCCTAACCGCCGCCGTCCAGCTCGGCGATCGCAGCCGCCAGCCACTCCCGCTCGGCCTTCGACGTGGCCCGAGCGATCTGCGTCATACCGCGCTGGAACAGGGTCGGAGCGTCTTCTGCCGGCACCGACTTGCCGTCTTTGCCGAAGAAGAAGCCGGCGTTCGGAGCGGTGAGGAAGCCCAGGCGGCGGCGCAGCACCGCGGCTTGGGCCTTCGGGTCTTCGAGACAGTGCAGGAACGCCAGCAGGGTGAAGTACCGGTTCCGGTCGGTGATCTCGGTCTGGGTCGGTTCGCGCAGCGGAAACGCGCTGATCCTGGTCCTCGACCCGGCGCTGATCTACGGGCTCGGGTTCGGCGTGCGCGGCGCGGCGATCGCCACCGTCAGCGGGCGGGCGGTGGCGCTCGCGGCCGCGCTGGCGTTGGTTCGGCGGCGCGGTCTCGGCGGTGAGTCGGCGATCGGTGAGCTGGCCATCGGCGAATCAGGGGTCGGTGAGCAGCCCGTCCCCGAGCCGGCTATCGGTAAGCCAGCCGTCGGAGAGCCGACCGTCGGTGAGCCGACCGTCAATGAACAACCCGAAACCCGGGCGAGCCCCTTCTCCGAAGCCCTCGAAGTCGCCCGCGCCGGCGCGCCGCTCGGCGCCGACTTCGTCGTCCGCATGGCCGGCGCCACCGCGCTGGCGGCCGTCGTGGCCGGCTTCGGGGTCGCCGCCGTCGCGGCATACGGCAAGACCGGCTGCTGCTGGTCACCGTGGGCGGCACCGCGGCCCTGGTGGTCCTGGCCCGGTCGCTGGCCGGGCCGTTCGGGCTCAGCGGCGTGTGGGCCGCGATGTGGGCAGCGCGGCGCTGCAGTGCGCCGCGCTGCTGTTCCTGCTGGCCCGGGTCAGCGTACGTACACG
>JABFWL010000604.1 GCA_013362315.1 Catenulispora sp. | reverse complement strand
GGCGAAGACCAGGTCGTAGACCTCCACCTGCCAGTCCGCCGGCGCCCGGCCGACCACGAAGGTGCGGGTCATGTCGGCGTGGTAGCCGTGGTAGAGCGCGCCGAAGTCGATCTTCAGGAACTCGCCCTCGCCGACCCGGCGCTCGCCGGGCCGGTGGTGCGGCACCGCGGCGTTGGGCCCGCAGGCCACGATGGTGTCGAAGGCCCGGCCGTCGGCGCCGTGGTCGGTCATCCGGCGCTCCAGCTCCTGGGCGATGTGCCGCTCGGTGCGGCCGATCAGGATGGACTCGGTCAGCTCGGCCAGCGCCCGGTCGGAGATGGCGCAGGCCTCGCGGATCAGCGCGATCTCGCTCTCGTCCTTGATCCGGCGCAGCTGCTCCACGGCGTGGCCGAGCCCGGTCAGGCGGGCCGCGGGCGCGGCGGCGGTGAGCTCGCCGGACAGCTGCCGGTGCTCCTCGACGGTGATCGCGTGCTCCTCCACCGCGATCCGCCGCAGCCCGTCCTTGGCCGCGCGCTCCACCAGCGCCGGGGCGCAGTGCCGGACGATGATCCGCTCGACGTCGGGCACCTCGGCCGCGGCCTGGGTGTCGTAGCGGAAGTCGGTGCAGAACACCGCGCCGTTGCGGGTCACCAGCACCGCCCCGTTGGAGCCGGTGAAGCCGGTCAGGTAGCGGACGTTGACGAGCTTGGTGACCAGCGCGGCGTCCGCGTCCACCGCCTCCAGCCGGGACCGCAGTCGCTCGCGGCGGGCGGCGTAGGCCTCGGGTTCGATGACGGCGGGGGCGGCGGTGCGGTCAGCGGTCATGGGTCCCAGACTACGAAGCCGGGCTCAGTCCGGCAGCTCAGACAGGGCCCTCAGTGCGAGAAGGTAGGAATTGACCCCGAATCCGGCGATGGTCCCGGAGGCCACGGCGGCGATGACGCTGGTGTGCCGGAACGCCTCGCGCGCGTAGGGGTTGGAGATGTGGACCTCGACCAACGGCGCCGTCCGCTGCGCGGCCGCGTCGCGCAGGGCGTAGGAGTAGTGCGTGAACGCGCCGGGGTTGATGACGACCGGGTACTTGCCGTCGGCGGCCTCGTGCAGCCACCGGACGAGTTCGCCCTCGTCGTTGGTCTCCCGGACCTCGACGTCGAAGCCGAGCTCGGCACCGGTCTCGGTGCACGCCTTCACCAGGCCGGCATAAGAGGTGGAGCCGTAGACATCGGGCTCGCGGCTGCCGAGGCGGCCGAGGTTGGGGCCGTTGAGGACCAGCACCTTCGTCACAGGTCGACGACTCCTCTGTTGTCTGCGCTGTCGCCGGCCTTGGCGACCTCTCCGTAGGCGGCGATGAGCAGCGCCGGGTCCGGCCCCTCCAGGACGGAGGGCTTGGCCAGGCCGTCGAGGACGATGAAGCGCAGCATGTCGGCCCGCGACTTCTTGTCCACGCGCATGGTGTCGAGCAGCTTGGGCCACGCGTCCGCGTCGTACGTAGTCGGCAGGCCGAGGGCGGTCAGGATCTCCCGGTGGCGGGCGGCGGTCGCCTCGTCCAGGCGGCCGGCCAGCCGGCCGAGTTCGGCGGCGAAGACCATCCCGACGCTGATCGCCGCGCCGTGCCGCCAGCGGTAGCGCTCGTTGCGCTCGATGGCGTGCCCGAGGGTGTGACCGTAGTTGAGGATCTCGCGACGGCCCGACTCCTTCAGATCGGCCGACACCACCTCGGCCTTGACCTGGATCGCCCGCTCGACCAGCTCCCGGGTGTGCGGCCCGTCGAAGCGCTTGGCACCGTCGATGTCCGCCTCGACCAGCCGCAGGATCTCCGGGTCGGCGATGAACCCGCACTTGACGACCTCGGCCAGCCCGGCGACGAAGTCGTTCGGCGGCAGCGTCTGCAACGTGTCGAGGTCGCACAGCACACCGGCCGGCGGGTGGAACGCCCCGACCAGGTTCTTGCCCTCGGCGGTGTTGATCCCGGTCTTGCCGCCGACCGCGGCGTCGACCATGCCGAGCAGCGTGGTGGGCAGCTGCACCACCCGCACTCCGCGCAGCCACGTGGCAGCCGCGAAACCGGCCAGGTCGGTGGTGGCGCCTCCGCCCAGGCCCACGATCGCGTCGGTGCGCGTGAAGCTGGACTTGCCGAGGACTTCCCAGATGTAGGCCAGGACGTGGACCGACTTGGCCTCCTCGGCATCCGGCACCTCGATCGTCAGTGCCTGGTAGCCGCCGTGCTCGGCGAGGTCGTCGCGCACCGCCTCGGCGGTCGCGGCCAGCGCCCGCGGGTGCACGATCGCCACCCGCGCCGCCTTCGGGCCGAGCATCGCCGGCAGCTCATCGAGCAGGCCGTGGCCGACCACCACGTCGTACGGCGCGTCGCCGCCGACCTTGATCCGCGTCTGCGTCTGCGTCACTTCCGGAGGCCTTCTTCCAGGCTTTCGACGATCTCAGCCGCGACTTCTTCGGGCTCGCGGTCGGTTCTCACGGTCAGGACGGCCACCTCCTCATAGAAGGGGCGGCGCTCGTCCATCAGCTTGAGCAGCGTCCCCCGGACGTTGCCCAGCAGCAGCGGCCGGTCCCGGTTCAGCCCGACCCGCGACGCCGCGTCCGCGAGCGTGACCTCGAGGAAGGCGACCCGGTGCGCCTTGAGCAGGACCCGGGTGTCGGCGTCGAGGATGGCTCCGCCGCCCAGCGCCAGGACGCCGTCGTGGGTGGCCAGCGCTTCCTTCACCGCGGCCTTCTCCAGCGCCCGGAAATGCGGTTCGCCGTGCTCGACGAAGATCTCCGAGATCGCCTGGCCCGCGGCGGCCTCGATGTCCGCGTCCGAGTCCCGGAACTCCACGCCCAAGCGCTCGGCCACCAGCTGGCCGACCGTGGACTTGCCCGATCCCGGGGCGCCGACCAGCACCACCACCGGGCTCATGCCCCGGACCCCGCGACCTGTGACCCCGCAATCCGCACCGAAAGGCTCGCGACGTAGGCCTCGTAGTTGCGGCGCGTCTCCTTCACGGAGTCCCCGCCGAACTTCTCCAGCACCACCTCGGCCAGCACCAGCGCCACCATCGCCTCGGCGACGATGCCCGCCGCCGGAACCGCGCAGACGTCCGAGCGCTGATGGTGCGCGACGGCGGCCTCGCCGGTCGCGGTGTCGACGGTGCCCAGCGCCCGCGGGATCGTCGCGATCGGCTTCATCGCCGCCCGGACCCGCAGCACCTCACCGGTCGACATGCCGCCCTCGGTCCCGCCGCTCCGCCCGGACCGCCGGCGCACCGCCAGCGCCGCCTTTCCATCAGAGGCCGCCTTTCCCTCAGACACAGTGTCGGAGGCGACCTCCATCTCGTCGTGCGCCTGTGAACCGGGAGTCCGGGCCAGTTCGAAGCCGTCCCCGACCTCGACGCCCTTGATCGCCTGGATCCCCATCAGCGCCGCCGCCAGCTTGGCGTCCAGCCGCCGGTCCCACTGCACGTGCGAGCCAAGCCCCGGGGGCAGCCCGTAGGCGACCACTTCGACCACGCCGCCGAGTGTGTCCCCGTCCTTGTGCGCCTGGTCGATCTGCGCCACCATCGCGGCACTGGCCTGCGGATCCAGGCACCGCACCGGATCGGCGTCGAGCCGGTCGACGTCTTCGGGCCCCGGCACCACGCCGCGCGGCGCCTGGGCGGCCCCGATTCCGACCACATGCGACACGATCTCGATCCCGAGAGCCTGCCGCAGGAAGTCCCGCGCCACCTCGCCGAGCGCCACCCGGGCCGCGGTCTCCCGGGCCGAAGCCCGCTCCAGCACCGGCCGGGCGTCGTCAAAGCCGTACTTCTGCATCCCGGCCAGATCGGCGTGCCCGGGCCGCGGCCTGGTCAGCGGCGCGTTGCGGGCCTGAGCCGCGAGCTCGTCGGCCGGCACCGGGTCGGCCGCCATGACGGTCTCCCACTTCGGCCACTCGGTGTTCCCCACCTGGATCGCCACCGGACCGCCCTGCGTCAGCCCGTGGCGCACTCCGCCCAGGATGGTGACCTGGTCCTCCTCGAACTTCATACGGGCACCGCGTCCATAGCCGAGCCGGCGGCGCGCGAGCGCGTCGGCGATGGCCTTGGTGGACGTCTCGACCCCGGCGGGCAGTCCTTCAAGGACCGCGGTCAGGGCCGGACCGTGGGATTCCCCTGCGGTGAGCCAGCGTAGCGACATGCCGTGATTCTTCCACGTCTCGCCTGACGAACCGGACCACGTCCGGAGATCGGACCGCGGTTCGGCGACGGTTTGGGCAGACGCCTAAAACGATTGCGGCGTACCGGGCGGCGCTGGGACGATTCCAGGTTCCCCCCGGAAGGACATGACCTTGATCGTCTATGCCCTCGTCGTCCGACAAACCTTTCGCCGATTCCTCACCTACCGGGCCGCGATTCTCGGCGCGGTGCTCGCCAACACCGTCTTCGGCGCCGTCAAGGCTTTCATCGTCACCGCGGTCTGGCGGCAGAGATCCGTCATCGGCGGATACGACCTGCCGGACATCCTCACCTACACCTTCGTGGCGCAGGCGCTGATCGGGCCGATGTCGCTGCTCACCAACAACCTGGACATCCCGGCCCGAGTGCGCTCGGGCGACATCGGGACCGACCTGTTCCGGCCCGTCGACTTCCAGGGCTACTGGCTCTCCGTGGACCTGGGACGCGCCGCCTTCGCCCTCCTGGGGCGCAGCCTGGTGCCGTTCGCGGTCGGAGCGCTGCTGTTCCGGCTGCGCGTGCCCGCCGACCCCCGGGTATGGGCGGCCTTCGCCGTGGCACTGACCCTGGGAGTGCTCGTCAGCTTCTCGGTGCGCTATCTGGCAGCCATGTCAGCGTTCTGGCTGCTGGACGAGAAGGGCGTGACCGGGTTCGTGAACATGATGACGACGTTCCTGGGCGGCCTGACCGTGCCCCTGATCCTGTTCCCCGGCTGGCTGGGCGAGGTGGCGCGGGCGCTGCCGTGGGCCTCGGTGGTCCTGGTGCCGGTGAACGTGTTCCTCGGCAAGCTCTCCGGGGCCGCGTTGGCCGGCGCCTACGCGTTCGAAGCGGCCTGGGCCGTGGCGTTGCTGGCTCTGGGGCGGCTGGTGACGGCGCGGGCCCGGCAGCGGGTGGTGGTCCAGGGTGGATGAGGCCGCGCCGAAGCCGCCGGGAGCGCTGGTCACCTATCTCGCGTCCGTCCGGATGTGGTCCCGCTCGGCGATGCAGTACCGCGCCTCGCTGGTCATGGTGATGGTCTACGGGACGCTGGTCGCCGGGCTGGAACTGGCAGCCCTGCTGATCGTCTACGGCAACGTCCGGGCGCTCGGCGGGTTCTCGCTGGCGGAGGCTCTGTACTTGTACGGGACCGCGCAAGCCGCGTTCTTCATCAGCGATCTGCTGTTCACCGGCACCGAGTACCTCGGAGCCCGCATCCGGATGGGGACCTTCGACGGGCTGCTGGTGCGTCCGGTCGGTGTGCTGCCGCAGGTCTTCGCGGACCAGTTCACGCCGCGGCGGCTCTGCCCGCTGCTCTCGGCCTTCGGGGCGCTGGTGGCGGGACTGGTCTCGGCACCGGTCCACTGGACTTGGCTGCGAGCGTTCCTGGTGCCGTACACGCTGGTGACCGGCGTCGCCGTCTTCGGCGCGATCTGGGTCTTCGTGGGCGCGTTCCAGGTGGTGGTGACCGACGCTTCGGAAGCGATGAACGTCGTCACGTACGGCGGGCAATACATGACCTCATACCCGCTGTCGCTGTATGGCCGGAACCTGATGCTGTTCCTGACCTTCGGCGTGCCGTTGGGCTTCGTGAACTGGCAGCCCACGCTGTATGTGCTGGGCCACCCCGATCCGCTGGGGCTGCCGACCGTGTTCCGCTTCGCCGGCCCCGTGTTCGCCGCGGCCCTGTGGAGCGTCGCCCTGTTCGCCTGGCGCGGAGCCCTGCGCCACCACCGTTCCACCGGGAGCTGACCGTGCTGATCGAAGCAGAGAACCTGTCGAAGACCTACACACTCCGGAAGAAGACCGGACGGCTGAAACGGGAGCGGACCACCGTCGAAGCGGTCCGCGACCTGAACCTGTCCGTCGCCGAAGGCGAACTCCTGGGCTACATCGGCCCGAACGGCGCCGGGAAATCGACCTCGATCAAGATGTTCACCGGCATCCTGTCCCCGTCGGGCGGCTCGCTGCGGGTGGCGGGTCTGGAGCCGATCCGGGAACGCAAGCAGCTGGCACGGCAGATCGGTGTCGTGTTCGGACAGCGGACCACTCTGTGGTGGGACTTGCCGTTAAGGGATTCCTTTGCACTGCTTCACCGGATGTACGCGATACCGGATGAGCGCTATGCGGAGAACCTGAAGCGCTATGTGGACCTGCTCGGGCTGGATGATCTCCTCGACACCCCGGTCCGGCAGCTCTCCCTCGGACAGCGCATGCGCGGCGACCTGACAGCCGCCCTGCTCCACGACCCGAGCATCCTCTACCTGGACGAACCCACCATCGGCCTGGACGTCACCAGCAAGGCCGTCGTCCGGGAGTTCCTCGCCGAGCTGAACCGCGAACGCGGCACGACCATCGTCCTGACCACCCACGACCTGGACGACATCGAACGCCTCTGCCGCCGGGTCGTCGTCATCGACCACGGCACCGTCGCCTATGACGGCCGGCTGGCCGCGCTCCGGGCCCGGATCGCGACGGACCGGACCCTGATCGTCGACCTGGCCCGCCCCGCGGCCCCGGTGGAAGTCCCCAACGCCACCGTGACCAGGGTCGACGGCCCCCGCCAATGGCTCGCCTTCCCCGCCGACGCCAACGCCGCGGAACTGATCGCCGCGGTCGCCTCCCGCTACGAGGTCCTGGACGTTTCGATCAGGGAAACTGACATAGAAGACGTCATCAGAGAGCTATATTCCAGCTGATACGGTTGCTCGCACTAATTGGCGTGTGGGCTGCTGGAGCAGGGGGAACGCACGGTGACTGGTTGGGCTGTGCCGGGCTACACGGAAACGTCGTCGCTCGGGTCCGGGGCCACCGGCCGCGTGGTGGCGGCGGTCGACGACGCGACCGGGACGCCGGTGGCGATCAAGTATCTGAGCCAGAAGTTCGTCGAGGACGAGGCGTTCCTCGAGCGGTTCCGGGCCGAGGCGGAGCTGCTGGCCGGGCTGGACCATCCGAACGTGGTGCGGTTCCACCGGTACTTCGAGACCGAGGGCGGCGCCGCGCTGGTCATGGAGCTGGTCCCGGGCGCGACGCTCCGCAAGGTGCTGAAGTCCTCCGGTCCGGTGTCGCCCGAGGCGGCGCTGTCGGTGATGCGCGGGTCGCTGCTCGGGCTGGACGCGGCGCACGGCCTGGGGATCGTGCACCGCGACTACAAGCCGGCGAACGTCCTGCTCACCGAGGACGGCGTCAGCAAACTGGCGGACTTCGGGATCGCGGAGCGGGCCGGAGCCGAGACGCAGGCCATCGGCACACCCTCGTATATGGCGCCCGAGCAGTGGGAAGGCGCGCCGTCCGAACCGGTGACGGACATCTACGCCGTCACCGCGTCGTTCTACGAGTGCCTGACCGGCCACGTCCCCTACAAGGCCGACACCGTCTTCGAGCTCGAAGAACTGCACCGGACCGCCCCGATCCCGCTGGCCGACGTGCCCCCGGCGGTCCGCGGCCTGGTGGCGCACGGCCTCGCCAAGGACGCGGCGATGCGCCCCGCGGACGTGCCGTCGTTCATCGCCGAGCTGGAGGAGGCCGCGGTCTCCGAGTACGGCGTGGAGTGGGAGGAGAAGGGCCGGCGCGACCTCGCGGTCTTCGTGTGGCCGTTGTTTTCCGGAAGCTCCGGAGGCGGCCCCGGCGGGGTGGAGCAGGGCGAGGAATGGTTCGGCTTCTCCGAGCGGCCGCACGAGCCCGAACCGGTGGACGAGGGCTTCGAAGAGGAGTCACGCGCCTGGCACCGGATCGGACGCGGAACCAAGGCCGGCTTGGCGGCGGCCTTGGTCGCGGTGGTCGGGAGTGTGCTGGCGGCGGTCGCCTTCGGCTCCGACACGAAGACCAAGACCCCGGTCGCGGGCAGCACCGGCATCACGATCTCGGCCACCGCGACGGCCGCCGCGCTGAGCGACACGCCGGCGGACACGCTGCCGGCCGGGGTCAACGCGCCGTCGCCCGGAACGCCGACGCCGACCACCCCGACGCCGACCCCGACGACGACGTCGAGCAGCACGAAGCCGACGCCGACGAAGACCTCGGCGTCGAGCTCGGCGGCGATCTCGGGGCTGCCGTCGCAGGGGTCGACGAGCTCGGGGGCGAGCCTGCCGCCGACGAGCGCGCCGCCGCCGACCGCGGCGTCGTCGGTGCCGACATCGACGCCGACACCGATCACGAAGCCGAGCACGCCGCCGCCGTCGACCCCGAGCACGACGCCCACGACGCCGAGCACCACTCCGAGCCCGAAGCCGAAGATCACGGCCACGCTGAC
>JABFWL010000749.1 GCA_013362315.1 Catenulispora sp. | reverse complement strand
TTTACTCTGGCTACGAACTAGAGAGCTCTTCGGCCGCGATCACCCGACGAGCCACATCAAGATCCTGGTCCACGGCCGCCGTACTAGGATTCCAAGCCACAAGCGGCTACAGCTATGGCCCCTTGGTCGAGGCCCGACTCGCCACGCCGGAGGAAGACCGCGATGACCACCGTGCCAAGGCACATCACCGACAAAAGCACCGCGTGGGAAGAGATAGAGGACCTCTCCCCGCAGGTCGTCACCTACCTCGATCGCGTCCAGCAGCACGCCGCCGCGCTCAAGAACCTCCAGCAGACGACGCTCATGCTCACCCAGTGGCGTACGGTCGTCGACCCGGCCGCCGAACAGCGGGAGACCTGGGAAGACCTTCGCATCGCGGCCCAGGCGGCCACCGCCGTCTTCATCTCTGCGCCGTGTCGCCGCAGACCCTGCGCGCGTCCGGGACGCAACACGACGCCTACCTCGACCCGTGGGTCGAGACCGTACGCACCTTCTTGGCTCACCGCGAGGTGACGCCGGAGCTGCTCGGCGCAGCCATGGACGGCGCCGACCCGGACAAAGCCCACCTGACCCCGCCCCGCGCCATGCTCCACCTCGTCTACCCCCCGATCAAGGCGTTCTACTACCTGCTTCGCCGCGACCAGGCACAGTTCACCGCCGCCCTGACCGACGCGGTCCAGCAGCACCGGGCATTCTGGAGCGCAGACGCGTTCGCCGACTCCCCCGACGGATTGCTCGCCCTGGCACCACTGGCGATCGCGGTACTGGCTCGGTCGGCCGGGCTGAGCGCCGAAGTGGAGTCGGAGTACCTGCCGCGGAACTTCCTGAACGGCATCCGCCCGGTCGACGCGTGACGACGAACCGCGAGACGGGCCGACCGCCAACGCTGGCCTGTCGGCGGGTCAGGGGTAAGCGAGTCAACCTGCCGCCGCACTATCGCGCGCTTTGCGTTATCGCTGCCTACCCAGCCACTTCAGTAATCCGGTCCACGGACCTTTCGTTCTTCAAGCGGTAGGCCCACACCGAGCGCTCATCTGCAGTGATGGTGCCGGTCCGAATGTAAAGTCCCCGGCGTAGTGCTTCGTGCCACAGGAGCTCGCGAAGCGACGAAGGGTCCTCGACGTTGTACTCAGCGGCATAGCCCTTGAGCTGCACCTGGTCGACGAGCCGGACTACAAATCCCGCTCACCCGCACCATTCGCCCAGTTGGCGCTGACTCGACTCCGCCATCCCCGCGCTTTCGCGGCTGACATCAACCACCAGTTCGGGTCGCCTGAGCGTTCCGGCCATCAGCCTGAAGCGAGGCGAGTCGTGACCTGTCTCAATGACTTCGCAGAACTCGAAGTACCACCGCTGCGGCGTACAGCGGCGGCCGCCATGCGCTACACGAAGCCGGGCGACCGGCGCTGACGTGCTGAGGAACCACGCTCGATCCGCCTTCGCGACGCCTTGGAGCGGCTTACGGTTGCCCTACAAACAAGCGAGCCCCCGACGCACGCTTCCGCACGTCAGGGGCTCGTCATGAGCGGTGACGGTGGGATTTGAACCCACGGAGGCTTGCACCTCACACGCTTTCGAGGCGTGCTCCTTAGGCCGCTCGGACACGTCACCGTGGAACACCTTACCGGATCGTGCGCGGTGCTCTGCTCACTTTTCGCGGTGGGTGGCGAAGAAGCGGTCGAGGGTGGCGCGGCAGTCGGGTTCGAGGACGGCGGGGGTGACTTCGGGGCGGTGGTTCAGGCGGGGGTCGCGGAGGGTGTCCCACAGGGAGCCGGCGGCGCCGGCTTTGGGGTCCCAGGCGCCGAAGGCGACGCGGGCGAGGCGGGACAGGACGATGGCGCCGGCACACATCGTGCAGGGTTCGAGGGTGACCACCAGGGTGCAGCCGGTGAGGCGCCAGTCCTTGGGGGCGGCGGGGTCGGGTTGCGTGGTGCGCGACTGGAGGACCTTGGCGGCTTTGCGGATGGCTACGATCTCGGCGTGGGCGGTGGGGTCGCCTTCGGCTTCGCGGTTGTTGTGGCCGCGGGCGATCACGGTGCCGGTCGGGTCGAGGATGACGGCGCCGATGGGGACGTCGCCGTGCGCGGCGGCTTCTCTGGCTTCGGCGAGAGCCAGCCGCATCCACGGTTCGTAGCGGCGGGCAGCGGGCGACGTCATGGCTCCAGTCTGACCGATAGGCGCGCAGCATCGGCGCAGAGCATCGGCGCCAAGTAGAGACGGCGGCCAGCCAGGCAAGCCGGGCCAGCCAGCAGCCAAGACGACCCAACCTCCACATCAGTGTCCAAGATCACACCCCACCACCGCAGCGCAACCGCCCGAACACACACAGCGCCGCCGCTCCCGCGGTCCGCAGGACCACGCAAGCGGCGGCGCCAGAAGCCGGCCGATCCAGTCACCCAGCCAGCCCCGCAAGCCTCTAGTAAAAGAAAGTCCGCAGCAGCTGCTGCTGTCGCAGCCGCGCCATCCGCGCGCGCCGGGGGGCCACGCGCTCGCGCAGGCGCTGGGCTTCGGCCAGGTCGGCGAGGAAGTTCTCGCGACGGCGTCTGCGGTCTCGGGCCTCCCGCGCCGCCTCGCTCTGGGGCGGCGGGTGGTCTGCGGGCATCGGCTGGTCACCGCCTTCCGTGGGACCGCCGACCGCGCCGGGCCGGCGGGTTTGACCTTTTTGAGAGGTTACCTTGTCACCGTATGTGCTTGTCCAGTACTTGTTGGTGCACCGAGTTCGCACGTCCGATACCGTTTGCCCATGCCGACCGTCTCCATTCACGCCGTCGACCATCCGCTCGTGGCGCACAAGCTCACGGTGCTGCGGGACGCCCGCACCGACACCCCCACCTTCCGCGCCCTGGCCGACGAGCTGGTGACGCTGCTCGCGTACGAGGCGACGCGGAACGCGCAGGTCGAGCCGGTGACGGTGGTCACTCCGGTGGCCGAGGCGCGAGGCGTCACCTTCAGCGGGCCGCGGCATCTGGTGGTGCCGGTGCTGCGCGCCGGGCTCGGCATGCTCGACGGCATGGTGCGGCTGCTGCCCACCGCCGAGGTCGGCTTCCTCGGCATGGTCCGCAACGAGGACACGCTGCAGGCCTCCACCTACGCAACCCGCCTGCCGGAGGACCTGTCCGGCCGCCAGTGCTACCTGCTGGACCCGATGCTGGCCACCGGCGGCACCCTGATCGCCGCGATCAAGCTGCTGGCCGAGCGCGGGGCGGCGTCGGTGACGGCGGTGTGCCTGCTGGCCGCGCCGGAGGGCATCGCCGCCGTGTCGGAGGCGCTGACCGATCTCGCGGTGCCGGTGACGATCGTCACAGCGGCCATCGACGAGCGGCTCAACGAGCACGGCTACATCGTGCCGGGCCTCGGAGACGCCGGAGACCGCCTCTACGGCACCGTTTCGGCCTAGCCGCCCCGCTGCGTCGGGTGTCCACGACGGCGGCTACTGAGCCTTCAGCGCCGCCAACACCCGACCCAGGCTCTCCTTCGCATCCCCGAACAGCAGGGACGTGTTCGGCGCGTACAGCAGTTCGTTCTCCACGCCCGCGAACCCGGGCCGCAGCGACCGCTTGCAGAACACCACCTGCTGCGCCAGATCCACGTCCAATATCGGCATCCCGGAGATCGGCGAGCCGGTGGGCTGCCGGGCCGCCGGGTTGACCACGTCGTTCGCGCCGATCACCACCGCGACGTCCGCCGAGGCGAGCTCGGAGTTCGCCGCCTCCAGCTCCAGCAGCGCCTCGTACGGCACGTCGGCCTCGGCCAGCAGCACGTTCATGTGCCCCGGCATGCGCCCGGCGACCGGGTGGATCCCGTACGACACCTGCACGCCCCGCGCCGTCAGCAGGTCGGCGACCTCGCGCACCGTGTGCTGCGCCTGAGCGACCGCCAGGCCGTAACCGGGCACGATCACGACCTTGCGGGCGTAGCCGAGCAGGATTGCCACGTCGTCCGGCGAGGAGGTCCGGACCGGCTTCACCGCGCCGTCACCACCGCCCGCGACCGCACTCGCATCGGCCGTGAAGGCACCGAACAGCGTTCCAGTCAGCGGACGTCCCATGGCCGCCGCCATCATCCGGGTCAGCAGCGTCCCGGAGGCGCCGACCAGCGTGCCGGCGATGACGAGCAACGTGTTGCCCAGCACGTAGCCGCTCGCGGCCACCGTCAGACCGGTGAAGGCGTTCAGCAGCGAGATCACGATCGGCACGTCCGCGCCGCCGACCGGCAGCACGAACAGCACGCCGAACGCCAGCGACACCACCGCCAGCAGGGCCAGCAGCACCGCGCTCGGCCAGGGCACCAAGACCACCGCGAGCAGCACCCCGGCTGAGACGGAGCCGATGGTCAGCCCCCGGCCGGCCGGCAGGACCACCGGCCGGGTGGTCATCAGCTCCTGGAGTTTGGCGAAGGTGACCAGCGAGCCGGCGAACGACACGCCGCCGACCAGGACGGTGAAGCCGATCGCCGCCAGATCCGCGGTGGCCGCGTGCTCGATGCCCCGGCCCGGCCGCAGGAACTCCACCGCCGCCACCAGCGCCGCCGCCCCGCCGCCGACGCCGTTGAACAGGGCCACCAGCTGCGGCATCGCGGTCATCCGCACCTGGCGGGCGGTCGGCAGTCCGATGGCGACGCCGACGACGATCGCCCCGACGATCAGCCCCAGGTGCTTCAGGTGCGGTGTGGTCAGCGCGACGATCACCGCCAGGGCCGCGCCGGCGGCGCCGACCAGCGTGCCCAGCCGCGCCGTGCGCGGCGCGGACAACCCCTTCAGGGCAAGGATGAAACAGACTCCTGCTATCAAATACGCGGTGTCGGCCCAGCCGCCGGTCACTTCCGCTCCTGCCCAGTTGAGGAACCGCTTGAGGTTTCGGCGGGCGACGCCGCCCGCCGCGGCTTCGCGAACATGCCGAGCATCCGGTCGGTGACCGCGAACCCGCCGACCATGTTCACGGTCGCGAGCACGATCGCCAGCAGCCCGATCACCAGCTGCACGGTGTCGTCCGTAGAGCCGGTGGCGATGATCGCGCCGACCAGGATCACGCCGTGGATCGCGTTCGCCCCCGACATCAGCGGCGTGTGCAGAATCGAGGAGACCTTGGAGATCACTTCGAACCCTAAGAAGACGGCCAGCACGAACACCGTGAGCCAGGCCGTGGAACTCATCGGAACTCCCCCTTCAACAGCACGCAGCACGCGGCGGCGATCTCGTCGGCCGCGATCTCTTCGGGAGTTGATACAAGCACCCCGTCCCGGCACATGGCCAGGACGAAAGCCGCCATGTTCGTGCCGTACAGGCGGGAGGCGTGCGCGGCCAGCTGGCTGGGGACGTTGCGACCGCCGTGGATCAGCACGCCGCCGTGCCGGACGTCCTCACCGGGCCGCGACAGTTCGCAGTTGCCGCCCTGGAGATTGTCCGCGGCCAGATCGACGAGCACTGATCCGGGCCGCATCCGCTCCACCATGTCGGCGGTGACCAGCAACGGCGCCGGCCGGCCGGGGACCGCGGCGGTCGTGATCACCACATCCGCGGCGGCCACGTAAGGCGTCAACGCCTTACGTTGTCTGGCCTGCACGTCGGCAGCCTGTTCGCGAGCATACCCGCCGCTGGCAGAGCTCTGCGTCTCCAGGTCGAGCGTGATGAACTTCGCGCCGAGCGACCGGATCTCCTCAGCCGCCGCGTCCCGCACGTCGTAGGCCTCCACCATCGCGCCGAGCCGTTTCGCCGTCGCGATCGCCTGCAATCCGGCGACACCGGCACCGAGCACCAGGACCCGCGCCGGCGGCACGGTTCCGGCCGCCGTCATAAGGAGCGGGAAGAAGCGCGGCAGCCGCTCGGCGGCCACCAGGGCGGCCCGGTAACCGGACACCATCGCTTGCGACGACAAGGCGTCCATGGATTGCGCGCGGGTGATCCGCGGCAGCAGTTCGAGGGCGAAGAAGGTGGCGTGCCGGTCCACCAGCACCCCGACCGGGCCGCGTCCGTCCTTCGGCGAGGCCAGCCCGATCACCGCGGTGCCCGGCGTCATCCGGGCGGCGGTCTGCTGATCCAGCTGTCCGACAGCCGTCAGCAGATCGATGTTTCCCAAGAGCTCGTCAGGGTTTCTCGCGATCATGGCCCCGGCCGCCCGGTAAGCGTCGTCGTCTTCGCCCGCGGCCAGGCCCGCACCTGACTGGACATAGACACTGTGACCGGCGGTGATCAGGCGTCCGGCGGACTCGGCGGTGAGGGCGACCCGGCGTTCGCGAGGAGCTGTCTCGGTCAAGACACCGATCTGCATGCGATCAACCTAGTCGGGGAATGCTCGGTATGGGTGCGCCCTGCGACGGATGTCCACTGAGTCGTTATGTCCGGCGTTGGGTTGGGAGCCGCCAAAACTCCTTTGCGCGGCTAGGCTTTGACTCAGTGGGGATGCTGTTCTTGTACGAGTGAACCGGGAGCACTTCGCATGATGCTGAATCCGGTCGCGCGGCACCACAACCGTCCAGATGAAGGGGATCTGACGTGAAACTCAAGCCGGCCGTGCAGTGGGGCATCGTGCTCTTCCTGGTCTACTTCGTCGTCCAGAACCCGTCCGGGGCTGGCAACCTGGTTCAGGGCGCCCTGAACTGGGTGGCGAGCGTCGGCAAGACGCTGGGTGACACCTTCCACAACCTCGTCACGAGCTGAGCGCCGAGGCGGTGGCCTGACGTGTCCGACTCCTCCCCGCCCCTCTATGGCCGCATGCTGCTGCGGCCCGAGCTCGAGGAACGTGCTAAACGCTTCCTGGTGCCGGGCGAGCGGCTGGTCATAGTGGTCCGGCACCACCTGGCGGCGGTCATCATCCCGGTCCTGATCACCGTGGCGGCGGTGGTGGGGGCGATGGCCATCGACATCTTCTCCACGCCCGACGCCGGCCAGCTGCGGCTGGGCGCGTGGGCCGCGGCCGGCGTGGCGTTCCTGTACGGGGCGTGGAACGTCGCCGTGTGGAACGGCGACCTGCTGATCGTCACGAACAAGCGGATCCTGCACACGCACGGCGTCATAACCCGGGCCTATGACGCCCTGCCGCTGGGCAAGGTCAACGACATGCGCGTGGAGCGCGACCTGCTGGGCCGGATCCTCGGCTACGGCCGGTTCAACGCCAAGGCGGTCGGCGACGCGCCGCTGGGCCGCCGCGGCCTGGACTACATCTCCCACGTGGAGGAGACCTGGCTGGAGATCAGCAACCTGCTTTACGGTCCCGGCGCCAAGAGCGACCCCAAACCGCAGGAGGTGCGCCTGGTCGGCGCGATCCTTCCGGACATCCACGGCGAACCGGTGGAAGTCGTGATGCCTCCGGTTTCGGTGAAGAGTCCTGCTGATGACGACAAGGCACACCCTGTGAACGCGGCCCTGCTGAACGTGCGAACGTTCCACGGCGACAAGGGCGAGCAGGCTTTTGAGACGGATGTCACAACGTCGGGCAACAAACGTCGCAGGGTTCGTTTTCTGCGCTAATCGGACATCTGTTTCTCCGGCCCAGGTCGCGCCCTCCGGGTGCGCGCCTGGGTCTTCGCGCGCCCTCACAGCCGGTTCCGGATCGCTGGCGAAGGGTGGCCGGATCCTGAGCACTCGCTGAACGAAAAGCGGACCGCTCGCTTGTTCGGCGCGCCGGGGTTGGCTAGCGTCCAGAACCGCTTCGCCGCTTCCCACGGGCCAGCAGAGGTTCGGGGCGTCGGGGCACCGCCGAGTCCGCGCACCACGCGGAGCCGGGGAACCAGGTTCGTCGGCGTGGCCGGTCGCAGCAGCAGCGCGCAGACCGGCGGCGCCAGGGGTGAATCGGTCGGCGTCGGCGCGCCCCGGAAGGGGCGTGTGCGGCCGCCCGACCGTAGGGCTACTTCTTCGGCCCGAATCCGTCAGCTAACCCGGTAGGCGGACGAGAAGGAGTTGGAGCTCAGAAGCTCGCATGACTGTCACAGCCCGACATCGCCGTCCCCGGGCCGCCCGCTACTCGAAGCTCGCCGTCGGCGCCGCCGCGGCCGGGACCATGGTCCTGGTCCCCAGCGTCGCCAAGGCGGACCCGCAGCCCACCATCGACCAGGTGAAGACCCAGCTGGACACCCTCTACCAGCACGCTGCCGACGCCAACGAGGCGTACAACGCCGCCAAGGACGCCGAGGACAAGCTCCAGCACCAGGTCGACGGCATCAACAAGGACATGAGCGCCGAGCAGGCCTCGATGGCGCAGACCCAGAGCCGCCTGGGCAGCCTGGCCGCCGCCCAGTACCGCAACGCGAACGTCGACCCGACCCTGCAGCTGATGCTCCAGGCCGACCCCTCCTCCATGCTGACGATGTCGGCGACCGTGGGCCGGGTCACCGAGAACAGCGCCGAAACCCTGAAGCTGCTGGCCCGGCAGAAGGCCGACCTGGCAGCGAAGGCCAGGGAAGCCGCCGACAAGATGGCGCTCCTGGACCGCAACACCAAGGACGCCGAGGCGAAGAAGAAGCAGTTCGACGGCGACGTGGCCAAGGCCCAGGCGCTCCTGAACTCGCTGCAGGCGCAGCAGCGCGCCGCCCTGGAGGCCGAGCGGGCCCGCGAGCAGGCGGCGGCCGTGGACGCGGCGAAGGCCGCGGCGGCGAAGCAGTCGGCGTCTTCGTCGTCCTCCTCGGGTTCGTCGGGATCCTCCGGCTCGACCGGTTCCACCTCCGGCGGCGGCTCGGGCTCCGGCTCCACCCCGACGGTGTCGATCCCCTCGGTCTCCGGCCGCGCAGCCGCCGCCGTCGCCTTCGCCAAGTCCCAGCTCGGCAAGCCCTACATCTTCGGCGGGACCGGCCCCGGCGGCTACGACTGCTCAGGCCTGACCCAGGCCGCCTGGAAGGCGGCCGGCGTGAGCATCCCCCGCACCGCCACCGCCCAGATGCAGGGGCTACGGGCGATACCCGCCTCCGCAGCCCAGCCCGGCGACCTGATCTTCTTCTACGGCAACTCCAGCTACGTCAACCACGTCGGCATGTACATCGGCAACGGCCTGGTCCTCCACGCCCCCCGCCCCGGCAGCACAGTGTCCATCGCCGCGATAAGCACCATGCCGGTGGTGTCCTACGCCCGCCCGGCGTAACCCGAACCCACTCGTCCCAGCAGGTCAAAGCCAGTGTCGCCACACCGCGCCACCCCGCCCAAGGCACGCACCACCCGCCTGGACACCCGGCGTACCCGACCGTAGCCGGGACGAGTGGAACAGCTCCACACTTTTGCGTAGCGCTGCTCACAGCTCGATCAGCCCCCGCGACTGTTAAGCTCAAGGACACAGACGTCTACCAGAAGGGAGGTGGCCACGTGAAGAAGCTGCTTCTGCTCGCAGTGGCTGCCATCGGCGGTCTGCTGGTCTACCGGCAGGTCCAGTCCGACAAGTCGGAGCAGGACCTCTGGACCGAGGCGACCGACCCGGTTCCCTCGGCCTGAGAACCGCTCATCCGACTTCCTCGGCAGCTAGAGCCGAGGCACGGTCCGCCCCCACCTCGGGGGGCGGACCGCTCCACGGGGCCATGGCGCAATTGGTAGCGCACCTGCTTTGCAAGCAGGGGGTTAGGGGTTCGAGTCCCCTTGGCTCCACGCTCTTGATCATACAAATAAATCCGCAGGTCGGAGGGCGTGCCTTGGTCTAAGGTGTGGAGACCGAAGGGCTCCACCTCGTGGCCGTCGGCTGGTTTTCGAACGGCGGGCGTACGGCTCTGACCTACAGGTCAGAGCCCTTTTTGTGCGCAAGGTGGGTGAGAATCGCGCCTCGACCGAACATGCCGTGGGTCGTGGGTTTGCGATGTTGTGGTGTATTGGTGGTGGAGTTTCGGCGTGTGGGTCGGGTTCGGCGCGGTTCGCTCGCCGACCGCCGGGACATCGCATGGCTCGTACTCAGCCGGCCAATAGAGTGGCCAGCGCAGCCGCCGGATCAATCTCTGCTGGTCCGTCCGGCCACCAGCGGTTGTCCTCTGTGTCCCGGCGGTAGGGGTACCAGCGGCCGTCGGTGCCCAGGCGGATCTGCACGTCTTCGGCCTCGGCGGTCCAGCGATTGCGCCACAGTCGCAGTGGCGGTGGCTCACCGCCATCGGCGTAGTCCTCAAGAGTCTTGTGCGCCCTTGCCTTCTGGGCTGCGGTTGGGGACCACGGTTTCTCCAGGGCTTCGAGTCCTGCTGAGCCGCCTTGATGCCAGGCCAGGGCTGCGATGCCGAGGTCTGTGTCGCTGACGTCGTAGGCTTCAGCGATTCTTGCGCGCAGTGTTTCGTCGTCGAGGCGTGCGGCCAGCATGCGCACGGAGTCTTGCCAGGTCGAGAGCCTGGGGAGGATGGCGGTTCGCGCTGGTTCGTCGGTGGTCGAGTACGCAGCCAGCAGGCCGTGGGCTCGGTGTGCCGCGTCGGCGGCGACCAACTCCAGGCCGGGCTGGTCGATTCCGATCGGTTCGCGGGAGGCCGCAAGCATCGGCGGGTGTCCGGGAAGGTTTGGTAGGACACCCAGCTCCGTATTGACGAGCGCGGCTAGAGCGGTCGCTGTGTCCGGCGCTGCCGCGAAGACGTCCGCTGCGCGTTCGCCGCCTGTTGGCCTTGTGGGGGCGGAGTCGACTGCCTCGGGCGGTTGGAGATCGCTGCGGTTCGCGACGGAGACTTCGGCGGCCGCAGCGGCCGCGTTGCGAGCGCGCAGCTCGTCCATCAGCTCTTGTTCGCCTCGGCCGCGCAGCAGGAGCAGCACGAAGGGGTCGAGGTCGAGCAGGCGGGCGATCTGGTAACAGAGTGCAGAGGCGTGCTTGCAGGGCCAGCCCCAGTCCGGGCAGGAGCAGTCGGGTGACAGGTCGCCGACCCCGGGTAGTAGCCGGACCCCGGCCGCCTTCGCATCTTCGACCAGTTCCGGCGGCATGTCGCGATCCAGCAAAGCAGCGATGTGCCCGGCACGCGCGGCGACGGCGTCGAGGAACCGCTCCCAGTCCTTTCCGGAGAGCTGTTTCACTGTCATCGACGTCTTGTACGGGTAGTAGGCACTGCCGTGGACCTTTGCGTTGGCGCGTCCAGGCGTAATGGTGATCTCGTCGACCGCGCCGCGCCGAGCGTAGGTGCGGCCCCGAGCCAGGCGCCCGGAGTCCATCGAGGTGTTCTCTAACGCGTCGATCCAGGCCCGGCCCCACCAGGTCTCGGCGAACGCGCTCCGCGAGCCGACGGTTGGACCGAAGGGCGGGAACGTTCGGCTTCGGTCGGTACTGGAAGGCAGGGCGGTCTTCGCGCTGTTCTTCGTGCCAGGCTTTTTGGCGGCCATCTATCGTCCCTTCCTCAACGTCACCAGCTCGGCGAGTTCGGCGTCGGAGAGTTCGGTGAACGCGGCCTCGCCGCCAGCTAGGACCGCGTCGGCCAGGTCGCGCTTCTCCTTCAGCGTCGCAGCGATGCGCTCCTCTACGGTGCCCTCGGTGATGAGGCGGTGGACCTGGACCGGTTGGGTCTGGCCGATGCGGTAGGCGCGGTCGGTGGCCTGCTCCTCCACTGCCGGGTTCCACCAGCGGTCGTAGTGGACGACATGGCCGGCCCGGGTGAGGTTCAGCCCGACACCGGCGGCTTTCAGGGACAGGAGGAAGACCGGGGCCTTGCCGTCCTGGAACCGCTGGACCATCTCTTCGCGCTTCTTCACCGGAGTCTGGCCGTGCAGGAACTGGGTGGCGACGCCGCGGGCGGCGAGGTGCCGTTCGATCAGCCGGTTCATGGTCACGTACTGAGAGAACACGAGCACCGCGTTGTCTTCGGCGAGGATCGTGTCAAGGAGTTCGTCCAACAGTTCCAGCTTTCCTGAGCGGCCGGAAAGCGGCTGGTTCGCACTCTCCCTCAGATACTGGGACGGGTGGTTGCAGATCTGCTTGAGCGCGGTCAGCAGCTTGAGGACCAGTCCGCGCCGTTCGATGCCGGTGCTGCGCTGGATCTGCGCCATCATCTCGCGGACGAACGCCTCGTACAGCGCCGCCTGCTCGCGGGTCAGCGCTACCGGGTGGTCGGTCTCGGTCTTCGGCGGCAGTTCCGGGGCGATGCCGGGGTCTGATTTGCGGCGGCGCAGCAGGAACGGGCGGACGAGGGCCGCCAGGCGCTCGGTCGTCTGGTGGTCGTGGTCGCTCTCCACGGCCTTGGCGTACCGGGAGCGGAAGGCCGGAAGTGTGCCGAGCAGTCCGGGTGTCGTCCAGTCCAGCAGCGCCCACAGCTCCGAGAGGTTGTTCTCCACCGGGGTGCCGGTCAGCGCGATCCGGGCCTGGGAGCCGATCTCGCGCAAAGCCTTCGCGGTGTGCGAGTACGGGTTCTTCACGTGCTGGGCCTCGTCGGCGGCGAGCAGGCCCCAGTCGATCTCGCCGAGCCGGGCGGCGTCGACCCGCAGGGTGCCGTACGTGGTCAGGACGAACTCGCCGTCGCCGACGGAGTCCAGATCGCGTTCGGCTCCGTGGAAGCGGCGCACCGGGGTGCCGGGCGCGAAGCGCTCGATCTCCCGCTCCCAGTTGCCCAGCAGCGAAGTCGGACACACGACGAGGGTCGGGCGTGCCGTGTCGGCGTCCGCCTGACGGTGCAGATGCAGCGCGATCAGGGTGATGGTCTTTCCCAGACCCATGTCGTCGGCTAGGCAGCCGCCCAAACCCAGCGCCGTCATCTGATCGAGCCAGGTCAGACCTCGCATCTGGTAGTCACGCAGCGTGGCTCGCAGAGTCGGCGGCTGCGCCACGACCCGGACGGCTGTCGTGGGGTCCGCGATCCTGGACCGGAGATCGGCCAGCCAGCCGTCGACGGCGACGGGGACGAGTTCCCCGTCTGTCTCGGTGGCTCCGGTCAACGCGGCTCCCAGCGCATCGATCGCAGTGAGGGGCTTCAGCTCGCGTTTCCTGGCCTTGCGCGCCAGCGCCTCGTCGACCAGCACCCACTGATCACGCAGCCGCACCAGCGGCCTGGTCGCCTCGGCGATCCGGTCCATCTCTGCCGGAGTCAGTGTCTCGCCGCCCAGGGCGAGCTCCCAGCGGAATGCCAGGAGTGAGTCGGCGTCGAAGAATGAGGTCAGGTCCGATCCAGGACGTTTCGGCGCGACCACGACCGCCTGCGCGCTCAGGCTCCGTGCCAGCTCCTTGGGCAGGTGCACGTCCATCCCTGAAGCTGACAGCCGGGGAGCGGCCTCGCCGAGCAGGTCGTAGACCTCCTCATCGCTCAAGTCGAGGGAGGCCGGGACCGGCGCGGCCAGTAGCCGTGCCAGCGGCTTCCATACCCGCGCGGCGCGCCGCAGCACCAGCAGTACGTCGATCTGCGTGCGTGCCCCGGCCTCGGCGTCGGATGCGGTGACCAGGCTTCGCCAGACCGTGCCGACATCGGTGACCCGGGTCGGATCGGCGAGACTGTGGAGCTGGGTGACCGCGCGGAAGGCGCCGTCGTCGCTGGGCGTCTCCAACCGCAGTGATACCCGGGCCCCGACGTCGATGCCCGCCGCCACCTCGGCGGCCCAGCGCCGCTGATCCGGGATGGGTACGGCAGGCAGCGCGGTGAACGCATCACCGCTGTTGCGGGCGACCACCGGGGCGGCTGGGCTGCGTGGCAGGGTGTCGGCGACGGCGTCGAGGAACGCCCTGAGCAGGGGTTCCGCCTCCGGAAGCAGGACCTCGCCGCTGTCGCCGGATAGCGGGACAGCGCGGGCTGCCGGCGGCATCAGTGCCGCCAGCGCGTGCAGCTGTTCGGCGTCCACGCGATCGAACGGGCCCACACGCCAGGCGTCGTTGTCCGCCGGTGACACGCCCGGCAGGATCCGACCGCGTGCTATGAGGCGTAGAGCGAGCAGTGCGGCGGTCCCCCAGAAGACCGCCGTCGGCTCGACGACGTCCTCCGGCAAGTCGAGCGCGAGCTTGCGTGCCTGGACAAGTACCGGGATCGCCTGCTCGACCGACAGGCAGGCCGCCGAAACGGTGGTGACCTCGACCTTCGGGTGCTTTCGTGGCCTGCCTGTCTTCGTCAAGTGGGCGTACCTGACAGTGCCCACGTCGGCGGTGGGCAAGGCTGGAACCCCGGCGTCGTCGCCCGGCAGGAACGCGATCCGGCCGTGGCGCGGTGGATCGGCTGGAAGGAACACGGCGGCGCGCGCCATCAGCACGGGGGCTGACGCGATGATCTGCTCGTCCAAAGCGAGAGCGCTGTCGGCTTCCTCGCGCTCGTCATCATCGATGATGACGACCTTCCGGGCCACCGCGCTGCTCCTTTGCGGATCGTTTGATCGGGCGCCACCAGTATCGAGGAGGGTGGGGGTGGCGCGGTACCGGCTGTTGTCCGGGGTGGTCCCGGCCGCGAGGTCGAGCGGCATGATGGACAGCGGCCGGCGGGCCGTGGGAGGGTGCCGGCGTGGTGGGTGTCAGTGTTCGAAGTGCCGAGTACGATCAGCGGTTCCGGGACGCTGCGTTCGCCTGGTTGCGGGCGCGCGGGGAGACCCCGGTCGTGACGCGGGCCGAGCTGGCCGGCTTCGTGTTCGGGGGCGAGCGGGTTCCGCTGGTCGATCCCAACCGGGGGATCCGCCGTCCGGCGGGCCTGCGCGGGGCAGTGTCGATCATGACGACCTACTCGCCGAGCGATGCGTCGGCCCCCTATGAGGACGTGCCCGGTGAGGACGGGTTTCTGCGCTACAAGTACCGTGGCACCGACTCGGGCCAGGCGGACAACCGGGCTGTCCGGGAGTCCATGGAACTACGGCTGCCGATGATCTGGTTCTACGGCATCGGTCCGGGAACGTACCTGGCGACGTTTCCGGTGTACGCCGTGGCGGAGGAGGCCGACCGGCACCAGTTCCTGGTGTCCGCCGATGTTCCCGTGGATCTGACGGAGACGACGGCCGGTTCGGCGATCGAGCGCGAGTACCGGCGAATGCACGCGTATCAGCGGGTCCACCAGCCGGTGTTCCGGGCTCGGGTGATGCGTGCCTACGACCAGCGGTGCGCCATGTGCTCGCTGCGGCATGTCTCGCTGTTGGACGCCGCGCACATCCTCCGCGACAGGCACCCGCAGGGGATCGCGGCGGTGTCGAACGGGATGGCGCTGTGCAAAATCCATCATGCGGCGTACGACCAGAACATCCTGGGGATACGCCCGGACTTGGTGGTGCAGGTCCGGAACGACATTCTGGAGGAGTTCGACGGGCCGATGCTGCGTCACGGGCTGCAGGAGATGGCCGGGGTGCGTCTGACGACCCCGCGCGCCCGGAGTGAGAAGCCAGACCACCACGCTGTCGAGGAACGCTACGAGGAGTTCCTGGCTGCGAGCCGCTGACCAGCGGCGGCCGTCACGTTCACGGTGGTTGGCGTTTCGCGGTGGCGATCCGGTCTGTGCTGGTCGGCGACGGGCGCGCTGCCGCTGGGATGACACATCTGTTGGATCTCTGATGGACATCTGTTGGATTTGAGGGCTAATCTGTTGCCAACAGATGGCCACCCTCCCCAACAGATGTGAGTGATCGTGAACGCTAGTGAGTTCGAGCGGGTGCTGGCCGAGCTCCGCCGGATCGGTTCCGATCACGCGACGTGCGAGGTCAAGAAGGCTCAGGGCGGTCTACCGGTCACGACTTGGGAGACGGTCAGCGCGTTCGCCAATGCCCAGGGCGGGACACTCATTCTCGGTGTTGATGAGAAGCATGCGTTCGCTGTGGTCGGGATCCATGATCCGGGAGCCGTGGAAAGCCAGCTCGGCAGCGTGTGTTCCGACATGGAGCCCGCGGTGCGGGCTGACATCCAGACGCTCGTCGTGGACGGCAAGGCCGTCGTCATCGCGGAGATTCCGCCCATTCCTCGGGACCAGCGTCCCTGCCACAAGCGGTCGCTGGGTCCGTACGCGGGTTCCAAGCTCCGTGTCGCCGACGGCGACAGGCGTCTGTCGGACTACGAGGTGTCGGTCCTGTTGGCGAACCGCAGCGAACAACGACACGATCTACAGACGGTGGACGGCGCGACGCTGGCGGATCTGGACGTGAAGGCGCTGGACGGGTTCCTGGACCGCATCCGGGACACCAAGGGGCGGGTCTTCGCCAATCTGAGCACAGAAGAGACCTTGGTCATGCTCAACGTCGTCGTCAGACAGGACGGCGAACTCATTCCGACGCTGGCCGGGCTGCTGGCGTTCGGCGTCTACCCGCAGCGGTTCGAGCCGCAGCTGGACATCACGATCGTGGCCTACCCGACCACCGAGGCCGGCGGCGTCGGCGGTCTGGGGGAGCGGTTCACCGAGAACCGGTCGGTGGGCGGACCGATCCCGTTGATGGTCAGCGAGTGCATCCGCGTCCTGAAACGCAATATGCGGCGGCGGAGCATCATCAGCGGGCTGTTCCGGCAGGACGAGTGGGAGTATCCAGAGGAAGTACTTCGCGAAGTGCTGGTCAATGCTCTGGTCCACCGGGACTACTCCGAGTTTGCGAAGGGCATGCAGGTACAGGTCGAGATCTACCCTGATCGGCTGGTCGTGCGGAATCCCGGCGGGCTGTACGGGCCCGTCGAGATCACCGCGCTCGGGGACACGACCATCTCCTCCTCGCGTAACCGCGTACTGTTGAAGATCCTCGAGGACACGCCGATGGGCGACGGTCACATGGTGTGCGAGAACCGTGGCACTGGGATCGCGCGGATGCGACGCGTCATGGTCGAAGCCGGAATGGAACAGCCGCGCTTCACTGACGCGATCGCGACCTTCCAGGCCGAATTCCCCAACCACACGATCCTGGACCAGGAGACGATCGACTGGCTCGGATCGATCGGTGCTGGCGCAGGCGCCCTCACCAGAACCCAGATGACCGCCCTCGCCATGATGCGTAATGGCGCGACCATGACGAACAGCGGGTTCCGAGCCGCCACCGGAGTCCAGGACAGCCGGGTCGCGCAGCGAGAGCTCAAGGAGCTTGTCGACGACGGCTTGATCGTCCAGGACGGCGTCCGCGGTGGCGCTGTCTACCGACTTCGTCGGGAAGCCGACGCCAGAGCCGGCGACGCCGGACTGTTCGATGCCGTGTCGGCCGGGGAGACTGAGTCCGAAGGGCTGACCGCACTGCAGCAGCAGGTCTACGAGACCCTCACCTCTGAAGAGAAGACGAGCGCCGCCATCGCCTCGGAGGCCGGCCTGGAGCGGCAGCAGGTCTTGGGGGCTTTGGCGGCCCTAAGGGGAAAGGGACTGGCGGTGATGAGCGGCAAGCCGCGCTCGAAGAACGCGGCCTGGCGCCGGAACTGAACCTGCCGGCAGGCGTAACAGTCATTCGAGGTGTCGCAGGGCGGATTCCCAGTTGCAGTTCGCCCTTGACTGTCAACTGGTGGCACTTCGTCACAAACCGTCTCGGACTCCCTGACGATCTGGTGGTCTTTCTGACGAGCCATGTCGATTCTGCGCGTTTTCGCGCAGGCCAGCGGCAACATTCGGGCGTTGATATGGCGGCCTCCTTGGCTCCACAAATAGCACGAATCGGCATCTTCCGGTGATCACCGGAAGATGCCGATTCGGGTTCTGGTGGAACGCAACCGTGGCCGGTCGACGGCTCACCCTTCCGCAGTGGGTTACTCCTGGATCTGCGCGAGCAGGCTTTCACCGCGATGGCCCAGATCCACATCCGGGATCGGCACGCCATCGGCGTAGGCCCGGGTTCGTCCGCTCAAGGTGGGCGAGAGCCCGGCGCGTGTGGTCAACCACGCCGCGAGGTCCGGGACGAGCCGCAAGACAACGCGTGCGAAGTCGTCGGCGTAGAAGTCGCGGATGCGTGCGGCCAGCAGCGCGATCCGATGCGGCGAGCAGGAGTAGGCGAACTCGGGAAACTCGCTGCAGGACCAGCTGTCGGCGAGTTCCTGATATAGCGCCTGCTCGGTGAGTGGCTCATCGACATCCTCGTCAGCCGCGAAGTCGTCCGGAACCGCGTTTTGGCCGGGTCGGTGTTCGCTCCGCCAGGCCACGAATTCGGCGATCCAGGCTGCTTTGTCGAACTCTGGCTCCTGCGGGGTCGTGGCGGACCCGCTTCCGTCCAGGAAGTCTGAACGCCGCAGTTCTTGCGCTAGACGGCGGCAGCGGTGGAACTCCGCGTACTGCGCCTCGGACTCGCCTCCAGGGTGGAAGAAGTCGGGCAGGCCTGGCAACATCCGCGCGGCCAAGTGCGGGTCGCTGACCGGTTCGAAACGGGATCCGTCCGCGGCGTCCGGTCCGACCGCGGCGCGCCAGGCCGCGAAGGCCCGGTCGGCGTCGGGGAAGTAGCCGGCGCTGACTGTGAACGCGTCGGTGCCGCAGACGTCGATGTCCCACAGGTACCACCGGTCAGGGCCGTCGGCTCCGGCGAACGGCGCAGTGATGGCGAAGCGGGTGCCGTACGCGTCTCGGGCCCACAACGCCGTGCCGGTCGGCATGGTGGCGATGGATCCGTCCGGGAGCGAGTTGGCACTCTCCCGCAGCCCTGTGACCGCCTTGATGGGGATCTCGGCTGCGGGGTGCGGTGCGACCCTCGCGAGGGCCAACAGCAACCGCCGTGCGCCGTGGCGATGCCCAGGTTCCTCTGCGGTTCGCGCGCCCTTGTGAGCAGCGAGAATGGTGACGTCAGTGACGGCGTCGAGCAGCTGGTCCGGGCTGTACGCGTCGAGTATTTCGGTGACCCCCGATTCCCGCCGCGCGTCGCTTGCTGCGTCCTGCTCGGCTAGCGCATGGCCCAGACGTTTGCACAACTCATCTTCGAGGCGGGACAGCGAGCCATCCATGGCGACCAGGTCAGCCATGATCGGTTCCACGTCACGAGTTGCCAGCTTCATCCGCTGCCGGTCGAGCTGACGTCGATACTCCCCGAATGGGCTGACCGAATCCCACCGCAGGACGTCGGCGAGTTCCTTCTGCTGTGCCCTTTCCAGTTCGGCACGTCGAACGGCAGGATTCCCCGACCGGGCGACAGCGGAACGCGAGGACTTCTTCTTGCGAGGTCTTGAGACGGGCACGGTCCCAGTGTAGGAGTGGTCGCGGCGTCGCGAGGCCAGAATCCTGATTTATCGGGCACGACGATGGTTGCGCGGTGTGCCGCGATCCGTAGCGCGCAGAGCCGCACCCCCACGTGGGTCCACCGCCGTGAACGCGCACGTCGGTGCAGCCCAGGCGCTACGGCATCAGCCTCCACAGGCATGACGAATCGCAACCCCAGTCGCGTCACTGGAAGATCCCCATTCGTGTTGGCGCTGATCGACGGCCCGACGTGTAGCGCCTGTCAGGCAACGCACGGCCGGCTCGTAGTGTCGTCGGTGCGCGCCATGGTGACTGCTCGCGGCCAGCGTCGGCTTGCGCTGGCGGTGAGCGCTGCCATCACTTCGGCGCAGACCGCTTCGGGGTCGGCTTTGACCCGACTCAGTGCGAAATGCAGGACCGCGAAGCCTAGTGCGGTGAGCATCGTGTGGCGTTCCTGCGTCCGGTTCCAGTCCTCCGGGCTCAGGCGGCAGTCCCTTGAGTCGACCTCGGCGATGACGCAGCGGTTGGCCCATAGGGCGTCGGGGATTGCGATGATCTGTCCGGTAGCGGCGTCGCGGAGGACGGTGTTCCAGCGAGGTGGTGGAACGCGGAACCGGATGAATGCTTCACGTAGCCACCCCTCGGCTGGCGATCGTATTCCGTCGGCGATCTCCAGTGCGACTTTGCGGGCCAACTGCGAGTGGCGAACGGGGCCGTCGCGGACTTCGTCGAGGATCTGGCCCGGCGTGCAGAAACGGCGCTGGATCGCCTCGGCCATCATGGCCCGCACTTCGTCGACGTTCGTTGCGTCTCGAGCAGCGTCGATGAGCGCACGGATGAACGAGGTGGCGGGGGTGCGTCTGGCCACTCCACGAAGCCGGGCGAGCAGCCGAAGCTTGACGCCGTTGAGGAGCGTTACGCGGAGTTCCTGGCCGCGAGTCGCTGAGCAGGCGGCGATGATCATGGCCCTGCCGCTATAGCCCGGCGTTTCGGCGCCACCTCGGCGAATGTCCCCAATATGCGAGATTCATCTCCGGAGGGTCGCTCACGGCTCTACGATCGCGCCATGGATCGAGTAGACCTCGAAGCGCTTGTAGTCCGGCTTGTCGATCAAGTGCAGAACAATGGCTATGGCGCCGAGTACGACGTTGAGGACCCATCATCTGTTCAGGAGCTGGTGCAGCACGAAGCTCGGATCCGCGGGCTGCGTATTCGGACGGGCACGCTTACCGCTGACGATCACGCGGTTTGGGCCTATCTCCTCAAGGAGGACGGGGAGTAGAGCCGAGTTTGCTTGTTAGCGGGTCTTGCCTGGCTCCTCCCCCGGTAGCAGGAAGTCCCTGATCAGTTTGTCCGCCTCGCGGAACAGGGGGCGTACCCCGGGTGCGGCGGTGGAGCTCCGTCACTCCGAGGTGGTCGCCGCCTCCGAAGCGTTCTCAGGGTTCGAGTCCGGTGCGCCCGGGAAGACGATCGTCTGCACGATCGCCGCCATCATCTGGCTGAACTCCACCCAGACTTCCATGTTCGAGGTCTGCATCGTCATGATCGCCATGTAGGGGCCGGTCGGGAACGGGATGTAGACCTGGATCTGACCCTGCACCAGTTCGGCGCCCTCGATGCCGCCGGAGACGTCGAGGTCCAGCGGGAACTTCGTGATGGTGATGCGGCTGACCGCCGGGCCGCAGGGGAGGTTCAGCCAGCGTGAGTCGTTGAACTCGTCCCGCACCAGGACCTCGCGCAGGGCGAGGGTGGCGACCTCGGGGTTCATGTGGTCGGACTCGGTGGCCGCCAGGGTCAGCGTGCAGGTGGCGACGCCGCCTTGTTCGTTGTCGAAGACCGCCATTCCGGCCCATTCGATGCCGGCGCTCGCGGTGATCTCGCCCATGCCGGCGATGGTCGGGGCGGCGTTCCGCCACAGCTCCTCGTCGCCGTTCTTATACAGCGCGCGGACGAACTCCTCGGCCGCGGCCATGCGCTCCGCCGGATCCTCCTGCATCGGGTAGGGGAGGAAGTTCGCCGGGACTTCGAACTGCATGGGCGGGACGCCGGTGACGCCGCGTTGGAAGATCTGCGCGATCTCGGCGGCGTCGATCTGGTCCGCCCGGCTGGCGGTCGCCTGCTCGGGGATGCGCGCGGTGCCCGCGGTCCGCGTCTGGCCGGCGGGTATGGTCATGGGGTCTGTGGTCATGGTTCCCCGCTAGGAATGAGTCTTGGCCCGAATGCGTGTGCTGATGTGCCCGGTCACCCGAGGACCGGTTTCCCGTCGGCGTCGACCGTGATCGGCCCGACCTTCAGGAAGTGCTCGGCGTCCCGGTGCACGATGATCTCGATGGACAGCGTCCCGGGCGCCGCGCCCGGCACCGGCGTCCCCACCGGCTCGATCGTGCCCTTCATCCGCTCGGTGAACTTCACCGCCCACGCCTGCTGGGCCTCGGTGAGCTGAACCGGCGTGGTGTTGCCGCTGAGCACCCACACCACCTTCGCCGCGCTGCCCTTGCTCCCGAGGTCCAGGCGGATCCAGGAGCCGTCCGCGAACGTGATGACGACGTCGGCGCCGTGGGTGGCGAACGGGTGCAGCCGCGCCCCCGCCACCTGCGCCAGCGGCGCCTGCCACAGCTCCTCGGCCGGCCGGGTCACGTCACCGCTGCCCAGCACCAGCAGCCGGTGGTCGGTCAGCTGCAGGTCGGTGCGGTAGCCCTTGGGCCGGCGGTCCGGGTCCAGCTGCCACGGCACGGTCGCCGCCGCGGCGCCGGCCGGCGCCCACAGCACCGGGAAGTCCTCGACCTCCAGCGCCGGGTCGGTGGGCTCGGCGCCGTCCGGACCCTTGATGTTGACCACCGAGCCGCCGGAAGGACTGAGCAGTTCCACCGTGCCGGCCACGACCACCGCCGTGGCCTTGGCCAGGAAGCCCAGCGACTTGCCGGCCTTGACCGCCTTGTCGCCGCGCTTCTCGGCGACCGGCACCGGCGGCCAGCCCGGGATCCGGTCCCCGATGTCGTGGCCCTGGTCGTCGCGGAACCAGCGCTTGCCCGCCACTTTGGGCGCGCGGCCGGTCGCGAAGGAGGCGGAACCGCGGAACAGCGGGGTCTCGCCGGATTCGGGGTACCAGTCCATCGGGGGCTCCAAGCGTTCTGTGCTGCCGTACCTGCGCCGGCGGCCCGGACCTCGCGGGGTCGGCTCAGCCGAACATCGCGTGGAACGGGTTTCCGGCGTTCATCTCCATGTCGTTGTGGATGCCCTTGGGCAGGAAGTAGATCTTCGGCGCGATCTTGATTCCGGCGTCGATGGTACGGCCCAGCGCGCCCATCGGGTCGATCGTGACCTTCGGGATCCAGTTCAGGGCCTTGGTTCCGACCGTCTGGCCGGAGCGGTAGGAGGTCTCGATCACGCTCTGCGCGCGGCTGATGAAGCTGCCGTCGTGCGAGATGACGTTGACCGTCTTCTCGCCCCAGACCGAGACCTGCTTGCCGAATACGCCGAAGGTCTTCAGCGCCGACTGGCCTTCCTTCGCGATGCCCACGATGTCGTGCCCGCCCTGGACTCCGGCCTCGAAGGCCTTGCCCAGCTTGCCGGACAAGCTGGCCGAGCGGGCGACCGCGGTGGCCTCGTCGGCGACCTTCGCGGTCTTGCCGAGCATGCCGACGCCCGGCAGCACGCCCAGGGCGTCCACCCCGAGGCTCATCCAGCTCACGTCGGCGCCGGCGGCCTTGGCCACCGCGTGCGTGACCAGGGCGGCGGCGCTGGTGGCGATGGCCGCCACCGCGAAGATCGCGCCCAGCGGCTCGAACGGGGCGGTGATGATGGCCAGGATGCCCAGGATCCCGGACAGGTCGCTGAGCAGGTCGCCGATGAACTTGATGGCGTCGGCGTGGTCCTCGACCCAGTGCCAGGCGCCCTTGAAGGCGTCGCCGATGCCGTCCACGATCGAATCGAACAGCCCTGGCTTGCCCGGCGCCATCTGACCGGCGTGGTGCAGCTGGTCGGCGATCGATTTGGCGGCGCTGATGAAGCGGTCGTGCAGATCGTGCGCCCGGCGGATCACGTCGCTGACCGCGTCCTGGGCGTCGGTGAGCGCCTTCTGGTTCTTGGCGTCCTGCGCGGCCTGCGGGCTGCCGGACGGCGCCGGGGTCGGGTGCGGGGTGCCGCCGGGACCGTAGGCGGTGGTCTTGGCGGTGTCGACCGCGCCCTTCTTGGCCTGCGCCTCCTGCTCCAGCCGGTCGGCCTCGGCCTGGAAGCCGTCGAGCTGGTCGGCCCAGCGGTAGAGCAGGCTGCTGGCGGTGCTGAAGGAGTCGTGGCACTTCTGGACGGCCGGCTTCAGATCGTCGTTCAGGTGGTCCATGAACGCGTTGGCCGCCTGGCCCTGCCAGGAGCCGCGGTCGGCGCCGTCGATATTGGACAGGATGGTGCCGAGCTCGGCGGTCATGTTGCCGAGCAGGCGCCCCAGATCCCGGGCGGCCGGCACGTTGCCGGGGGTCGGGTCGAAGCCGAGCGCGGGCAGGATCCGGAGGGTCGTCGTCATGGCGGTCCCTCCCCTACGCCTGCTGCTTCGTCAGCGCGGCCTTGAGGTTCTGGTCGACCTCGTCGAACTTCTTGCCGATCTGGTCCAGCATCGACACGCAGTCGTCGGCGTGCTTGCCGATCTGCCCGATGCCGTAGTGCCACTCGTCGGCGAAGTCGTGGACCCGGTTCACCAGCGGGTCGGCGCCCACGCCGCTGGCGTCGGTGTTGCGCAGCTGGCGGCAGGCCCCGTCCAGGTCGGTGCTGATCTTGCTCAGCGTGGAACGCAGGTCGTTCAGCACCTGTGCGCTGATGTTCAGGTCACTCACTGTCTCAGGGCCCTCCCCGTGAATGCGCTGAGCCGCGCACCCCTGACACTTATTCGGTGGCGGCTGTAAGCCCCGCCGGGCAGACGCGCGGCAGTCTACCCACAATCGACAACTTCCGAGTAGGCCGCCAGCTTTTCACGAGCTCAGCGGGGACCGGTCCCCGCTGGTGGTACCGCTCCGGAGGCGCGATACGCATCGTCATGGATGAGCAAAGTTTCTCCATGAGTCTTGTCAGCCACTTAACCGTTCACTAGCTTCGACCGCGCTGCCACCGCGGGGCGGCACCCTGCGACATCCCTGCGACTTCACTGCGATTTCCACTGCGACATCACCGGTCCCCACCCGGTCCGCCAGGCCCACCACGTCCCCGGGCGGTCTGTCGTGCGCATGGCACCCCCACCCCTCAACCAGGAGGCAGCACCTTGCGATCCAACCTGCGCCCGTCCCGGCGCCGCGCCGCGATATCCCTGGCCGGAGCCGTCGCGCTCGGTGTGGCCGGGGCCGCCGTGGCCACCGGAGCGAACGCCACCGGTGCCAAGACCAGTACCGCCACCGGCACGAAGGCGGCGGCGTGGTCCCGCGCCTGCGACACCCCCGCACCCGGCATGGCGGCCTGCCACGCGCTGCACGTGAACAACGTGCCCCAGCACATCCGGGCGCTGGGCGTGACGCCGAACGCCACGCCTTCCGGCTTCGGCCCGGCCGACCTGCTGTCCGCCTACAACCTGCCGGCCGGCGGCGGTGCCGGGCAGACCGTGGCGATCGTGGACGCCTACAACGACCCGAGCGCCGAAGCCGACATGAACACCTATCGCGCGCAGTACGGCCTGCCGGCCTGCACCTCGGCCTCTGGATGCTTCAAGCAGGTCAACCAGAAGGGCGGCAGCAGGCTCCCGCGCAGCGACAGCGGCTGGGCCGGGGAGATATCGCTGGACCTTGACATGGTCTCGGCGATCGCGCCGAACGCTCACATCATCCTGGTCGAGGCGAGCACCGCCTCGATGACCAACCTGGGCACCGCCGTGAACACCGCGGTCAGCCTGGGCGCGAAGTTCGTATCCAACAGCTACGGCGGCGGCGAGTCCAGCGCCGACACGAGCTACGACACCACTTACTTCAAGCACCCGGGCGTGGCCATCACCGCGTCCTCCGGTGACAGTGGCTATGGCGTGGAGTACCCGGCGGCCTCGCCGTATGTGACTTCGGTCGGCGGGACGGCGTTGAAGAAGGACAGCAGCACCGCGCGCGGCTGGAGCGAGTCGGTGTGGTCCACCAGCTCCACCGAGGGCGCGGGTTCCGGCTGCTCTGCGTACGACAGCAAGCCGAGCTGGCAGAAGGACACCGGCTGCGCCAAGCGCACCGTCGCCGACGTCTCCGCGGTCGCCGACCCCGCCACCGGCGTCGCCGTCTATCAGACCTACGGCGGATCCGGCTGGGCCGTCTACGGCGGCACCTCCGTGGCCGCGCCGCTGATCGCCGCTGTATACGCCGACGCCGGTGCTCCGACGGCGAGCGTCCCGGCGGCGAATCTGTACAGCCACACCTCGGCGCTGAACGACGTGACCTCGGGTGCGACGGCCAGTTGCTCGCCGTCGTATCTGTGCGCTGCGAAGACCGGCTACGACGGTCCGACCGGTCTCGGGACGCCGAACGGCCTGGCGGCTTTCACCGGCTGAGGCTGGGCGCTGAACACCGCTTGATGCTCGGGGAGCCGGGTCCTTCGGGATCCGGCTCCCTGCTTTATCAGACCCCGATGACACGCACCGCGGCCCACAGCGCGACGGTCGCGACGATCAGCGTGGCGGGAACGGCCAGCAGCCCGAGCCGGATGAAGGTGGCCAGGCTGACCCGCTCGCCGTGCGCGGCCAGCACCCGCCGCCATAACAGCGTGGCCAGGGAACCGACGTAGGTCAGATTGGGGCCGAGGTTCACGCCGAGCAGCACGGCCAGCAGCGTGGCCGGCCCGGCGACGGTGGCGGCGGGCAGCAGGACCAGCGTGGCGGGCAGGTTGTTGACGACGTTCGCCAGGACGGCGGCCAGGAACGCGGCGGCGAGCAGAGCCGGCAGCGACGAACCGTGCGGCAGCAGGTCACGGACGTGGGCGCCGAGCTCGCCGGCCGTCGCCGCCTTGACCACGACGCCGAGGGCGAGCACGAAGGCGCAGAAGAACGGGGCGGCGGCGCCGGTCAGCTCGCGGACGGTGGCGCGGCGCTGGGCCAGGGCACGTGCGCCGAGGACCAGCACTCCGGCGAGCGCGGCCCACGCGGGGTTCACGCCGATCAGCGACGTCGCCGCGAAGCCGGCGAGGGTGGCGACGACGACCGCGAGGGGGAAGACCGGGACACCGACGGCTGGGTTGGGGTCGGTGTGGTCGGGGTCGGTGTGGTCGGGGTCGGTGTGGTCGGGGTCGGTGTGGTCGGGGTCGGTGTGGTCCGGCTCGTCGTGGTCGGGCTCAGCGTCGGCGGCCAGATCGGCGGCGAAGAACCGCCGGAACAGCAGGTACTCGACGGCGACGGCCAGCAGCCACGGCGCCGCCATCAGCGCGGCGAACCGGCCGAAGGTCAGGCCGGAGGCGGCGAACGCCAGCAGGTTCGTCAGATTCGAGACCGGAAGCAGCAGCGAGGCCGAGTTCGACAGGTGCGCGCACGCGTAGACGTGCGGACGGTCGCGCACCCCGGCGCGGACCGTGGTGGCCAGGACCACGGGGGTCAGCAGGACCACGGTGGCGTCCAGGCTGAGCACCGCCGTGGTCAGGGCGGCGACCACGAAGACGGCGAGCAGGAGGCGGCGCGCACGGCGCGGATGGGGACCGTGGGCGTCGGAGCCGGCGCTCGCCATCCGGGCCATGGCCGCACCGGCCGCGGCGAAGAGTCCCTCGTCCGCGCACAGCTGCGCCAGCACCAGCACCGCAGCGAGGAAGCCGACGGTCGGGGCGAGCGCCGTGATCTCCGACCAGGCCTCGTGCGGCGTCACGGCTCCGATCGCGATGACCACGCCGGCGGCCGGCAGTGCCGCAGCGGCCTCCGGCCAGCCGCGCGGGCGCACGACGGCGAAGACCAGGACCGCGAAGAGCAGGACGACGGAGACGGCTTCGGCGACGCTGTCGTTCAGCACGGCGGTCGTCTCTCGCGGACTTGGAAGGGGCCGCGAACACAGCCAACGTCGACGTTGCTCACAACGGCTCCAACAGCACGGGAACGGGTCGCCATGATCGTATCCACGCTGTGCCGATCGACCGACCGCCGGCCACTTCGCGGAACCGCCGTGCCATGATGCGAGATCATGCGCGCTGACGATCCATTCGACGGCCTGGAC
>JABFWL010000364.1 GCA_013362315.1 Catenulispora sp. | reverse complement strand
TCATGCCGGCACCACCATCGTTCCGATCCCCTCGTCCGTGAAGACCTCCAGCAGCAGCGCGTGCGGCACGCGGCCGTCGAGCACGTGGGCGCGCGGGACTCCCCCGCGCACTGCCCGCAGGCACGCCTCCATCTTCGGCACCATCCCGGAGGACAGCGTCGGCAGCAGCTCGGCCAGCGCGTCGGCGGACAGCCGGCTGATCAGCTCGTCGGAGGCCGGCCAGTCCGCGTAGAGGCCCTCGACGTCGGTGAGGACCACCAGCTTCTCGGCGCCCAGGCCCACGGCGAGCGCCGCGGCGGCGGTGTCGGCGTTGACGTTGTAGACGCCGGGGCCGTCGGCGGCGCGGGCGATGGAGGACACCACCGGGATCCGGCCGTCGTCGAGCAGCGCCCGGACGGCGCCGGCGTCGACGGTCTCGACGTCGCCGACCCGGCCGATGTCGATCGGCGTGCCGTCGAGGTCGAAGCCCTGCCGCTTGACGGCCAGCATGGTGTCGGCGTCCTCGCCGGACATCCCGACGGCGAACGGCCCGTGGGTGTTGATCAGCCCGACGATGTCCCGCTGCACCTGGCCGGTGAGGACCATGCGGACCACGTCCATGGTCTCGTCGGTGGTGACCCGCAGGCCGCCGGCGAACTGGTGCTCGATGCCGAGCTTGTCCAGCTGGGCGTTGATCTGCGGGCCGCCGCCGTGCACGACGACCGGCCGCAGGCCCGCGTAGCGCAGGAAGACGACGTCCTTGGCGAAGGCGGCCTTGAGCTCGTCGTCGACCATGGCGTTGCCGCCGAACTTCACCACGACGGTCTTGCCGTGCAGGGCGGAGAGCCAGGGCAGGGCCTCGGTGAGTATCTGGGCCTTGGCCAGGGCCTCGTGCTTGCGGGTCTTGGCGGACGCGGCGATGGCGGTGAGGGTGTCGGTGGCCGTGCCAGATCCGACGGCCTCGGAGGTACCGGCGGTGTTCTCGGTGCTGGCGGGTGTGCTCATGAGGAGTACGCCGAGTTCTCGTGGACGTAGCCGGGGGTCAGGTCGTTGGTCCACACGGTGGCGCCGTCCTGGCCGGCGGCCAGGTCGATGGTGACGTGGACCTCGCGGCCGGTGAGGTCGACCAGGTCGCGGTCGTCGCCGACGCCGCCGTCCCGGCAGACCCAGACGCCGTTGATGGCGACGGAGAGCCGGTCCGGCTCGAACTGCGCGTCGGTGGTGCCGACCGCGGACAGCACCCGGCCCCAGTTGGGATCGTTGCCGTACATCGCGCACTTGAACAGGTTGCTGCGGGTGACGGCCTTGGCGACCTGGACCGCATCGTCCTCGGAGGCGGCGTTGACGACCTCGACGGCGATGTCCTTCGTGGCGCCCTCGGCGTCGCCGACGAGCTGCCGGGCCAGGTCGGCGCAGACGGCGGTGACGGCGGTGAGCAACTCGGCGGGGTCGGGCTCTACCTCGGTGGCGCCGGAGGCCAGCAGCAGCACGGTGTCGTTGGTCGACATGCAGCCGTCGGAGTCCACGCGGTCGAAGGTGACCTTCGCGGCGTTCCTCAAAACGGAATCGAGCACGTCAGCGCCTACGACGGCGTCGGTAGTGAGGACGACGAGCATCGTGGCCAAGCCCGGGGCGAGCATCCCGGCGCCCTTGGCCATGCCGCCGACGACGTAGCCGGAGCCGTCGGCCTCGGCGGTCTTGGCGACGGTGTCGGTGGTCATGATGGCGGTCGCGGCGGCCAGACCGCCGTCATCGGCCAGGGCGTCGGTGGCGGTCTTGAGGCCGGAAAGCAGCGCGTCCATCGGGAGGCGCACGCCGATCAGCCCGGTGGAGCACACGGCGATCTCGGCGGCCGACGCACCAAGCAGGGCGGCGGCCTCCTCGGCGGTCTTGTGCGTGTCCTGAAAGCCGGCCGGACCGGTACAGGCGTTGGCGCCTCCGGAGTTCAATACGACAGCGGCCACCGTTCCGGCCTTGAGGACCTGCTCAGACCACACGACCGGCGCGGCCTTCACCCGGTTCGAGGTGAAGACGCCGGCCGCGGCCTGGAGCGGGCCGTCGTTGACGACCAGGGCCAGGTCCGGGTTCCCGGACTCCTTGATGCCCGCGGCGATACCCGCGGCGCGGAACCCCTTCGCGGAGGTGACGCTCATTGGTGTTCGACTCCCATCCGAACGGAGATCCCCATGACGGTGACGAGCTGCCGGCGCAGCGCGCGGGCGGTCGTGGCCAGCGGCTTCGGGCTGCTCACGGCGCGATCCCGACGGTGCTCAGACCGGCGGTCTCCGGCAGGCCGAGGGCCAGGTTCGCGCACTGGACCGCGCCGCCGGCCGTGCCCTTGGCCAGGTTGTCGATCGCGCCGATGACGACGGCGCGCCCGGCCGCCTCGTCCACGGCGACCTGCAGCTGCACGTTGTTGGAACCGAGGACGGCGGCCGTGGTGGGCAGCTGTCCCTCGGGCAGGACGGTGACGAACGGCTCGTCTGCGTAGGCCTTCAAGTAGGCCTCCCGGAGCTGGTCAGAGCTCACTCCCGTTTTTAGCTTCGCGGTGCACGTCGCGAGGATTCCGCGCGGCATCGGAACCAGGATCGGCGTGAAGGAGACCGTCACCGCCTCCTGCGCGACCGCGCCGAGGTTCTGCGCGATCTCCGGCGTGTGCCGGTGTACCCCCGCGATGTTGTACGCGGACGCGTTCCCCATGATCTCCGAGCCGAGCAGGTTCGGCTTGAGGGACTTGCCGGCGCCGGAGGTCCCGGTGGCGGCGACCACCACCACGTCCGGGTCGACGAGCCCGGCGCCCAGGGCCGGGGCGAGCGCCAGCGAGGAGACGGTCGGGAAGCAGCCGGGCACCGCAACCCGCTTGGCCCCGCGCAGCGCGGCGCGCGCCCCGGGCAGCTCCGGCAGGCCGTAGGGCCAGGTCCCGGCGTGCGCCGAGCCGTAGAACTTCTCCCAGGCGGCCGCGTCGGCCAGCCGGTAGTCGGCGCCGCAGTCGACGATGAGCGTCTGCGGCCCCAGCGCCTCGGCGATGGCCGCGGACTGCCCGTGCGGCAGCGCGAGGAAGACGACGTCGTGCCCGGCCAGCTCGGCGGCGGTGGTGTCGGCCACCACGCGCTCGGCCAGCGGCGCCAGGTGCGGCTGGTGCTCGCCGAGGAGCGAGCCCGCGCTGGAGCCGGCGGTGAGCGCGCCGATCTGGAAGTCCGGGTGGGCCAGGAGCAGCCGCAGGAGCTCGCCGCCCGCGTAACCGGTCGCCCCGGCCACCGCCGCCGTATACGTCATGTGCATGAGAATACGGAATACTGGAACTGTATGCAAAGCGGTGTCTCGGGAAGTGGACGGCCGGAGGGCTGTTGACCGTTGTAACGCCGACTCCTCAAGTCGCGCCCGCTCAGCCCAGCGCCGCCAGGATGTCGTCCCGTTCCAACGGACGCAGCACACCAGGCGAAGTGCCCGTCCCGGCCTTCCGGGTCAGTCGGTCACGGCCACCCGAAGCCGGGCGCCGAACAGCTCGGCGCGGCGCTCGACGAGAGCGTGCAGGGACTGTGACCACGTGCCGCCGGCGTCCTGCGGCCAGAACGGTTGCGGCTCGTCCAGGACCGGCAGCGCCTTGGCCGCACTACCGCCGGGGATCTCGCGCAGCACGGCCAGCACAGCCAGGACGCATTCCCGTGCCTGCTCCGGGGTGGCGGTACCGTCCCGCAGGTGCTCGCGCAGCGTCGTGCCGGTCAGCTTGCGCTCGATAGTCACCGCCTGGCCGTTGAGCTCACCGATCTCCAGGATGCGCGGGAACATGATCGGCGAAGGGGCGGCGGCGAGCTCCGTATAGAACTGCTGAAGCAAGCTCAAGTCCTCCGGCCGGCGCCGGTACCAGATCTTGCCGACCATGCCGGCCTCGCCCACGGCATCGTCACCCAGGTCGTAGACCGTCCCTTCCATGCCCTGACCGAGAAGGCCGCCGAAGGCGTGTCCCCGCTCTTTGAAGTACCGCCAATAGGCTCCACCGTCCCCGTTACCTCCGTCATGCCGGGGATGGTAGCGGCCCTTCCCGCCGAGCTGCGGAATTGCCCCTCTCATGTCCATTCCAATACTGTCCGTGTCCATGTCAGGGATACGGTTCGGCATCCTGGGCCCGCTGCTCGTCGAGGGCCCCACCGGACCGCGTCCGATCGCCGCCGCTCGGCAGCGCGCGCTGCTCGCCGCCCTGCTCCTGACCGCGCCGCGCGCGGTCGCCGCCGCCGATCTGGCCGATCAGGTGTGGAACCTGGAGCCGCCGGCAGGGGCCGCCGGGACCTTGCACAGCTACCTCAGCCGGCTGCGCACCGTGCTGGGACCGGTCGGCGACCGGGTGAAGACCCTGCCGTCCGGCTACACCGTCGAGCTGGAGCCCGGCGAGCTGGACATCGACGTGTTCCATACGCTGCGCGACGCGGCCCGCACTGCCGCTGCGGGAGGCGATCTGGAGAAGGCCGCCACCCTTTACACCGAAGCGCTGGCGCTGTGGCGCGGGGCGCCGCTCGCCGACGTGCCGGGCGGTCCTTGGCGCGACGACGCCGTGCGCTACTGGGACGAGCAGGAGCTGACGACCCGCGAGGAGCTGTACGAGGCCGAGGTCCGGCTCGGACGGGCCACGGCGGTGGTCCCGCGGCTGCGGGTGCTCGTCGCCGAGAACCCGTTCCGCGAGCGGCCGGCGGCGCTACTGCTGACGGCGCTGGCCGCCGACGGCCGGCGGGCCGAAGCGCTGGCCGAGTACCGGCGGGTGCGGCAGGTGCTGGTCGACGAGGCCGGGATCGAGCCCGGCGAGCAGCTGCGGGCGGCGTTCGCCGAGATCCTGCGCGAGGACGAGGACCGCCCGGCCGCGCCGCACCAGCTGCCGGCCGGCGTCGCCGACTTCACCGGGCGCGAGGAGCAGCTGGCCGCGGCCGCCGGGGTGCTGACCGCGGCCGAGGCCGGGGATCCGGCGCCGGTGGTGGTCGTGACCGGCCCCGGCGGCGTCGGCAAGACGTCGTTCGCGGTGCGGCTCGGGCAGCGGCTGCGGCCGGAGTTCCCCGACGGCCAGGTGTTCGTGCGGCTCGGCGGGCTGCGCGCGCCGCGGCGGCCGGGCGAGCTGGTGGCCGAGGTGCTGCGCGCGCTGGGCGTGGCCGAGATCCCGGCGGATGCGGACAAGCGCTCGGCGCTGCTGCGCGGCACCCTGGCCGACCGGCGGGTGCTGCTGGTCCTGGACGACGCCACCGACCCGGCGCAGATCCGGCGGCTGCTGCCGGCGAGCGCCCCGGCCGCGGTGGTGGTCACCACCCGGCGCCGGCTGCCCGGGCTGGCCGGGCAGGTGCCGGTGGAGCTCGGCAGCCTGCCGACCGGGCAGGCGGTGGCGATGCTGGCGCGGATCATCGGCGCCGAGCGGGCCGCGGCCGAGCCGGAGGCCCTCGCACGGCTGGCGCGGGCGTGCGGCGGGCTGCCGATCGCGTTGCGGATCTGCGGTGCGCGGCTGGTGCAGCGCCGGGACCGCAGCGTGGCCTCGCTGGTCGCACGGCTGGAGACGGCGAGCCGCCGGCTGGAGGGCATCGGCGCGCTGGAAACCGACGCGCTGGAAGTCGGCGCGTTGGAAATCGCCGCGCCGCACGCGGAGCCTTCGTTCGCCGAAGGCTCGGCGCTGCGCGGCGCGCTGGAGGAGAGCTACCGCGCTTTGAACTACGGCGCCGCGGGCCGCGACGTCGACCTGGCGCGCGCCTTCCGGCTGCTGAGCCTGATCGGCGGCGAGCGGTTCAGCCTGCCGGCGGCCGCGGCGGTGCTCGGCGTCGACGAGTTCGACGCGGACTCGGCGGTGGAGCACCTGGTGGAGGTATCGCTGCTGGAGGCCGCCGGCTCGGACCGGTTCGCGTTCCACCCGCTGATCCAGGAGCTGGCACGCGAGCACGCCGGGGCCAGCGACGGTGACGCCTCGCGCCGCGCGGCGGTGGGCCGCTGGACCGCGTGGTGCCTGGTGGCGGCTGCGGCGGCGGACCACCTGTTCAATCCGAACCGGCCGAAGCTGGCGTGGGAGGCGTGGATCCCCGAAGCCGGAACCCCGCCGTTCCCCGAGGCGCCCTTCGACAAGCTGCCGGAGGCGGCGGACTGGTTCGACCGCGAGTCGGCGGGCCTGCTGGAGGCGGTGCCGGCGGCCGCCGAGAACGGCGACCACGCCACGGCCGCCGCGCTCCCCCTGGTCCTGCTGCACGGCTTCCGCATCCGGGGCCGGGTGGAAGAGCTCGAAGAACCGCTGCGGATCGCGGTCGCCTGCGCGGTGCGGCTCGGCGAGCCGGAGCTGGCCGGCGTCCAGCTGAACAACCTGGCGATCGTGCACGGCGCGCTGGGCCGGTTCGACGAGGCGATCGCGACGTTCGCCGAGGCCGTGCCGCACTACGAGAAGGCGGGGCTGGCCGAGCGGGTCGCGCAGGCGCGGCTCAACGCCGCGATCACCGTCGCGCAGAGCGGGCGGCCGGCCGAGGCCGCCGACCGGCTGCGGGCCTCGCTGGCCGAGATCGAGGCGCTGCCTGAGACGCCGCTGCTGGCCAGCATGCGGGTGTCGGTGCTGCTCGCGCTGGCCGAGGCGCTGCGTGACGCCGGCCGGCCGGCCGAGGCGCTGCCGGTGTATCCGCGGCTGCTCGCCGAGGCCGAGGCGGCCGGCGACACCCCGCGCCTGGCGATCGCCTGGGGCAACTTCGGGAAGCTGCACGTCAAGGACGGCCGGCCCGCCGACGGCATCGGCTTCATCGAGAAGGCGCTGGAGCTGCACCGCTCGATCGGGAACCACGACGGCGAGGGCTACGCGCTGTGGGCGCTCGGCGAGGCGCGCGCCGCCCTGGGGCTGGCTGACGGCGCGCGGCAGGCCTGGACGCAGGCTCGGGAGATCTTCCTGCGGCTGGGGCGGCAGGGGTTCGCCGCCGATCTGGCGCGGGAGATCGCGGGGTTGGCGGTGGCTGATGCGGCCGGCGCCGGCGACGCGCTTGATAGAGGCGGGGCGGCGGCTGGTGCGGCCGGCGAGCCTGGCGCACTTGCCGACCGCGGCACCGTTGCGGGCCGTGACGCCGTTGCGGACCGCGGCACCGTTGCGGACCATGGCGACGTTGCCGACCGCGACGCCGTTGAGGGCCGTGGCGACCGCGGCGATCGGGACGGCCTCGGCGTTCCCGGCGCTCCGGCCGACGGCTGATCACCGGCTGATCGCCACGGCGACGGCCCGAGCCCGCCGGTCCGGGAGCCGGCCGTGCCCGGCCAGCCCCCTCGACCGGCCGAACTCGGCGTCTATAGAGATCGCAGTCTGCCCGCCGCCCCACGACGGGCAGACTGCGTGCTTATAGACCCCCGGGTCCTGCCAGCCCCCGTTATGGAATCTCGCAGAACCCCTCCCGGCCAGGTCCCCAACGATGTTCCCTGGTTGACAACAATTCTCGGCGGAGAGGCTTGCGTTTGGCTTGCGTCGGATCCCCGGCCGCGCATGCCGTCCCGGAACGGGGAGGCGGTGCCGGAGCTTTAGTGGCACTGCACGCTCCCCACGCCCCGTGCGCCGCATGCTCGGCAGTGAGCAATCCGGCACCGGAATGGGGTTGCCACGCCGAGCCCCGGCCACAAAGATCACACCGTATGACCGACCCTGAACCTCCCAAGGCCGCGCCGCCAACCTTGCCGCCAACCCTGCCGCCCGGCGTGTTCCCGCCGGAGGCCGTCGAGCTCGACGGTTTCCGCCTGCGCCGCGCGACCTTGGCCGACGACACCGCGCTGCTGCAGGCCGTCCAGGCCAGCTTCGCCGAGCTGCACCCGTGGATGCCGTGGTGCACCGAGCCGATAGAGCTCGCCGACCAGCGGGCGTTCATCGAGCGCAGCGCCGAGCAGTGGGCGTCGGGGTCGGCGTTCAACTGGTTCGTCGTCGACGCCGGCGGCGCGGTGATCGGCAGCGTCTCGATCGTGGACCGGATCGGCCCCGGCGGCGTCGAGGTCGGCTACTGGCTGCGCACCGACGCCACCGGCCGCGGCGTGATGACCCGGGCCGCGGCCTGGGTCACCGACATCGCGCTCAGCCTGCCCGGCGTCGACCGGGTGGAGATCCACTGCGACGCCGCGAACACCCGCAGCGCCAACGTCGCCCGCCGCCTGGGCTTCCGGCTGGCCCACACCGTGACCGCCGAGCCGACCGCGCCGGGGGAATCAGGGCTCAGCCAGGTGTGGGTGACGCCCTAGCCGCAAGGGCGTCCCGGACTGCGCCTTGCGCGGTCCGTCCACGGACGCCCGTTTTCAGCTCCGACCGCCGTCCCCGTGGCTGCCGCACCGGCAGAGTCAGCAGACCGTGCCCGGGGCCGGCGGAATCCCCGTTTTATGAGCTCCCTGTCCACCGCGGCCGTGACGCAGTCGTTGGAACGGCCGTAGACGGTGTGGCCGTGACCCTGGAAGGTCAGCAGCACACCGTGCGCGAACTC
>JABFWL010000505.1 GCA_013362315.1 Catenulispora sp. | reverse complement strand
GGTGGGCACGGCGGCGGGTGAGGCGGGGGCGAGCGGGCGCGGGCCGGAGTGCGCCAGCGTCGGGAGAGCGAGGGACAGCCCGGCGGTGACGGCGGCGAGCGCCAAGGTCTTGATGAGGCGCATCGCGCCAGGATGGCGGGGTGGGTGGGGCGGTGTCACCGGTTCGGGGGCGAAGCCATTCTTTCAGCGGATTTGCGCGATTATCTGAGCTCGGCTTCGCGCGATCAGAGCGGTTCGGCGCTTTGGCTACGGCACCGGCATCGTACGGCCGGAGCCACGCGGCGCTATGGCTACGAAACCGGCTTCGCGCGCTGGCGTGTCGTGCCGCCAGGTTGCGGGCGCAGCTGGCCGGCCTGGGCGTTCATGGCCTGGGTGTGGCGGCGGGCGGAGCCGAGGCCGCCGAACAGGACCATCGAGACCGCGGTCTCGGTGACTTCGGCGGGGTCGGCGCCGAGGGATATGCGTTTGGCGGCGGCGTCGACCGTGCCCTGCACCAGGGCGGCGGCCAGGCGGGGCTCCGGGTGGCCGAGGGCGCGCAGGACGCCGATGCCAAGATCGAGGAGCCAGCCATGGGCGGCGCGGATGCGGTCGCGGGCCTCGCCGTCGAGCTCCTGGCCGGACAGTGCCAGCAGAGCGCGGTGCCCCGGCTCGCCGACCAGCCCCAGCTGGCGGCGGACGTAGGCGGCCAGCTGCCGCTCGGCGGTGGTCTCGGCGGCCATCGCCGCCCGCACCTCGCCGATCCAGGCCGGGAACTCGTGCGCCACCAGCGCCTCGATCACGTCGGCCCGGGACTTGAAGTACTCGTACACACTGGAGCGCGCCAGCCCCGTCGCCTTGGCCAGCGCCGGAAACGTCAACGCCGCGACCCCGCCGGCCGCCACCAGATCGCGTGCCGCCTCCAGCAGAGCGCGGCGCTGCATCTCCCGGTGCTCGACGACAGTGGCGGCACGGATCCTCGGCATGCGCACTAAGGTGCCGCCTCGACACGCCGCTCCACAAGCCGAACCCCGGCAACGTTCCGGTGAAGGTCCTACTCCTTCGCGGACAATTTGCCCCGCAGCGTCAACACCGCCTTGGTGTGGATCTGGCACACCCGGCTCTCACTGACCCCGAGCACCTCACCGATCTGCGCGAGCGTCATACCTTCGAAGTAGTAGAGCGTGACCACGGTCTTGTCCCGCTCCGGCAGCGAGTTCACGGCCCGCGCCAACAACGCCCGCGTCTCCTTGCCCTCGAACAACGCCACCGGATCCGGCGCGTCGCCGTCCTCCAACGTCTCCATCAGCGGAATGCGGTCCCCGGACTGCGTCGGCAACGCCAGCAGCTCGTCCAACGCCGCGACGTTCACCAGCGACAGCTTGCTGAAGATCTGCCGCAACTCCCCGAGCCCGATCCCCAACTCCCGGGCGATCTCCACCTCACTCGGCGTCCGCCCGAACTCCTGCTCCAGCCGCACCGACGCCTGCTCGATCTCCCGCGCCTTCTGCCGCAACGACCGCGGAATCCAGTCCAGCGCCCGCAGCTCATCGATGATCGCCCCCCGAATCCGCGCGATCGCATAGGTCTCGAACTTCACATGCCGATGCGGCTCGAACCGCTCGATGGCATCGATCAACCCGAAGATCCCCGACGAGACGAAGTCAGCGGAGTCCAACGCCCCGGGCAGACCCACCCGCACCCGACCGGCGACGTACTTGACCAGCGGGGAGTAGTGCAGGATCAGGCGCTCGCGCAGGCTGAGGTCGCCAGAGCGCTTGAAGTCGTCCCAGAGGAGGTCCAGCGCGGTGGTGTCGGGGGGCGGCTTCACTGCGGCGGTGGGTTCGACGGCGGCGGCGGTGTTGTTGGCGACGGCGGCGGTGTTGGCAGTGGCCGTGTTGTCGGCGACGGCCAAGTTGTCGGCGGCGGCGGCGATGTTGTTGGCAGTGGCGGCGGCGGTGTTGTCGGCGGAGGCGGCGGTGTTGGCAGTGGCGGCGGCGGTGTTGTCGGCGGAGGCGGCGGTGTTGGCAGTGGCGGCGGCGGTGTTGTCGGCGGCTACGGCCGTGATGCCGACGGCGGCGGTGCTGTTGGCAATGGCCGTGTTGTCGGCGGCTGTCTTGTCTACGGCGGTCTTGTCGACGGGTGCCGCCTCGGCGGGCGAAGCGGCGGCGGGCGAAGAGATCGGATGCGCGTCGCGTGCCTGAGCTGGCACGGTGGCCGCCGCCCGCACCGTCACCGCCTCTGGCGGCTCGGGCAGCTCGGCCTGTTCGGTTGGTTCGGGTGTCGCCGTACCCATGTTCCCATCGTCCGCGACGCGGGGCCTCGGGGCAGCCGCGACCGGGGACGCCGCGCCGGCGACGTCGGGGGCCGCTGCGGGTGCCTGGTCGAGGACGCTGTCCTCACGCCCGCGGGTGGGACTGGGCATACCGTGCCTTGATCCGCTCTGCCGTCACATGGGTGTAGATCTGGGTCGTTGCGAGCGTAGCGTGACCGAGGAGCTCTTGAACGTCACGAAGATCCGCGCCCCCCTCGATCAGGTGAGTCGCGGCCGTGTGCCGGAAACCATGGGGGCCGGTGTCCGGCACGTTGGGGGTGGCGCGCAGCCGGCGATGCACGACGCGACGGACCACCGCGGGGTCGATGCGGGAGCCGCGCGCGCCGAGGAAGAGGGCTGCGGTGGAGCCGGTGCTGCTGGCCGGGGCCATGGCTGTGGCGCGGCCGCTGGCTGGGGCCGGGTCGGGGTTTTTGACAGTTTTCTGCTTTCCCCCTCCCCCACCCACCCACCCAACAACCAAAGCAGCGCGGCCCTCCGCCACCCAAGCCCGCAACGCCCGCTCAGCGGGCACGCCGAACGGCACCGTCCGCTCCCGGCCGCCCTTGCCCGACAGGCGGGCGGTGCGGCGGTCGAAGTCGAGGTCGTCCAGGTCGAGGGCGCAGAGTTCTGAGACGCGGGCGGCGGTCGCGTACAGGAACTCCAGGATGGCGGCGTCGCGCAGGGCGATCGGGTCGTGGGACGTCGTCTCGGCGGCCGCCGCGGTCAGGGCGTCGGACATCTGGCGTCGGGACAGGACGGCCGGGAGCGGGCTGCGGGGCTTCGGGGTGACCAGGCGTGCCAGGCCGGGGACCGAGGCGTGGCGGCTCCAGGCCCGGGCTGCCGCGGTGCGGCGGGCCAGGGTGGCGCGCGCCGTGCCCGCGGCCGCTGAGTCGGCGAGCCAGGACCTTGCGACGTCGAGTCCTATGGCGCTGGGATCGTCGACCCCGGCGCGCTCGGCGAAGGCGAACAGGTCCGCCACGTCGGCCAGGTACCCGCGCACCGTGTGGGGGGACAACCTGCGGGCCCGCAGCTCGTCCTCGAAGCGGTCCAGGGCCACCCGGTACGCGTCGTCCACTCCACCAGCCTACGTCGGATGACGCTCGGGTAGCAGGTCGGCGAGTCCGGCAATCCCGGTCCGGGCCCGGGCCGCGCCAGGTCACGGCGGCGACTTGCGTCGATCCGCACCGGGCGCGGCGCGGCGCCCGCTTCACCACGGCGTCTCCACATCCTGCGTCGCTCACGGCCGCCTACAAGCCGACCACCCCCTCTCGTCGCGCACGACCCAGCCGGAGACCGACAGCCGCCCCAGCGCCGAGTGGACGACGCGTGGTTCGAGCCCTGCGGCCAGTGCCGCCTCCACGGTGTCCAGGGCGGCACGGCCCTCCGGCGGAAGAGCGTCCAGCACACGCGCGGCGATGGGATCCAGACAATCCCGGGGACGACGCGATCGGAACCGGTCCCACGGCGTCTGTTCCGCAAGATCCGTGCCGAGATCGCCGAGCTGTTCGATCACCTCGCTGGCCCGAGTGACCAGCAAGGCGCCGTCCCGGATCAGCTGGTGCGTGCCCTCGGAGGCCTCGGACGTCACCGGCCCCGGGACTGCCAGCACCGGCCGGCCCAGCTCGTCGGCGAGCCGGGCGGTCACCAGCGAGCCGCTGCGCGCCGCCGCCTCGACCACCACCGTGCCGCGGCCCAGGGCCGCGATGAGGCGATTCCGGTCCAGGAAGCGGAAACGGCTGACGCTGGTCCCCGGTGGCAGCTCGGAGACCACCAGGCCGTCGGCGGCGATCGCCCCGATCAGCGCCTCGTGACCGCGGGGATACACCAGGTCGATACCGCAGGCCAGCACCGCGACGGTGATTCCGCGGGCGGCGAGAGCACCGCGATGAGCCGCACCGTCGATCCCACGGGCCGCCCCGGACACCACCGACCAGCCACGCTCGGCAAGGCCGGCCGCCAACTCCCCGGCGACGTGCATGCCATAGCCGGTCGCGATCCGCGCTCCCACGATGGACGCACCCCGAGCGGCCGCGGCGGCGAGCCCGAGCTCGCCTCGCAGCCACAGGCCCAGCGGCATGGCATCGCCCAGATCGTCCAGCGCTGGGGGCCACTCCGGATCAGCTGGGATCACATACCGGGCGCCAGCCTGCGCCGCGGTAGCGAGGTCGGTATCGGGATCGGCCCGGTAGCAGCGAGTCTGCAGGGTATGGGCACGATCAGCCAGGCTCTGGCGGTCAGCCGCACACTCCTCATCGTCGGCCGGCAAGAGATCCGCGCCGCTGCCGGCCAGGATCGCCGACACCACCTTGGGCGCCCCGAACCGCGCGACCAGGCGGCACAGCAAAGGGTCGCCGGGCTCGGCAGCATGGTGGAGCACCAGGCGGGCGTCGCGGTCGACGCAATCCTGCGATGCGGCAGTGACGAGGACCGGTTCGGGGATGCGGGACACGACCGCAGGCTCCAGCAGGTCCGCCGACGCACGGTCGGCGCGATGGACGGTATGACGATCGGACCCCAGGCTGCTATCGGACCCCAGGCCGCTAGATGAGTCAAGCGACTCCGGGGCAGGGGCTTGCGGGGAGGCAACCTCGTGTGGCGGATCGGCTGGGATCGCCATATCAGGCGAGGTGATCAGACTTGGTAGATCGGGCAGGGAGATGGTGCTCGCTAGATCGGGCGAGGAGATCGGATCGGCCGATTCAGCCGAGGTAGCCGAACCAGCCGAGGCAGTTTGGCCAGCCAAGTCAGACAAAGCGGTCCGGCTGCCAGGGTCGGGCGAGAAGACCGGGTCAAATGAGGCGGTCAGGCCAGCCGGGCCAGGAGAAGAGACCGAATCAGGCGAGGAGATCGGGTCAGGCAATGCGGTCGGGCCGGCGCAGTCAGGCGAGGAGGCCAGGTCCGGCGAAACGGTCTGACAGGCGGCCGTGGCAGCTGGCTCGGCCAGGTCCTCCGCGCTCGGCGAAGCCAGGACTTGCTGCCAGTCGATCTCGTGATGCGGCTCCATGTGCTGCTGGGTGGTGGCCGCGGTGGGGTGGGGGCGTGGGGCGTCGCAGTGGCGGGCCGGCCGCGGGTCGGGGGCTTCGACGATGACGTGGACCTGCGGCGAGTCCGCAACGATGACGGCGACGGGCGCCGGCGCTGAGCTGGTGTTGGCGGCGTGGCGGGCGGTGTGGCGCGAGGAGCAGGGCGGGATGCTCGAGGTGAGGAGGGGATCTGGGCTCGGCGGACGCGCCTCGGGCGGGTCGCTCGGGCTCGGGGGCAGGGTGGTGAGGGTGTTCATGGGGGCTCCAGGGTGGGGTCAGGTCGCCAGTTGGCCGGGGAGGCCTTGGCGGAAGGCGAGAGCGATGCCGACCTCCTCGGGGCCGGGGCGGGGGCGGGCGGTGAGGTCGGCCAGGGTCCAGGCGACGCGCAGGAGACGGTCGTAACCGCGGGCGGTGAGGGTGCCGGACTGGTGGCGGGCTTCGAGGTCGGTGAGGCTGTCGGGGTGGGGGGGCGAAGTCCGTGCGGAGGGCGGAGCCGGGGATCTGGGCGTTGGTGGTCCAGGGCCGGCCGGCGAAGCGGTGGGCGGCGCGGGCGCGGGCCTCCAGGACGCGGTCGCGGACCGAGGCGCTGGATTCCCCGGGGGCGGCGCCGAACAGCTCGGCGCGGCCGACCGGGTGGATGGCCAGGCGCAGATCCATGCGGTCGAGGAAAGGGCCGGAGAGCTTCTGGGTGTAGCGACGGCGGGCGTCGGGGGTGCAGGTGCACTGGCCGCCCGCAGTGCCGGCACGGCCGCAGGGGCACGGGTTCATCGCCGCGACCAGCAGGAAGCGGGCCGGGAAGACCACCGTGCCGCAGGCGCGGGCGATCACGATCTCGCCGGCCTCCAGCGGCTCGCGCAGGGCCTCCAGGACGGCGCGCTGCATCTCGGCGATCTCGTCGGCGAACAGGACGCCGCGGTGGGCGCGGCTGATGGCGCCGGGCACGACGCGGCCGCTGCCGCCGCCGACCATGCCGGCGACCGTGCAGGTGTGGTGGACGCTCTGGTAGGGCGGGTCGGTGATCAGCGGCTGGTCGCGCGACAAGGTGCCGGCGATGGAGTGCAGCGCGGACACTTCGAGGGCCGCTTCCTGGTCCAGTGGCGGCAGGATCGAGGGCAGCCGCTCAGCCAGCAGGGTCTTGCCGGCGCCGGGCGCACCTGCCAGCAGCAGGTGGTGGCCGCCGGCCGCGGCGACTTCGAGCGCCTGGCGCGCCTCGTACTGGCCCAGTACGTCGGCCAGGTCGGGCAGGGGGCGCACCGGGCGGGTGGGGCCGGTGCGGGGGCTGGTGTCGTGGGGCAGCGGTTCGGCGTCGGGGATCTCGGTGCCCTGCAGGAAGGCGACGACCTGGGCGAGGGAGCGTAGGCCGTGGACTTCGAGCCCGGATATCTGCGCCGCCTCCAAGGCGTTGGGCTCGGCGACGACCGCCCGGCCGAGGCCGACGTGGCTCGCTGCCAGCGCCGCGGGCAGGACGCCGCGTACCGGGCGCAGGCGGCCGTCGAGACACAGCTCGGCGAGGAAGAACGTGTCCTGCAGCGCCAGCTGGCTGAGAGTGCCCTCGGCCGCCAGCGCCGCCACGGCGACCGCCAGGTCGAACGCGGAGCCCTCCTTGCGGACCCACGCCGGGGACAGGCCGACGATGACGTTGCCGTCGGGCCAGCGGTGCTGGGAGTTGAAGGTGGCGGCGCGGGCGCGGTCCCGGCACTCGGACAGCACCGCGTCGCGCAAGCCGAGGATCTGCGTGCGGGAGGCGCCACGGGTGACGTTCACCTCGACCTCGACGACCACGCCCTGCGTGCCGTTCAGGGCCACGGAGTGGGTGCGGGCGACGCTCATGGCCGCTCCCGGCAGGGCTTCAAGGCGGCCGGGCCGAGGCGGAGGGCGGCGGCGATGAAAGCCTGGGCGACGCGGTTGCAGTCCTGCTCGACGGCGAGCCGGGTGAGCGTGCAGCCGGCAGCGGGATCGAAGTTCCAGGACGCGACAGCGCGTCGCACCGGGACCGGGCCGGGCCGGCGGAGGCCGCAGTCAGCGCCACAGGACCGGCCGCTCCAGCGCAGGTCGGAGGCGGCCACCTCACACCGCCTGCAGATGGTCGATGGCCGGCTCGGTGCGGCCGTCGGCGGGGAACAGCAGCCCGATCACGTCCAGGCGGATCCCGCGGACGCCGTGCGGGAGGTGGTGGCGCAGGTCGGGATCGAGGCGGTGCTCGGCGAGCCAGCGGTTGGCCAGTTTCCACAGCCGGGCCCGTTTGGCGTCGGTGACGGCGTCGAAGGGGCGGCCGCCGGTGCCGGCCCGGCGGGTCTTGACCTCGACGGTGACCAGCAGGTCGGCCGCCACGGCGACGATGTCGAGCTCGCCGCGCACGTCCGGGCCGCGCCAGCGCCAGTTGCGGTCGACGACGCGATAGCCGCAGGCGGTGAGGTAGGAGGCGGCGATCTGTTCGCCCTCGCGGCCCAGGCGGCCCGCGGACAGGGTGCTGTGGTCGACCACTGACGGGAACTCCGTCAGGTAGTGCTCGACTTCCAGGGGTGGGGATGTCCCGGCCACTGCGAACTCCTCCCGGTGATGCGGTCGGCCCTCGGGTGGGGGCCGCCTGCGTTCGAGGGTCGCGCAGCGGAGTGGGTCTAAACCAGGAGAAGTCGGACGCCTGTGGATAACTTGAAGGCATAGAGAACGCCCGTCACTCTTGTGGCCTAACGACCAAGCGTGACGGGCGTAATTTTTTAGGTCGCGGCTTTGAGTCGCGGCTTTGGGCCGCGGTTCTCAGGCCGCGGCTTTCAGCTCACTCTCACTCGGTCGGCACTTCCAGATCGCTCTTGGCCAGCTCCTCGACGTTCACGTCCTTGAACGTGACGACCTTGACGTTCTTGACGAAGCGCGCCGGACGGTACATGTCCCAGACCCAGGCGTCGGCCATCGTCACTTCGAAGTACACCTCGCCGTCGGCCGAGCGCACCGCGAGGTCCACCTGGTTGGTCAGGTAGAAGCGGCGCTCGGTCTCGACCACGTACTTGAACAGGCCGACCACGTCGCGGTACTCGCGATAGAGCTGGAGCTCCATCTCGGTCTCGTACTTCTCGAGGTCCTCAGCGCTCATGCCCACGCTCCCCTTGGTC
>JABFWL010000589.1 GCA_013362315.1 Catenulispora sp. | reverse complement strand
GCCGCGGGTGCGGAACAGCGAGTCCATCTCGTCGAAGAACACGATGACCGGCACGCCCTCGCTGGCCTTCTCCCGGGCCCGCTGGAAGACCAGGCGGATGTGCCGCTCGGTCTCGCCGACGTACTTGTTCAGCAGCTCCGGACCCTTGATGTTGAGGAAGAAGCTCTTCACGTTCTCCGAGCCGGTGACCTCCATGACCTTCTTGGCCAGGGAGTTCGCCACCGCCTTGGCGATCAGCGTCTTGCCGCAGCCGGGCGGGCCGTACAGCAGCACGCCCTTGGGCGGCCGCAGCTGGTGCTCCTTGAACAGGTCAGGGTGCAGATACGGGAGCTCGACGGCGTCGCGGATCAGTTCGATCTGCCCGTCCAGCCCGCCGATCTCGGCGTAGGAGATGTCCGGCACCTCCTCCAGCACGAGGTCCTCGACCTCGGACTTGGGGATGCGTTCGTACACGTAGTTGCTGCGCGGCTCCATCAGCAGCGCGTCGCCGGCCCGGAGCTTGACGTCCAGCAGCGGCTCGGCGAGCCGGACCACGTGCTCTTCGTCGGTGCGGCCGGTGACCAGGGCGCGGGTGCCGTCCTCCAGGATCTCCTTGAGGCTGACGATCTCACCGACGCTCTCGAAGCCGAAGGCCGCGACGATGTTCAGCGCTTCGTTCAGCATCACCTCCTGGCCCGGGCGCAGCGACCCCGGTTCCACGGAGGGGCTGATCGAGACCCGCATCTTGCGGCCGCCGGTGAAGATGTCGGCGTTGCCCTCCCCGGCGTCCTCCAGGAACACGCCGAAGCCGCTCGGCGGCTGCGCGAGCCGGTCGATCTCCTCCTTCAGCGCCACGATCTGGTCGCGCGCTTCGCGCAGCGTCGCCACCAGGCGCTCGTTCTGGCTCGTGAGCCCGGCCACGGTGGCCTGCAGCTCGTTGATGCGCTCCTCCACGGCCCGGCCGCCCCGTGGGGCGTCCGCCGTGTCCCGGAGTCTGCGCCGAAGGACGGCGATCTCCTGCTCCAGGTACGTGACCTGGGCAGCGAGGTCCTCCGAACCCCGCGCCGAGCGCCCACTGCCCTCGCGGATGTCGTCGTCGTGTGCTGGCACGGTCCTCACCTCCCGCCGGAAGCTGCGATCATCAAGAACTTCCTTGCTGCCTTCCTGCGCCGCGGAGGCGTTCTTGAAACCGCCGAATGTTGTGCACTTGCCGCCGAGGCCGGGCGCGTCCCACGGCGCGGGTCCGGAACCCGGGTCTCGGTCGTAGGAACAACATGGTCTTTCGTCATCACGATTCCCCCTCACTCGGCTGGTTATGTGGAGCCGGTCCGGAGCTATCGCCCCGATCCTTGCATCTGGCCGCCAGTGGATCAACGGATAACCGCGGCCGGTGGTTCTCCTGCCGTAAACAACGGCGCACAACCCGGTGCCGGGTTCGAGCAAAGAGTAAAAAAGTGATAAGAACACCCGCCCTCGCCACAGATCTCATCCTGACGGCGCAGATCTCATCCTGACGGCGCAGATCTCATCCTGACGGCGCAGATCCCATCCCGAGGGCGCAGATCGCCTATTCCAGACAGTACAGTACAGATCGCCCATACCCGGCGGCGGGAGACCGGTTCCGCCCCAGCTCGGCACCAGTTCCCGCCGCCGCCCATCCCCGCCGTCCCACACCCGAAGAGGGGCGCCGCCACCCCCGGCGGCGCGTCCTCGGCTGATGGACGTCCCACACCCCGCGGTGGTTCCAGATCATGCGGGACGGATTTCCGGCCGCCTTCAGAGCCGGCCTCAGAGCCGGTTGTCTGAGCCGGCTGCCGGCTCCTCAGAGCGGGCGGCCGCCGAGGTCGTAGGCCCGCGCCGGCTCGGCCAGCAGCCGGACCGGACCGCCGACCGGGTGCAGCCGCTCCGGGGCGCCGGTGTGGATCGGCACCACGGTCCGCGGCGCCACCCGGTGCACCAGGGTGTGCAGGTCGTCGGCGGTGGCGTGGCCGAAGGCGCCGATCCGGCGCAGCGGGATGCCGAGCACCGCCAGCCACTCCACGAACAGTTCCCAGCGCGATTCGAACGGCCCCAGCGGCTCGCCGTTCGCGTGCAGCCACACCGTCCCGGCCCCGACCGGCAGATCGGCCAGGTCCGGGATGCCGCGCAGATCGCGCAGGTCCGGCTGGTAGACGAAGCCGCCGGGGTTGTCCCGCAGGCCGGACAGCCCCACCTCGGAGTACGCCAGCACGCCCGCGACGCCCAACTCCCGCAGGAAGGCCGCGACCGCGTCATCCCACACGATCCACCGCCCGGCGGCCCCGGCGGCGTCGATGAACTCCCGGACCCGGTCCAGGTCGCGCGGGTACATCGCCAGCAGCACCAGGTCCCGGCCGGCCGCCTCCAGCGCGGCGGCGAAGTCGCGCACCACGTCGTCCTCGGTCCGCACCGGCCCCGGGAACGCCGGCAGCCCGAGGGCCGTACCCTCGGTGACGAACATCTCGCAGCCCGCGGCCCGCTCGGCCAGCCGCCAGGACCGCTCCGGCGCCCGGCCGTGGAAGCGGATGTCGCCGGTGAAGGCCAGCACGCCGTCGGAAGTGGTCACCAGGTAGCCGCTGGCGCCGGGCACGTCGTGGTCCACGGTGATCCGCTCGACGCTCAGCGGCCCGAACGCCAGCGGCGTCTCGTCGGCCAGCGGCCGCCAGTCCGGCTCCCCGCCCGGCAGGCCGTCCCCGGCCGCCGCCAGCGCCCGCAGCAGGCCGATGGTCGGCAGGGAGGCGTGCACCTCGATCCCGGGCCGCAGCGTGCCCACCAGGCCGCAGTGGTCGATGTGGGCGTGCGAGACGAACACCGCCGTCGCCGGCCCGGGCTCGCCGAGGGGGTCACCGGGCTCCAGCATCGCCGGGTCGTACACACCGGGCAGCCGCGGCGCCGCGCCGACCCGCAGCCGGTCGGCGAGGTAGCGCTGCGGCCGGGGCACGACCGGCGGCCGGAACAGGTCGGTGCCGCGCGGGATGTCGAGGCCGAAATCGAGCAGGACGCGGTGGTCGCCCTCGGTGATCAGGACCTTGCTGGAGCCGATCACGCCGACCCCGCCCCAGAACTCGACGGTTGTTGCCATGGATATACGCGTTCTCTTCCGTGTTCTCTGCGTTCTCTGCCTAGCGGATGACTGAACGAGCCCAGGTGGCGATGCCGGGCAGGATGTCCTCGACCACGGCGGCGGTCACCGTCGCCGGCCCGTCGGCGCGCCCGAACCGGTCGATGTAGCCACCCCGGGCGCCGATCTCGACCGCGGGCTCGATCTCGTTGAAGTAGTGGTCGCCGATGGAGAACAGCTCGCCGGCCGGCCGGGCGTCCACCTGCCGGGCGATCCAGCGCCGCAGGCCGCGCGGCTTGTCGGCGCCGGGCAGTACCTCGTCGAACAGGCCGGCGACGCCCAGCCGGTCCAGCAGCGGCGCCAGCCCTTCGGCCGGGCTGTTGGTGGCCAGCACGATGCGTACCGTGCCGCGCAGCTCCTGGAACGCCTGGACAAGCGCCGGGACCGCCGTGACCGCGCACTCCGCGGTCAGCATGAATGTGCGGCTGGCCAGGAAGGCTTCCTGCAGTGCGGCTGCGGTCACGCCGTGCAGCGTCCCGAGCGCCATGGCCGCGCCCCAGGCGTCGACCGAGCCGCGCAGCGCCTCGGCCTCGGCCTCATCGGCCGCACCGGCGGCAGCGGCCACGCCGGCGCCGAGATACGCCTCGAACAGCTCCAGCATCCGGGCGCGCGCCGGCGCCGGCAGGGTCGCGGCGGCACGCTCGGCGTAGAACCGCACCGGCGCGTCGTCCCGGTAGACGGTCCCGTCGAAGTCCACGATCAGGAGCGGCTTGCGCGGTGCGGTGATGCCTTGAGCGCCTTGAGCGCCTTGGGTCTCTCGGATGTCCTGGATGTTCTCAACCACGCACGCCTCCCGCCGCCGACAGCGCGCCCCGGATGAACTGCCGCTGGAGCAGCAGGAAGAAAATCATGACCGGCAAGGTGGTGAAAGTGACCGCCGCGGCCAGGCCCGGGAAGTCGGTGCCCTCGGCGCTGGCGAACGTGGACAGCCCCACCTCGATCGGCTGCACCGTGTCGCCGGACTCCATGTTGGTGTTCGTCATGATCACCGGCCACAGGAACGAGTTCCACGAGCCCAGGAAGACGTTGATGGCGATGATCACCAGCGCCGGGCGGACCATCGGGATGCCGATCGAGCGCAGGAACCGCAGCCGCGAGGCGCCGTCCAGCGCCGCGGCGTCCAGGATCTCGGCGGGCATGGTCAGGAAGAACTGCCGGACCAGGAAGATCCCGAACACGCTGGCACCCCACGGGATGATCTGGATCCAGTAGGTGTTCAGCAGGTGCAGGTCGTTGGCCAGCACGTAGTCCGGGATGATCAGCACCGTGCCGGGCATCATCAGCACCGAGAGCACGACCAGCGACAGGAACTTGCGCCCCGGGAAGCGCAGCACGCCGAAGGCGAAGCCGGCCAGCAACGAGGTGACCAGGCACAGCACGACCGTGCATGAGGCGATCAGGACGGTGTTCCCAAAGAGGCGCAGCCAGGGCGCCGAGTGCCAGGCCCGGGACCAGTTCGACCAGTCCCAGTGCGGCAGCAGCACCGGTGGGAAGCTGCTGAACTCGCCGGGACGGCCGAGCGAGATGACGACCGTCCAGTAGAACGGGAAGACGAAGGCGGCGCCGATGAGGACGGCCAGCACGCGCCGGGCGTAACGCCCGGCGCGGCTGGCGCCCGCCATGCCGCGGGAGGCGCGGGGTCCGCTCACCCCCGGCTCACCCCTGCGCCTTCGCGGCGGCGCAGGCGGACTGCGCGGTGCCCAGGGCGTCGGCGGGCTGCTTGCCGTTCTCCAGCGCCTCCTGGATCGCGGTGGCCTCGTAACCCTGGCACTTGAAGATCCACGAGAAGCCGGGCAGCGCGAACGCGGTGTCCAGCTCGGAGACCGCGGCGGTCTCGTAGGGGTTCTTGGCGATGAAGTCCTTCAGGGCCGGCTGGTCCAGCGCCTGGCTGGTCACCGGCAGGTAGCCGGAGGTGGCGGCCCAGCCGGCCTGCTCCTCGGGGCTGGTGATGAACTTCAGGAACGCCCAGGCCGCGGCCTTCTGGTCGGCGCTGGCGGACTTGAAGACCACGATGTTGGTGCCGGTCAGCTCGTTGACGGCGCCGGCCGGGCCGGCCGGCAGCGCGGTGATGCCCAGCTTGAACTTGCCGCCGACGGTCTTGTTCTCGAAGCCGTACCCGGCGGCCGAGGAGATGTCGAACATGCCCTTCTGGGCGCCGAGCGCGGTCTCGCCGGGGTAGTTCTTGCCGGTGGCGAGCGCGTTCGCGTCCTTCAGGTCCTTCATGTACTGCAGGGCCTTGACGACGTTCGGGTCGTTCAGGTGCGGCGTGCCGTCCTTGTCGTAGAGCGCCGCGCCGTTGGCCTTGGCCAGGATCTCGAACCACTGCGTGCCGAAGGCCGCGGCGGTGGCCGAGCCCGGGTCGATGGTGGAGCCGGTGACGCCGTCCTTGGAGACCGCCTTCATGACGCTGGCGTAGTCGTCCCAGGTCTTGGGCTCGCTCTGGCCGTCCTTGGCCATCAGGTCCGCGTTGTAGAAGAGGATCAGCACGCTCTTGTTGAACGGCCACATCCAGGTCTTGCCGTCGGGCAGCTTGGTGTCGTCCTGGATGCCCTTGTAGAACGTGGACAGCTGCGGCGGGGTGTCGGTGCCGGCCAGCTCGCTGATCGGGGCCAGCACCCCGGAGGACTGGAAGTAGGACGCCCAGCTCTCGTAGGCCTGGCCGATGGTCGGGGCGTTCCCGGCCTGCACCTCGGCCTTCTCCTTGGTGTACATCGTCGCGTAGTCCGGCTCGCCCTGGAGCTTGACGGTGATGTTCGGGTACTTCGCCTGGAAGTCCGCGACCAGCTTGTCCATCGCCGGCTTCAGGGTGCCGATCGTCATCGCCTCCTCGAAGGTGATGGTGACCGGGCCGGTGGGGACGGCGAGCTCGGTGCCGGTGCCAGTGCCGGTGCCGGTGCCGGTGCCGCCGGTGCTCTTGGCGCCGGCCGCGGCGTCGGACTTCGGCGTAGAGGTGCCGCCGCCGGCGCAGGCGGTCGCGGTCAAGGCGAGGGCGGCCAGGCCCGCGGCCGCGGATATGCGCTTACGCATGGTTGTTGGACTCTCCCGTTTCGAGGGGTGGGAACAGCATGGGAACTGCGGTGGGAACTGCGTGAGACCTGCAGTGGGATGCTCAGACGAGCGCGTGCGAGTCACCGGAGGCGGTACGCCGCCGGACGAGCGTGAAGAAGACGGTGACCGCGAACAGGACCACGGCCAGCGCCGCGCCGTAGCCGGTGTCGCTGAACACGAAGGCCTCTTCGTAGACCAGGTAGCTCAGCGTGGTGGTGGCATAGGCCGGACCGCCGTTGGCCAGCTGGTAGAACTGCGTGAACGCCTGCAGCGAGGTGATCGCGGTGATGGCGACGACGAACACCGTGACCGGCTTGAGCTGCTGCCAGGTGACGTGCCAGAACTCCTGCCACGCCGAGCAGCCGTCGACCCGCGCCGCCTCCGACAGCTCGTCGGACAGCATCGCCAGGCCGCCGAGGAACACCACGGTCGTGAAGCCGACCTCATGCCACAGGCTGTAGATCACCACCGCGGGCATCGCCGACGACGAGGACTGGAGCCACTGCGACGTCGGCAGGTGCAGGCTGTGCAGGGCCCAGTCGGCCAGGCCGAACTTGTAGTTGAAGATCCAGGTCCAGATCATCGACGTGGCGATCACCGGCGTGGCGTGCGGCAGGAACACCGCCACCCGGGTGCCGTTCAGCAGGGCGCCGCCGCGCTGCAGCAGCAGCGCGAGCGCCAGCGAGATCGCCGTGCCGCCGATCACCATCGCCCCGGTGAAGTAAAGCGAGTGCCACAGGCTGCTCAGGAACGTCGGCTGCGTGGCGTCCCACAGCCGCTGGTAGTTGCCCAGGCCCTTGAACTTCGACAGCGCCGGGTTCAGCGCGTTCCACTTCCACAGCGAGACGTAGAACGTGTACCCGGTCGGGACGATCACGAAGGCCAGGAACACCAGCACCGCCGGGGCCGAGTAGGCCCAGCCCCAGCGGGTGGCGCGGAAGTCTCGGGCCGGGCCGCGCCGCTGGGGGCGAGCCGGCGCGGCGGCGGCCTGGGAGGCCTCGGTCGCGATGGTCACGGGGTGAAACTGTCGCGGGCCTCGATGACGCTCCGGAGACGTTTCGGTGAACAGTACGCTACAAGGCTTCTTATATTCGTGATCTTGTGATGTCCTGGGATGTTGGCCAGCCCCTAACCCAGCAGGGCTGGTCCAACACCGTCATGCCCGGGTGCCGCCGGCCACAGCTACGGCAGTACCCGGCGCGCGACGCTCGACGTCACGGTGCCGTCCTCGTTGAACTCCGGGTCCGGCATCGTGCCGTCGGCCGGCGTGGCGCCCTCGGCCAGGTAGTCCGCGGCGTAGGCGCCCTTCGACGGCCGGCGGCGCCGCACCGGCGGGGTGACGCCGTCGGCCAGCCGGCGGGCCGTCACCAGGAAGCCGGTGTGGCCGATCATCCGATGGTCCGGGCGCACCGCCAGGCCCTCGACGTGCCAGCCGCGCACCATCGACTCCCACGGCTGCGGCTCGGTGAACGCCCCGTGCGAGCGCAGCGTCTCCACGGTCCGCGACAGCTGCGTGGTGGTGGCCACGTAGCAGCAGACCACACCGCCGGGCACCAGCGCCTCGGCGACCGCGTCCACGCAGTCCCACGGCGCCAGCATGTCCAGCACCACCCGGTCGACCTCCTCGTCGGCCAGCTTCTCGGCCAGGTCGCCGATGGTCAGCTGCCACGCCGGGTGCTCGGCGCCGAAGAAGGACCGGACGTTCTTCGCGGCGATCTCCGCGAACTCCTCACGGCGCTCGTAGGAGTGCACCAGGCCGCTGTCCCCGACCGCGCGCAGCAGCGAGCAGGTCAGCGCGCCGGAGCCGACGCCGGCCTCCACGACCCGGGCGCCGGGGAAGATGTCGGCCATCTGCACGATCTGCCCGGCGTCCTTCGGATACACCACCGCCGCGCCGCGCGGCATCGACAGCACGAAGTCCGACAGCAGCGGCCGCAGCGCCAGGTACTCGTTGCCGCCGGAGGTCTTCACCACCACGCCCTCCGGCGAGCCGATCAGCTCGTCGTGGTCGAAGGAGCCCTTGTGCGTGTGGTACTGCTTACCCGCTTGCAGGGTGATGGTGCTCATCCGGCCCTTGGCGTCGGTGAGCTGAACCTGGTCTCCGGCCTTGAACAGGCCGCGGCGGTGTTCGGCGCCGGTCGGAACGTCAGAGGGGGGCGTGCTGTCCATCCCTTCAGCCTACCGGCGGGGGGACGGCGGTCCGGACCGCGCGAACGGCTCAGTGGGAGGGCTCGGGGCCGGCGCGCTCAGCGCTGCGGCGCCATGC
>JABFWL010000503.1 GCA_013362315.1 Catenulispora sp. | reverse complement strand
GGCCAACCGGGTGATCGGCTATCAGGACGCGGACTATGCCGGGCTGAGCACCGCCGACGCCGAGGCGCTGAGCCCGCTGGGCCGCTCGGCGCTCGACGCGCGGCCGGCGTCGGCGACCTGGCCGGACGGCCGGCCGGTCAACCCGCGGTCGCGGGCCGGGCTGGCGGATATGTACGCGTACGCACATGGTCTGGCGGAGCGCGAGAGCGGCAAGACCGGCGCCGGTGGCAGCGACAGCGACACCGCAGACGGCGGCGGCATCGTCGGCCGCCTCCTCGCCGAAGGCCTCACCGACGACGGGTTCGAGAACATGTTCTTCCTCTTCGCGGTCGCGGGCAACGAGACCCTGCGCAACGGCATCCCAGGCGGCCTGCTCTGCCTGCTCCGGCACCCCGAGGAGTTCGACCGCTTGCGCCGAGACCCCGAAACCCTCCTGGATTCGGCGATCGACGAGATGCTGCGCTATTGGCCGCCGGTGATGCACTTCCGCCGCACCGCCACCTGCGACGTCACCCTTAGCGGACGAGATGGTTCGGCATCAGTGCAGATCCGCGCCGGGGAGAAGGTCGTGGTCTACCACGCCTCCGCGAACCGCGACGAGACCGTCTTCTCCGACCCCGACCGCTTCGACGTCGGCCGCAGCCCCAACGACCACGTCAGCTTCGGCTTCGGGCCGCACTACTGCCTCGGCGCGCACCTGGCGAAGACCCAGATGCGGGCGATACTCATCCAGGTGCTCACTCGCATGCCGCGGATCCGGCTGGCCGGGGAACCGGTACGTCTGACGTCGAATTTCCAGAACGGACTGAAGCACCTGCCAGTCCGCTGGGACTAGGCTTCAGCCTCCGCGCCGGCCCCGTTCGCCAACAGCGCCTCCAACCGATCGATGAACTCGGCCTGCGCGCTGTTGATCTTCTTCCGTGCCATCTCCGCCGGGAACCACTCGGCCCGGTCCACCTCCGGGAACTCCCGCATCACCCCGGACCGCGGCGGCCACTCGAGCTCGAACATATTGCTGACCAGTACCGACACATCGAAGTCCGCCTCGACGGCCCAACCGGTGACCACCTTGCCGCTCTTCTGCCGCACCGATCCGAGCTCGATCAGCTCATCGAGGTTCACCTCGGCCCCGGTCTCCTCACGCAGCTCCCGCACCGCCGCCATGATCGGGTCCTCATCCTCGAGGTATTCGCCCTTGGGAATCGACCACCACCCCAGATCCCGCTTCGTGAACAGCGGGCCGCCCGGATGCACCAGCAGCACCCGCAGCTCACCCTCCTCGATCCGATACAGCAGCACCCCGGCGCTTCGCCTCATCGCGGCACCTCCGGCGAATCAGGTCTCGTTCTGGTCGTGGCCACCATTGTGCAGCGTGGCCGACCGACGGCACCGCGCAGCGCCGACGACCATGTGTGCATGGACGCCGTTGTCGCCAGTGGACCCGCCGCCCCCGCACGCCGGGGCCAGGTGGCCAAGCGCTCGGCGGCGCCGGAAGCCGGCTTTCTCGACCGTTGCCGGACGTCAGGACACGACGAGGACGCAGAACTCGTGGCCCTCCGGGTCGGTCAGACAGGTCCAGGGAACGTCGCCCTGGCCGACGTCGAGGTCGGCCGCGCCGAGGTCGCGTAGCCTGGCCACCTCCGCCGCCTGGCCGTCACCGGGATACGGCAGCAGGTCGAGATGGACGCGGTCAGGAACGGTCTTCTCGTCGGGGGTGCGGATGAACTCCAGGTACGGGCCGACACCCTTGGCCGAACGGAACACCGCCTGATCGTCGGTGACCTCGTGCAAGGTCCAGTCGATCGCCTCGCTCCAGAACCCGGCCATGGCCCGCGGGTCCGCGCAGTCGACCACCACCGCGGCGACCGGTCCGGTGTCCCGGTAGACCTCCCGAGGCTCGAGCACGCAGAACTCGTTGCCCTCCGGATCGGCCAGGACCGTCCACGGCACTTCGCCCTGGCCCACGTGAGCCGGCCTCGCACCGAGAGTCAGGAGTCGCGCGACCAACTCTGCCTGGTGGGTCGGGGAAGTGGTGGCGAGATCGAGGTGCACGCGGTTCTTCGTCGTCGTCTTGGGCTCCGGCACGGGAACCACGTCGATGCCGATGGCCACCGGATCCGGCCAGACCAGCTCGCCTGACGGCCCGACGTAGGTGGTCACGCCGGGACTGCGGGCACTCCAGCCGAGCGCCTCCGCCCAGAACCGGCCGACCGCCGGGCCGTCAACGGCCTTGATGTTCACCATCACGGGTCGCAGTGCCATGGCGACGATCTTACGCAGCCGCTCTTGATGCGAACGTTTGTTCGAGTAAGATCCGGAGGCGTGGAACCCCTCATCCCCCTTGCCCGAGCGGTGGCCTCCGAAGTCGACCGGCTCGACGCCTTCCCCGCCGCCGTCCACATCGACGCGCGGCTGGCAGTGGTCGTCGTCGAGGGACTGGCCGGCCCGGACGTGTCCGCGCGCTTGCGGCACGCCTTGGGCCGCGTGCGGCTGCGGGTGGAGGAGGACGGGGCCGGCCGGCTGCGCGTCTACCCGAGTTGAGCGGGCCGTGGCAGGACGCGCGGCGCTTGCAACGGCCGCCCCGAGACGCCAAACGGGTGGAGCCGCGCGAGAACGCGATCTGGGTGCGCATCGACGGACGCTGGTACCCCGGCCACATCCAGTGCTGGTTCACGCTGCGCGGGCGCTGGGCATGCTGGCTGGCGTACCAGGCCGATCCAGCTCACCCGACTGTCGCGGCGGTGTGGGGGCTGTTCGCCTACGAGCCCTCGGCGATCGTCAGCCGCGTGGCGTATCCGGACCCGCCGGAGCGGGGACGCGGCATGCGGCCGCGTGCTTAGCGCGACAGCCGAGCGAGCCTCAGCTCAGCGCTTCCTGAACCTGCTGCGCGACCCGCCACATCGGCGTCCCCCGCCGCGCCACCACGACCAGCACGTCCTCCTCCGCCTCGGCGCCACGCGGCGCCGACGGCACCTCGTCGGAGTACGTGGCCCGCACCCACTCCAGTGCGTGCTCCACCACCTCGGCCGGGTCGCCCTGCCCGCCGGAGCGCAGCCAGCTGCGCAGGGCGTGGTTGTGCGCGGCGACCACGGCCGCGGACACCACGTCCGCGCGCAGGCCGCCGTCGGCGCGTCCGGCGTACCGCGCGCGCAGGAACGCCGCCAGCGCGCTCTCGTACCGCCGCACCTCCGCCAGCTCGTGCGTCCGCAGCGCGGGGACCTCGCGGGTGAGCCGGTAGCGCGCCAGCGAGAACGCGGGGTCGGCGGCGTACATCGCGAGCACCATCCGGGCCGCGTCGCAGACCCGCGCGACCGGGTCCTGCTCGAAGCCGGCCTCGTCGGCCAAGAACTCCGACATCCGCCGCAGCGCCCCCTCGTGGTCGGGGAACACCACCGACTCCTTCGAGGGGAAGTAGCGGAAGAAGGAACGGCGCCCCACGCCGGCCCGGGCCACGATGTCGTCGACCGTGGTCGCGTCGAAGCCGCGCTCCTCGAACAGCGTGATCGCGGCGGCGACCAGCGCGTCCCGCATGCCCGAGCGCGACTCGCCGCGGCCGGCGGCGGACGAGGCGGGCGTGGACATGGGTGGACGGTAACACTCCCCGCGACGCCTCTCGACTCGGATGCGGCGGGCGTCACACTGCATGCGATTGGAGAGGTGCCGCCGCCGATCGCAGCGTCAGCCCTCGTACGACTGCAGCTCGATCAGGTGTCTCTCCGGATCCCGCAGGTGCGCGGTCCGCAGCGTCGGACCCCAGTCCGGACGGTCGGTGGCCGGTGCGACCAGCGTCGCCCCGTGGCGCACGCACAGCTCCGCCCCGGCATCGACGTCGTCGACCCGGCACACGAACATGACGTTCTCGCGCGGGCCGCTGGTGCCGGCATCAGCGCCGGCACCAGCATCAGCGCCGGCACTAGCACCCGCGCCAGCACGGCCACCGGCCGCGTCCTCCTCGCCGAGCACCGCGGCCATCCCCGCCCGCGCGATCAACACCAGCGCGGCCTGGTCGTCCACATCCCAGTTCGCGTAGTAGCCGTCCGCCGTGCCCTTGACCAGCTTCGCCCCGATCAGTGTCGGCAACACGGCCCGGTAGAACTCGAACATCTCCGGAAACCGGTCCACCAGCAGCCGGGGATAGAGCGCATCCATCAGGTCCTCCCTGCGAGCGAAATTAGTGGGTGAGTACCCATCATAGGTAGCCGCCTATAGTCTTACCATGATTGACCCGCAGGCGTCCCCGCCCTCGCTCACCGCGCTGACCACCTACCTGCTGTCGCGCACCGGCAAGACCGCGCGTTCCCGGCTGGCCGCGCGCTTCGCCGAGCGCCGCCTGCGCCTGTGGCATCACGCGGTCCTGGCCGCACTGTCCGATTTCGGGCCGCACGCGCAGCGGGAACTGGCCGTCCGCCTCGCGGTCGATCCCAGCGACATGGCGAAGATCCTCGACGAACTGGCCGAGGACGGCCGCGTCGATCGGGTCCGCGACTCCGCGGACCGACGCCGCGTGACCGTGACGCTCACCGATGCCGGCCGCGCGCTGCTGGCGGAGTTGGATGCCGAGGCCGCCGCCGTCCAAGAGGCGGTGCTCGAACCCCTCACCGCGCAGGAGCGCGCGCAGCTCAACGCTCTGCTTTCCAAGGTCTTCACGCACTTGACCGGCGAGGCGTAGCGGAAGGGGAGCAGTTGACAGAAGTAACTTAGGTTTGGCTAACCTAACCCTCGTTCTCGTCACCACGACCCCGGGGGTCTCCTTGCCGTCGTCCCTGTCACCCGCGTCCGCCACCGCCGCTCCGGCGCCCTCCACGCCGCTCGGCTCGTTCGAGGACAGCGCCGTGTCCTGGACGAGTTGGGTGACGCTGATGTCGCTCGTCGGACTCGCCGCGCTCACGCTTCTGCTCGCCCGACCGGCACGGAATCAAGGCGAAGCAGCCGCGCGGACCGTACGGATCCGACTGTCCTGGGCGGCGATAGTGGCGGGGGCGCTTGCCTTCCCGGCCGTGCTCACCGACCACGCCCGCACCAACTCCGGCTACGACTTCGCGAGCGCCTGGGGCGACCTCTTCGACGGCTCGACCGCCGGACTGCTCGCGGGGTTGGAGACGTTCCTGCCCCTGCTCGGCGCCCTCGTGCTGCTGCCGGTGGCACTCAACCGCAGCAGCGGCACGCGGCGCACCACCACGGTGCTCACGACTGCGCTCACCACGGCGCTGGCCTTCGGCGTCATAGCTCTCGGCGCCACGCGGTTCCCGGCCAAGGCGCCCGCCGACTGGGGCCGCGGTGTGTTCGAGACCTGCATGTGGATGCTGCACCTGATCGGCGGCGGCGTGTGGGTCGGCGGCCTGATCGGCCTGGTCCTGCTCGTGCCGCGCGGCGGCCTGGACTCCGGCTTCTGGTCCGCGGCGATCCGCCGCTTCTCCGCGGCCGCGATGAGCTGCGTCGCGGCGATCGCGCTGTCCGGGCTGTTCCTGTACTGGGAGCACGTCGACGGCCCGTCGCAGCTGTTCACGACCATGTACGGACGCGTCCTCGGAGTGAAGATCCTGCTGTTCGGCAGCCTGCTCGTCCTCGGCGCCGCCAACCAGTTCTGGCTGCACCCGCGCATCGAGGCGTTGCGCGCCGCCGGGGACGAGCGGCCGCTGCGCACACTGCTGGTGCGCCGCTTCCCGGCGGTCGTCGGCGCCGAAGTGGTCATCGTGCTGGCGCTGCTGTTCGTCGCGCCGTTCTTGCATGGTTCGGCGCGTAACCAGGCGTTCCAGGCCGACGCGGCCAAGCACGCCGCCGCCGGCTCCGCCGCCACCGGCAAGCCTGCGAAACTCCCCAAGCTCGGCCCGAAGCACGCCTCGACCGCGACCTGGATCGAGGGCACCGTCGAGACCGCCGCCGTGCTGGCCGTCACTGTGGCGGGCTACCGGTTCTCCGGACGTCTTGCGCGGCGCCGCTCTGGCGGAGTCGGCGCCGCGCCGTCTTCAGCTGCGTCCTCGGTCGCATCTTCAGCTGCGTCCTCAGCTGTGGGATGAACGACCTGAACCGACCTGCGGCCTACGGGATGAAGTACATCGGGTTCGGGATCTTGAAGGTCTTGTCCGCGTTCCCGCCGGCCAGGTCGCTCTCCTGGTCGCCGAAGTTCGCCACGATCCGGTAGCCCAGGCTCTCGATGTGAGCGCGGGTGCCGCTCTTGTACTGCGTGGTCGTGCACGTGGCGCCACAAGGCAGGTAGGCCGGCGGGTTGTCCTTGTTCTTCATGAACAGGTTCTGCGCGCCGGCCGCCGGGAAGCCGACCGCGCCGAGGTTCGCCTCGGTGTACGAACGCTGTGATTCCGGACGGCCGGTGATGTAGAAGACCGTGTAGCCCTCCGATTCGGCCTTCGCCGCCAGCGCGTTCATGCCGAACACCGCCGGCATCGTCTTCGTCGCGATGTACTGCGCGTTGCTGGCCGGGGTGTAGACGAAGGTCGTCTCCAGCTCGTAGTTGTACGTCGACAGTGACGTGTCGTCCACGTCCAGGACGATGGCCTTCTTCGTCCCGTCGTCGTGCTTCGCCTTGGCCGCGAGGTACTTCTCAGCCTTGGCCTCGATTCCCCCCACCTGGATCGCGTAGTTGCTCTGTGCCGAGGGCCAGTGTTCGCCGGCCGCGTCCACGGTGTCGCCATAGTAGGCCTTGATGTTGGCGACCTCGGTGGTCATGTTCGTGATCTGCTTGTCCGTGCGCGGCGCGGAGTCGGCCAGCGCCAGTCCGCCGCCGGCCAGCACCGCCGCGGCGGCGACGGCGCCGAGCACCGCGACCTTGCGGGACGAGCGCTTCACTGGGGTGTCGAGCATGAGATGACGACTCCTTCGGTTCGGATTTTTGTTCATCCGAAGTTAGGGCCCGCGTCAACGTCCGGACAAGGTTTCGCACTACGAGATCCGACGCGCCGGGTCAACAAGGATGCACGAACGCAGGACTGTGATTTACTGCATGCGACATGTTGCGCTCCCCGCGCGCGCCGGTGAAGGGGAAACCCCCGCTGGCGCCTCCATCACAGGAGAATCATGCTGAGCAATGACAAGGACCGTCGTGCTCCACTGCGCAGGGCTACGGCCCTGTGGGCCGCCGGGTGCGCGCTCACCCTGGCTGTGACCGCCGTGGCCGCCGCCGCGCCGACTGCGGGTGCGGCGGCGGTCCCGCACCCCGGTGGCGGAGGCCTGCAAACCGCCTTCACCGCTGCGGCCGGCGAATCCGGCGTCCCCCTGGCAGTCCTGGAAGCCCTCGCCTACCAGGAATCCGCCTTCAACGCGCATGGCGGCGCGCCGTCCACGTCCGGCGGCTACGGCATCATGCAGCTCACGGAGATCACGCCCGCCGCCCTCGACGGCATTGACCCGGACAGCGTCAAGGCCGCGCGGATCGCCGCCGACCCCAAGCTGAACACCGTACGCACCGCCGCCAAGCTGATCGGTGCCGACGTCGCGGACGTCAAGCGTGACGACACGCTGAACATCCGTGCTGGCGCCGCGCTGCTCGCGTCCTACGCCAAGAACCTCAACGGAGGTAAGACTCCTGCGGAGGCCGGCGCCTGGTACTCGGCTGTCGCCGAATACAGCGGCGCCAGCGACACCGCCACCGCGCAGCAGTTCGCCGACCGCGTCTTCAACGGCGTCCGCGCCGGGATCGACGCCGGGGGCGTGACAGTCGTGGGCGACCCGACGGTGAAGACGGACGCCGCCTCTCTCAGTGCGCTGCATCTGCTCGGACCGGCGCCGGCAGCGCGCACGGGAGCGAAGGCGACCTCTGAGAACGGGACGGCGCTGCCGGAGTGCCCGGCGCACCTCGGATGCGACTACGTCCCGGCCGCGCTGGCGCTGAACGACCCGTCGGATCTGTCGAGCTACGGCAACTACGATCCGGCGGACCGGCCGCGGCACTCGCAGATCCGCTACATCACGATCCACGACACCGAGGGCGGCTTCGCCGGTTCGGTGAACTGGTTCCAGAACCCCGTCGCCTACGCCTCGGCCCACTACGTGATCCGGTCCGCCGACGGCCATGTCACGCAGATGGTGCCGACGCAGGACATCGCCTGGGACTCGGCGAACTGGTCGGTGTATCAGCACTCGATCTCGATCGAACACGAGGGCTGGGCGATCCACGGCGCGAACTGGTACACCGAGGCGCAGTACGAGACCACCGCCGAGCTGGTGCGCTACCTGTCCAGGAAGTACGGCATCCCGCTGGACCGCCAGCACATCATCGGCCATGACGAGGTGCCGGGCTCCCGGGACGCCGCACAGACCACCCAGCACTGGGATCCGGGACCGTACTGGGACTGGTCGCACTTCATGGACCTGCTCGGCGCCCCGATCCTGCCGTCGTTTCCGATCGGCGCTCACCCGGGCGGTGCCGGCGACGACCGGAGTGCCCAGACCGACCAGGCCGGCGCCGCGCGCCTGGCCGATCCGGCCTTCAACCCGCTGGGCTCGGTCGTGGTCGTGAAGCCGAACTTCCGGGGCAACCTGCAGGTGGTCTCCGGCTGCACCGAGGCCAACGACCCGACGCCGGGCAGCACCCCGGGCCAGTGCGGCGAGCAGCCGTGGCAGCCCTCGAACTTCGTCTGGCTGCGCACCGCCCCGGACCCGAACGCGCCGCTGCTGTCCGAGCCGTATCTGCACGCCGACGGCTCGGCCGGTACCGACGCGGCCTCCGACTGGGGCGACAAGGCCGTGACCGGGCAGAAGTTCGTGGTCGCCGACCGCAGGATCACCCGGGACGGGGTCTGGACCGGCGTCTGGTACGGCGGCCGCGAGGCCTGGTTCGCCAGCCCGTGGACGGACTTCGCCGCGCTGCCGTCCACCGCGACCGTCGTCAAGCCGAAGACCGGGCGCGCCGCGATCCCGGTCTACGCGACCGCCGCCCCCGAGGCCTCGGCTTACCCCGCGCCGATCGCGGCCGTCGACCTGCGCACGCCGAGGCTGCTGACGAAGTACTCGATCCCGGCCGGGCAGTCCTACGTCACCGCTGGACCCGCTGTCCACGGCGAGTACTGGTTCGCCTACAGCATCGACGGCTCGGCCCCGATGGACCGCACCGAGGTCGTCGGCGCCACGCAGTTCTACCTCATCCAGTTCAACCACCGGATGGCGTGGGTGAACGCCGCCGACGTGGACGTCTCGCAGTCCTGATACAGCTGCCCGCACCCAGGTGGCGTCGCCGGTTCCGGCGGCGCCACCCTCCGTCGGCGAGCGTGCAGTTGGAACGGTTGTTCCTTCGCTCAGTAGTAGCCGCGCATCAGCTCGGTCGCCCACGCCGGCTGCCTGACCTCGCCGAGCGGCCCGAACTCGGCCATGTACGGCTTGAGGTCCAGCACCGGTGTGCCGTCGATCGCGTCCAGCCCGGCGACGTGGATTTCCAGGCCGTCGACCGCCAGCAGCCGGCAGCGCGAGACGCCCAGCCGGTTCGGCCGGTTCTTGCCGCGCTGCGCGAAGATCCCGACCAGCGGCCAGTCCGGGTTGTTGCGCGGGTGGCGGGCGCCGGTCTGCACCTTGTCCTCGGCGACGAGGTGGAACTGGAACACCACTTCGAGGTGCGAGAAGTCGGCGAGGCCGGCCAGCGCCTCGGGGCCGAAGCGGTCGGCGTCGAGGCGGATGACGGCGCGCTCCACGGTCCAGTCGTCGTCGTAGGGCTCGCTTCGTCCGCCGACGACGGCGGCTATCGGTTCCACGTGCATGGGGTCTCCTTGATCGGCCGGTTTCCCGGCTTGCGGTTCGGCTCGAGGCTAGGGGTGAAGCGCCTGGCGGCGGATCTGTCATGGGTACCTGGATTCATGGGCGGGCTACCGGGTCGGGGTGGCGGGGTAGCTTGGGTCGGCGAGTGACTGGCGCTGCCAGTGACTGGGTCTACTGGTGACTGGCTGGCCCGTGACCAGGCCGGCTCGCACCTGGGCCACTTCGCGACTGAGGAACACGCCTCGGTATGTTCGGTCCATGCTCAGCGGACGCGGCCACGAACTGCACCGGCTGGCGGCGCTCCTGGCAGCTGCCGCGGCCGGCCAGGGCCAGGCGCTGGTGATCAGCGGCGAGGCGGGGATCGGCAAGACCTCGCTGCTGGAGCATGCCGCGCGTCTGCACGCCCCGCGTCCGATGCTGCGCGTCGCCGGCACCGAGGCCGAGACCGACCTGCCGTTCGCCGCCCTGCACGCTCTGCTGCACCCGGTGCGCAAACGCATCGACGACCTGCCCGCGCCGCAAGCCGACGCCCTGCGCACGGCCCTAGGCCACGGCGCCTCCGAAGGCGGCCACGACCGCTTCCTCGTCGGCCTCGCGGTCCTGACCCTGCTGTCCGACCTCAGCGAGGAAGAGCCTCTGCTCTGTCTCGTCGACGACGCCCAGTGGCTCGACCAGGCGTCCGCCTCCGCGCTGCTGTTCGCCCTACGCCGCCTGCACGCCGAGCGCATCGCCGTCATCCTCTGCGTCCGCACCGGCGAGCAGCCGCACCCTTTCGAGCAGGGCGTGGCCACGGGCCTGCCGGAGTTGTTCCTGCACGGCCTGGACGCCGACCAGTCCGCCGCCGTCCTGGCCGACCATCGCGGCGACATCGCCCCGGCCGCCCGCGACCGGATCATCGCCGAAGCCGAAGGCAACCCCCTGGCCCTGATCGAACTGTCCGCCATGCTCGCCCCGGAACACCTGGCCGGCAGACTGCCGCCGCTGACCCTCTACACCGAGGCCACCTCCGCAGTCAGCCGCGTTGAGAGCGCATACCGCGATCGCATCGAGGACCTGCCACCCGGCACTCGCCTGCTGCTCACGCTCGCGGCGGCCGACGGCACCGCCGACGTGGACCTCATCGCCCGCGCCGCCACCCACCTGGACTCCACTCCCGGCATCCCAGACCTGGCACCGGCAGAAGAAGCGGGCCTGATCCGCATCGCCTCCGGCACCATCCACTTCCGCCACCCTCTGGTGAAAGCCGCCGCCTACCGAGGCGCCCCCCTCAGTACCCGCCAATCGGCCCACCGCGCCCTTGCCGCCGCCCTCAGCCACCCCGACCTCGCCGACCGCCGCACCCACCACCTCGCCGCCGCCACCACCGGCACCGACGAGCACCTCGGCCACCTTGTGGAACAATCCGCCACCCGCGCCCTCCACCGCGGAGCCCCCGAAGTGGCCACCCCCCTCTACGAACGCGCCGCCCACCTCACCCCCCACCGCACCCTCCGCGCCCACCGCCTCACCCTCGCCGCCGAAGCCGCCTACAACGCCGGCCAACTACCCCGCGCGCAGCAACTCACGGAACGGTGCCGGCGGCTACTCGCTGGCGTGGAGCCGGGTGCTGTTGTGGGGTCTGGCATCACCACCGCCATCACCCGCCTGGCCGCCGTGTGCGCGGCCCTCGAATTCGAGCAGGGCGACCCCGCCATCGCCGGCCGCCTCCTCGCCGACGCCGTCCCCCCGATCGTCGCCACCGACCCCGGCCAAGCCCTCATCCTCCTCGGCGCCGCCGCCGGTTACGCCTGGTTCGCCGGCGACGGCGACGTCCTGCGCCGCTGCCGCCGCCTCGCCGAGACGGCCGAGCGGCACAGCGCCGCGCCGCCCGACCGCATCTCCTCGGTCATCCGCGCCACCGAGCAGTTGCTCCTCGACGGCGCCACCGCCGACCCCGCGCTGCTCCGCACGGCGATGGCCGACCTGGGCTCGACGCCGTCCGCCCGCAGGGCTGTCCACGCAACCGCCCGCGCGACCTCCCAGGGAACCGTCGGTACCGCCGAGACCACCGCCACTGACACCACCGCCGCCACCTACGCGGTGTTCGCGGCCCTGCGCACCGGCGGCGACCCCGAGGCGCTCGCCGCCGCCGACGACTTCGCCGACCTGTGCCGCCGCCAGGGCTATATCAGCGAGCTGGCCCACGCTCTGCAACTCAAAGCCCAGGCGCACTTCTTCCTCGGTCAGTTCCCGGCCGTTGAAGCGTCCGCCGCCGAGGCTCTGCACATCGCTCAAGCGATCGGTCACAGCCGCCGGGCACGCCACGTACAAGGCGTCCTCTCCCTGGCCGTCGCCGCCCAAGGCGACTCAGAACGCTGCGAACGCCTCGCCCGCAGCGGCATCGACGGCGGCCTCGCCCCCGGCGCATCCTGGGGCGGCTACGCCCTCGGTCTCCTCGCCCTCGGCCACGGCGACCACCGAACCGCCGCCGACCACCTGTCCGCCCTGCTCGCCGGACCGGCCGGACACACCGTCATCGCCCGCTTCGCCGTCCCGAGCCTGGTCGAGGCCTACGTCCGCATCGGCGAGCCGGATCGCGCGGCCGCTGTCCTTCCCCGTTTCGAGGAATGGGCGACGGGCACTGCCCGGCCGTGGGCGCTAGCCGTCCTCGAACGCTGCCACGCCATCATCGCCGCGTCCCGGCAATCCGACCAGGACATCGAACTGACCTTCCGCAAAGCCCTGAAACATCACGAGGCTGCGACCCGCCCCTTCGAGCATGCCCGCACCCTCCTCCTCCACGGCGAATGGCTCCGCCGCACTCGCCGCCGCGGCGAAGCCGCGGACCGCCTCCGTGCCGCGGCCGAACTCTTCCACCAGCTCGGTGCCGCGCCCTGGCTGGAGCGCACCACCGCCGAACTCGCCGCCATAGGTGCCGGTCGCCGGGCCGTGACTCCCGACGGGCCGATCGACGAGCTCGCCAAACTCACCGCCCAGGAAGCCCAAGTCGTCCGTCTGGCCGCCACCGGCGCCTCCAACGCCGAGATCGCCGCCCAGCTCTTCCTCAGTCCGCGTACCGTCGGCTATCACCTCTACAACGCGTTCCCGAAGCTCGGCGTCAGCTCACGCGGCGAACTGGCGCGGTTCCTGTAACCGGTAGTAGCCGCCACGCAGTCACGGTTCCGCATCAGGATCCTGACGCGTCGCCACCGCCCCGCCGATCGGCACCAACGGATCGACCCGATCCCCATAGAGCGCCCGCGCCAACACCGCCCGCGGCCCCCGCGCCTGTTCCTCCTCAACCGACACTGGAGCATGTTCCTCGAACGCCGCCCGCACCCATCGCGCGCCGGGATCGTCTGCCCGGTGCACCTCGGCGAACCCGCCGTCCTCGGTCGCCACGATCACGCCCGACTCCACGCCGTGCAGCGCGATCTCTCGATCCCGGCGTTGCAACCCGAGGCAGATCCGTCGCGTGACGTCGAATGCCACGGCCGGCCCCACCGCCGCCAGGACCTGAAACCCGTGCAGCACTTCCTCCACTGACAGGTGGAAGTGCGTCGCAACCGTGTCCGCGGACGCCGCTGCCCACAACACGCCGTAGAACGTCATCCCCGCCACCCCGATCGCGGTCCGCGCCGGATTGTTGCGCGGCCGCTCCAGGATGTGGTGCTCGCGCCGATCGCGAGTAAGCCAGCGTTCGACGAACGGGAACAGCGCGAACGCCGTGAGGAACACCGTCACCACACCCACCGGCACCAGTACCGCCAGCGTCCATGTCCGCCCCAGGAACACGAACTCCCAGCCCGGCGGGATCAACCGCAGCCCGCCGTCGAGGAAACCCAGGTACCACAACGGCGCCGCGCCGGCGCTGGCGTCACCGGGATTGAAGGGCCCGTAGTTCCACACCGGATTGATCTGCACGGTCCCGGCGACCACCGTCACCAGCCCGGCGACCAGGAAGCACAAGCCCGCGCTCTTGACCGCCATCACCTTGAAGGACAGCCCGACCACGTTCTCCTCGTTCCGCCCGGGACCGGCGAACTGCGCGGGCTGATGCCGCATCGCGTACATCCCGTGCAGCACCAATAGTCCGACCAGCAGCAACGGCAGCACGATCACGTGCAGCGGATAGAACAACCGCAGCGGATTGCCGGGATACCCGCCATCGAAGATGATCGAGGAGAGATTTGTCCCGACGAACGGCACCGCCTTCAGCGTGCCGTCCATAATCGCCAGGCTCGTGCCGGACAGCAGGTCGTCCGGCAACACGGCCCCGGTGAACCCGGCGGCCATCGCGGCGGCGAGGATCCCGGACAGGATGAGCCAGTTCGCCGTCCGAGGGGCACGGAACGCGCCGGTGAAGAAGATCCGCAGCATGTGCAGCAGCAACGCCGCGATCATCACCAGCGAGGCCCAGTGGTGGATCTGGCGCACCAGGAGCCCGGCCCGCACGGAGAAGGAGAGGTTCAGCGTCGAGGCGTAGGCGCGGGACATCTCGGCGCCGTCCAGCGGCGCGTACGAACCCTGATAAGTCGTGCGGCCGACCGAAGGCTCGTAGTACCACAGCAGGTAGAACCCGCTGAGCATGGTCAGGACGAAGGCGTAGACGACGATCTGGCCCAGCCACACCGTCCAGTGATCGGGGAAGACCCGCTGTCGGAGGCGTTGCATCGTGCTCACATGGACGAGACGGATTGCGCGGGCCGGGTGTGACTGAATTCGGCCACGTCGTGGCCGATGTCACACGCACCGGTCTCACGCCGGTCACTGCACCGGTCTCACGCCGGTCACCGCGCTCGTGCGGCCGCCGGTCGCACAGCACCCTGCCATGCCGCCAAGTCGATCAATCCCCAGCTCAGAAGGCCCTGAGATGGGGTCGCGAACATTCGGCCTTCGCCCTGCGCTCACCCGGACTTCACCATCGTCGGCGACGCTGAAGCCATGGCTCGACGGTTCCACCCGGAGCGGGTTGAGTACGACATTCGCATCGCGCACCCGGACCCTCGCCAAGCCGAGGCCGGGGCGACCCTGTGGACCACCGCCGCGGTGGACGCCGTGACCCCGATGCCGATCAACGACCTCGGGGCGCTGAAGGACTACGCGCTCGCCCTGGTGGGCCGCCTCCAGAACTTCGCCGAACACAACGCCGCGTCCCTCGGCGCGGCGCCCTCCCCGGCGATCCGCCACGACCTCTACCGCAAAGTCCGCGCGATGGTCCGCGAGAAGGGCGGCACCGCCCTGGCCGAGGTCTACGCCGACGGCCGGGTGGCGCTGCCCCCCGAACTCGACCCGGACCTGCGCGGACGCCTCACCGGCCTGGTCAACGTCGGCCTGCCGATGGTGCTGCGCGACGTGGACCAGGGCGGCTACGAGAAGGCCCTGGAATCACTGGTCAAGGCCCGCAGCGTGGTGAATTCCATGCTGCAGGCGGTCCTCAACATGGCGGTCTCCGGCCCCGAACCGGTATCCCGGGACAAGCTGGCCGCGGCATTGCGCGTACAACCGTCGGATCTGGAGTACTGGTACGCCGGCAGGGCGACGTAGACGTGCCGGTGGCGGCGGGAACTTGCCGCCAGGCACAACCGCCCGCTAAAACAGACCTTTGATTCTCCGTCGATCCGGGGGAGCCCGCCGGTGTTCTCACGATTCACCACCGCACGGCGCCGCATCGCCCTCATCGGGTCGGCGGCCATCCTGACCGGAGCGGCGGCCGCCATCACAGCCGCCGCCTACTCGAGCGACGATTCCGGCTCCCACTCGCGCTATCACGACTACACGAACAGCTCGGGGAACGACGACCAGTGCGCCAAACCGCCTGCGGAACGGACCGGCGGCTGGATGTGCCCCTAGCGGCCAGCAGCCTCAACGCCCCCCGACCGCCCCCTCGAAGTCCTCACTCTCCTCCCCATCGCCCTCCCTGTCGTCCTCCATCCGACCACCGCGCCCACCGGCGCCCGACCGGACGCCTCGAACACCAGCCGGCGATCCGAACATCGGAGCATTTCCTCAGCCTAGCCCCACGGCCAGCCCCCAGCACCCGCCGTCCGGACGAAGCCCCCGCCACCCCTGCCCCGAACGGCTGTCCTCGTCAGCGCACTCCCGCCACCCGTGCCGAAAGCTCGTACATGGCCCGGGCACAACCGTCCCGGGCTCGGCGAGAAAGGCAGATCACCATGGCTGACACCCCCGACCTGAGCAAGCTCTGGAAGCAGCTCACCGACACCGTCGGCGGCAGCGTGACGGACGTCTTCAACAAGCTCAAGAACAGCAGCATCGGCGACCAGGTCCAGTCCTGGATCGGCAAGGGCGAGAACAAACCCGTCACCGCCGACCAGGTCACCCAGGCCCTCGGCCAGGAGCACATGGAACGCATCGCCCAGAAGACCGGCACCACCCCGGAGCAGGCTGCCCAGAACATGGCCGCCAAACTCCCCACCATGGTCGACAAGCTGACCCCCGACGGCCAACTCCCCGACCCCCAGACCATCAAGGCCAACATGGCCGGCTCGAAGGCCGCCCCCAAGCGCCCCCAAACCACCCGCGTAGCCACCCCGCCCAACCCCACCGCCAGCGCCACCACCGGCCCCATGCGCACCCAACCCACCCAACCCACCCCCCGCCCCCCGCACTCCATGTGACCCGCACCACCCCAGGCCGGACCCCCACCCGGGGGCCCGGCCCCCTCCACACCAAAAACCCCAGGTCCCGAATCGATTTCCCATCCCACCCCAGCTCTGGCTAATATAGGCAGCGCCCGCCGGGGAGATCAGCAAGATCGATCAAACGATCTCACCGGGGGACCAGATGGGGCTTTAGCTCAGTTGGTAGAGCATTTGTCTGGCAGACAAAAGGTCAGGGGTTCAAGTCCCCTAAGCTCCACTCGCCGACAGGCGACGTGTGTTCGCGGAAAGCGCGAACCGCGTCGCCTCGTCGTTTTCTGCGCCGCAAGCGGCGCGGGCGGGGGCTCCGCCACCCGCACCCCCTATGCGTGGTGCAGTCTGGTGTTCAAGTAGCGCAAGATCCATGGTGCTGCCGCCAGTGTTGTTCCGTGGATCGGGGCCACGGCTTGGCCGCTGGTCTTGGAGGGCTCAGGTGCCGGGCATCTCGACGGCTAGTCCAGCCTGCCGCGCCGCGTCGGCGAGACGTTTGTCGTAAGTGATGAACGACGCTGGTCTGACCCGCAGGGCTGTTGCCAGGTGGATGGCGTCCAATGACCGAACTGTCGCTGGGCGCACCGTCTGGGCCAGGATGCGGATGCCGGCGTCGATATCGACGAGACTCATGAGGTCGAGCACGGGATGCAGTCTGGATGCTGCATGGGGGGCGTAGCGTGCGAGGGCGCGGAACGCTTCGATCTCCAGCAGAGTGGAACTCGTCCAAGGTGAGTCGATGCGCTCGTCGAGCCATTCACGCAACTCGCGGGTCTCGTTCTCGGCGTGGACGAGCTTGACGACAGCGGCTGAGTCCAGATAGATCGAACCCGCCATGTCAGCGTTCATCCTCGCGGTCTGCGGCGATGAGCTGCGCGACGTCGATACCATCGGGCTCGCCGAGGTCCATGTTCAAGACGGCCCGCTTCATCGCGGCGGCGCGTTCGGCGCGCATCCCGGCTTCGATGATCGCCTGGCGGATGGCGGCCGAACGACTCGCGCCGTCGAGCGTCAGTATGTCGAGGGCGTGAGAGGTCTCAGCGTCGGGGCGGATGGTGATCGTGTCGGCCATGCATCCATCGTAAGACGAATTGTCTTACGTCGCAAGCGGCATGCGCCCGCTGGTGACGGGCCGCGACATTCACCGCGCCGGGCGGGGCAACGCTGCTGCTGCAGCCGATTCTCGCAGGTCAGGCGTGTTCAAATACCGCAACATCAGCTCCACATACCGCCCCGATCTGCGACACCGCAGGTCGGGGCGATGGTTTTGGGCTGGATGGTTGGAGCGCCCCAGGTCCTGCGTGATTCGCCCGAGCTTGGCTCGTACGCTGGAGGCGGATCGTCGCTTCTGAGGCTTCATTGTGTCTTGTGTTCCGTGGTTCTGCCACGGGCGGATTCGGTCGGCGTTCTGTATCGCATCCGGGGGCCGCTGCTCCTTCAGTCGGCGCCGCGGCGGGGTACACCTGCGGCCGTGTTGATGGAGCGGACAGTGCCGCGGAACCCTAGCCATCCGGGTGTGCGAAATGCACGCCGGGATCCATGGCTGGCACACTTCAGGTGGCATGAGACCGCTGAAATGATCGGATCGATTCACACAAGATCCAGACAAGCTGGGGAGTCCGCGCCTCGCCAAGCGAGCATTGGGCCCATGACGTTCGTGAAGAAACATCACCGCTTCAGCAGGCCAGGGCGCATCACGCTGTTGGAAGGATCTTGTCGGCACCTGATTCATCGAGGAGAGTTCGCCATGGTCGAATCGTTTCCTGCGACCGCAGTCGTCCGCATCTCGCGCGGAACCTTTGATCCCGCCCGGTTCCCGGAGGTGCGTGAAGTGACTGCCACGACCAGCGAGTACCTGATCCCGGCCATCAAGGAACTGCCTGGCCTGATCGACTATCGTGCGGGTACCTCGCCCGACGGTTCGGTGGTCCACGTCAGCCTCTGGGAGTCTGATGAACGCGCTGAGCAGATGAGCCGACTCAAGGAAATGATCGTCGATACCCGGCAGGCCTATGTCAAGGTGGGCGTCACCTTCACGCCCATCGTCAACTACCCGATCGACTGGACCATCTAGCTCGTGATGAGGTGCGTGCGGTTCGTCGTCGTCCCCTGATTGTCCTCGGCGTGGCGAGCCGGGCAAACGGGCCGAGAGCAGAGACAGCGGGGCATGCGCTCCGCAGTACCTTGCCGCACTGTCAGAGCCAGCCTTGCTCGGTGGCGATGCGGACGGCGTCGATCCGGTTCCGGGCGTTGAGTTTGGCGACCGCCGCGGTGAGGTGGTTGCGGGCGGTCCCGTAGGAGATGAACAGCTTCGTCGCGATCTCGTCCGGTCCGGCGCCGGTCGCCGCCAGGCGCAGGACTTCGGTCTCGCGCTGGGTCAGCGGGCTGAGCGTGGCTTCCATCGCGGCCACGGCCAGCTCCGGCGGCAGCACCCGGCCGCCGGCGGCGACGGTCCGGACGGCGTCGGCCAACTGCGTGGCGCCGACGTCCTTGGGGAGGAAGCCCACGACCCCGGCGCGCAGCGCCTTGCGGACCATGCCCGGTCCGGGCAGCGCGGTCAGGATCAGTACGCGGCATAGCGGCAACTGTTCGCGGAGGACCGCGGCGACTTCGATGCCGTCCGATCCGGGCATCGCGACGTCGACCACGGCCACGTCCGGGTGGTGCTGCTGGGCGGCGGCCAGTGCGCCCGGCCCGTCGGCGGCTTCAGCCACCACGACGATGCCCGGCTCCAGCGACAGCAACCCGACGATCGCCTCCCGCAGCAGCTGCATGTCTTCCGCGATCAGCACCCGGATCGGTTCCTCCGGCACCGTCTCCACCTTGTACTCCCGCTGTTCGCGCCGATCAGGTCCGCGACGGCGACACCAGCGGCGCCGACACCGATGATCCTTACACATCCGTGCCACCGGCTTCGCCGCCGGCAAGTGCTGTTCGCTGACGGCTGACGGCAGGCGCAGCGACTCAGGCGGCGGCCGAGGGATCGGTGTTCTGCACGATGCCCGTGCCGAGGTCGAACTCGGCGATCAGCTCATAGCGGCCGTGGGGCAGCGAACGTGCGGCCAGCCGGCCTCCGGTGCGCTCGCTCATGCCGAGCAGACCCGAACCGGCATCCTGACCTGAGGCATTTGTCGCACGGACGCGAACACCGTCGTTGACCACCCGGAGCCGGATCGCGTCGGGGGAGCGGACCACGGTGATGGAGCACGTACGAGCTCTGCTATGCCTGACGACGTTCGTCACAGCCTCGCGCAGCACGCCGGCCAGGGCGCCGCCGGTTTCCGAGGCCGTGCCCAGATCGTCGACCGATATCATCACCTTGGTCCCGGAATAGGCGAGCACGGCTTGTGCGGCGGCCAGTTCGTCGTCGAGCCGCAACGCAACCCGGCGGTTGTCGGCCAGCGCGCCCAGTTCTGCCTGAGCGCGTCGTGCGAGTCCGGCGAGCTCGGCCAGGTGCCGGTCGACTGTTTCGCTGCCGGCGGCGAGCAGCCGCAGGCACAGGTCCGCCTTGAGCGCGACCGCCGACAGGCTGAACGACAAGATGTCGTGCAGCTCCCGGGCCACGTGGGTGCGTTCCCGGACGATCGCGTCGCGGACGAGGTCCGCTTGGGTCCTGTGTTGGAGCTTCACCAACTCCGCCAAGCGGAGCAGGCTGTAGGCGGCCCAGGAGTGCCCGGCGAAGAAGACGAGGTTCCCGACCAGTTGCGACATGCCGTGGACTTGGCCGGTCCACAGAAAAGCGATCAGCGTCGCCACCGTGAACGACACGGCCGCCAGCACCGCGACGATCCACGAGTACGGGCGCCGCATGCGGACCAGGGCGATCCCGGCGAAGAACGGCAGGAGGACGATGCCCCTTCCGACCTCGCCGACCGTGGACCCCAGCAGGAACAGCGGGATCACGAACACCGCCCCGGCCCAGGCCAGGCGGCGATACGGCAGGTGCTCCGCCAGAAGCAGGACGCCGACGCCTGTTGCCCAGACGCCGGCTGCGGCCGCGACCCAGGGACGGTGGAAGTCGTCCAGATCGGCGACGAAGCAGTACTGGACTTCGAGTGCGTAGAGGATGACCAACGTCATACGCGCTACGAAGGGTGAGGAGATTGTCGACTCCGGCGGCGTCGCGCGCCGGTAACCGCCGGCCGTACTCCGAATCGTCGCCAAGACCTGGCGGGCGAGCTCGGCGGCCGCCGAGATCCGAGCTGACCTGACATCCGACGGTTCGAAGGGGTCGGCCGCGTCCGGGCTCAGCAGATCGCAGAGATCTTGCAGCCGCAAGCCGACAGCCGCCCGCAAATCCTCGTCGATCTGCCGCCGCTCCGCGGCCAAGTGTTCGCGAGTCACCAAGCTCCGTGTGGCGTGCAAACGGGCGACCGCGACGCCCAGAGCGTCGACCCCGAAGATCACGAGAGCCAGGCTCGCGGACCCGGTCGCGACGTTCACCGCTACCCCGAAGCCCAGCCCCGCGCCGATCCCCGCGGCGAAGGTACCCGCGATCACCGCCATGAAGGAGCACCAGGCCGCCGCGCCGCGAAACGCGATCAGCGCACAGACCGCCAACGGCGTCAGGAGATTCCAACGCCATCCGAGGATGAGGAACGGCGCCAGACATCCGAGCGTCACCGCGCCGACCAGCACGGCGCGCCGTACACCATGGCGCGGCCCGGCGAGCAGGAGGAGCAGGGGGAGGAAAGGGAGCGTCGTGGCATAGGCCGCTGAAGCGGGCAGCCGCAATTGCCAGATCAGCACCGTCTGGACGGCGACGGTCAGGACGATCTTGCCCAACAGCATGCCGCGGACCAACCCCAGCCGCAGGTCCCCGGTGTCGTCGCGCGCGTCCTCCACCACCCCATCCCGCCTTCCGCCGTACGGCGGTCAACGGTAACAGGGCTTGAAGTCCGGTGGCGGTCACGGGCCGAGGCCGGGCCCCGTCACCGGCCGCCTCAGCGGGTGTTCTCGTCGCGAAGCAGCTCGGCCAGAGACCGGCGGCCCCGGACCAACCTGGCCCTTGCGCTGCTGACAGGGATCGATGACACAGCGGCCACCTGCTTGACCGACATGCCCTGCTCGTAGTGCAGCAGGATCGCCTCGCGCTGGGAAGCGGGGATCACCCTCAGCGCGGAGACGATGAGCACATGGTCGATCGATGGTTCCGGAACATCGGCCGGCATACCGTGGCGGCGGTGGGCCCGAGTCCGGGCGACGTCCTTGCGCCACCACGTCACCCAGGTCCGGAACAGGACCGTCCGCACCCACGCCTCGGGGCTGCGGTGACCACGAATACCGGACCAGTGCTGCCAAGCCTTGGCGAAGACTTCCTGGACGAGTTCCTCGGCATCACCGCGGTTGCCGGTCAGCGAGCTGGCGTACCTCATGATGCGAGGACGGCAGTCATCGTAGAAGGCTTCGAACTCCCGCTGTGCCGCTGCCGGTCCGCTGCCAGGCGCATCGGCCGAAACATCCACTGCCACGACTGCTCCTCAGCCCATGCGGGGGCCGAGCAGCATGCCGCCGCTGGCGTCGAGGGTCTGACCGGTGATCCATGCGGAGTCATCGGAGGCGAGGAACGCCACGACGGCCGCGATGTCCTCGGGCCGGCCCATCCGGCCCATGGCGCTCAGCCCGGCCAGGCTGCTCTTGACCTCAGGCATGCTTGCCAGAAACGCCATCATGTCGGTCTCAGTGGGGCCGGGACGCACCGCGTTGACGGTGATCCGCCGCGGGCCGAGCTGCTGAGCCAGCGTCCGGGTCATGGCCTCGACCGCCGCTTTGGCCATGGTGTAGTCGATGACCATCGGCATGGCCACCCGGACGTTGGAGGAGGACACGTTGATGATGCGTCCACCGTCGGCCATGTGCGGCAGCAGTTTCTGGGTGAGGAAGAAGGGGGCCACGGCATTGACCTCGAAGACCTCAAGGAACTCCTCCGGAGTGACCACCTCGATCGGTCCGCTTCCGGTGGTCCCGGCGTTGTTGACCAGTATGTCCAGCGGTCGCCCGGCGAGTTCCGCGGTGAGCGTCGCGACCAGGTCGTCCACGGCAGCGGTGCCGGTCTCGCGTCCGAATCGCGCCCGGATTCCGAAGGCCTGCCCGCCGAGCGCCCTGATCGAGGAGACGGTGGCTTCGGCAGCGTCCTCGTCGGCGCCGTAGTGCACGGCGACCAGTGCTCCGGCGGCCGCCAGCCGGATTGCCACCGCGCGTCCTATGCCGCGGGACGCGCCGGTCACCAGGGCGGTCTCGCCAGTCAGATCAGTCATGGTCGTTCCTCGTTCGGGCTGATGTGGAGCTCCGAGCCGCTGACGCGGTCAGGGTGGAGCGATCACGAGGATGCCGTCGAAGGCCGCCCGCGGTGAAGTGCGAAGATCTCGGATCCGGGCGTGCATTCGGCATGGATCCACGACGCGCCCGCGGTCATGTCGCGCCGGCTCGCGGTGTCCGTCAGGTCAGGGCGCTGTGCCCGAAGCCCCCCATGCAGAACGCACGCTCCTATTCGTGACCGTGACACTGCTTAAGAGGGCTTAGCAGAACGCACAATTTCTGGGCGCGACAACTGCACCCAGAGAGGCTTGAAAAATGAAGCGAAGAATGAAACCTGCGAACGCCGTGACGCATTCTGGATTCCAGGCCTGACTTCCGTGCGTATACGATCGCGCCGCACCGCGGCGCTGGCCACGACCGTGATGTTCTCCGCCGCCGCATCCTGGGCGAGCACGGCGCGGGCTGTCACGCCGACCGGAGCCGCCGACAGCGCGCCGGCCGTCGCACATCCGGCGACAGGCGCGGGACCGACGACCACCTACCGACTCCCGACCGGCGACATCGTCACGGTCCACGGCAGCGGCCGCTCCGCCGACTACACCGTCACCGGTCCGGACGGGAGCAGCGTCTCGATAATCCGCTACGACGTCGCCGACGGGCACGCCTACCTCCTTCCGGCATCGCTCATCGCGGATGCCGGGTCCTTCGACATATCCGCGTTCGACGTTCCGGCACTCGCTGCAGCGCCCACCCCGGTGAGGCCGTCCGCGACGCCGCACTACGCCATGAGCATTCTCCAGGTGAACGCGACCGACCTGACCGGTGCTCCGGCCGCCTCGGCGGTGACCCTGCTCACCAATGTCGACAGCCTGCAGCGGTGGGGCTCGCCGATCTCCGTGGTCGACGGAGTGGCCCGCGTCGCCGTACCCGCCGGTCATTATGCCGCCTACACGATCTTCGTCGAGGAGCAGGGCGGCGGCCCGATCGGTACCAAGGTCGATCTGACACATGTCGTGGTCCAGAGCGGCCTCACCGTGGCCACGGGCGGCGTCACCACCCTCGCCGCAGACGAACGTACCGCATCGTCACAGGTCTCCGGCGCGACGCCGCGTCCGTCCACGACCAGCGCGACGTACGCCGGCTTCACCAGGACCGATGCCACCGGGCAGGCAGGCCGGGTAGATGTGGCGGGCATCGGGCCGTTGTGGCTCAACGCGCAGCCCAAGCCGCAGCTCGGCACTCTTGGCTACCAAGTGGTCTGGGCAGGTGGTGACCCTTATGGGTCGGACCCCTACTACTACACCCTGATGTATCCGCCCGTGGACCACATCGATGCCGATCAGACCTGGCCGGTGGACCCGGCGAAGCTCGCGGTGCAGCACAACCGATTCGACACCGATCCGGCGAACGCGGGCAGCCGCGGTTCCTTCACTCTGCGCTTCGTGACTGCCGACGGCTTCGCGGTGGGGCCGGGGCTCTATCCGACGAATCCGAACCGCCTCACCGTGTACGCGAGTGCGCTGCAGCCGGGAGCCCAGTGGTTGGAGGCGTACTACTCGACCGCTACGTCCGCGTCCCGGTTGGCTGACCTCTGGCTCGCTGTACGCCTCGATCCCGGCACCACGACGTCGCGGAGTTGGCTGCACGGCCCGCTGACCCCGCAGATCGGCCGGGCCCACGGCGCGGCAGTGTGCGGGGCCTGTACGGATGGCTCCACGCTGGCCTTCTCTTTCGCCTCGCTTGTCGACTCGGAGCCGGATTCCTTCATCCTCCCGTTCGGCCGGACCTCGTCGCACTTCACGCTCTACCGGGACGGCGTGCAGGTCTTCGACCAGGACGGTGTCATCGGTGGCCAAGTCCCAGGCGTCTCCGAGGAGCCAGGCCGGTACCGCGCGGTCTTCGACCAGGATCTGTCGTCGTTCGGGCTGTCCCAGTCCACTGCGACCCACACCGATGTGACGTTCCCGTACCGCCCCGGCGCAGATCCGGCGTTGCCCGCCCAGGACATCTGTCCGGTTCAGGGGCCGGCCGCCTCGCCGTGCCGGATCCTGCCCGTCCTGAACCTGGGCTACAACCTCCGCACCGACTCGGCCAACGCCAGCGGAAAGCCGCTGCAGAAGCTGGAGCTGACCGTCGGCCACCAAAGCTTCGACGGCGTCGGCTCCCACGCCGCCGCCACCGGAGCGACGGTCTCCGTGTCCTTCGACGGCGGCCGGACCTGGACCGCCGCGCACACCGTTCGAACCGGCGGCGATCGCTTCGAAGCGCAATGGAAGAACACCGCGCCCCAGGGCACCACGCCGTGGCTGAAAGTCACCGCCACCGACGCTGTCGGCGGCTCGATCAGCCAGACCATCGACAACGCCTACACCATCGGCTGATGCGGGAACACATGACTCTGATGACCAAAGGCCGTGCCCGCTCCTTCATCGGCACCGTGGCGCTGCTGCTCACAACGACTTTCGTCCCCACCGGAACCGCGGACGCAGTGAGCGCCGCGGCCAAGCCGGTAGGCGCGGCCAACGTTCAGGACGTCTGCGGTCCTGCCAAGCCCGGCTACGCGCGGTGTTTCGCAGTGGTTCGCACCGACATCCACGGCGGAACCGGCGTCCGGGGCAAAGCCGCGGCGGCCACCGTCGGCCACGCCATCGCGCTGCCGGACGGCTATGGCCCGGCCGATCTGCACGCGGCCTACCACCTGCCGATGACCGGTGGCGTCGGCCAGACCGTAGCGATCGTCGACGCAGGGGACGACGCGAACGCCGAAGCAGACCTCGCCCTCTACCGCGGAACCTACGGATTGCCTCCCTGCTCCACCGCGAACGGATGCTTCCACAAGGTGAACCAACGAGGCTTCGCGAACCCGCTGCCGACGAACCAGCACTGGGGCATCGAGATCGCGCTCGATCTGGAGATGGTCTCAGCCGCCTGTCCGGACTGCCGAATCCTGCTCGTGGAAGCCGACACCGCGTGGGGCGCCGATCTGGCGGCCTCCGTCGACACCGCGGACGCCGACCCCGACACCGGCCCGGCCGTCTACGACACGGTCGACGGGGTCTCGGGCTGGATCGTCGTCGGCGGCACCAGCGCCGCCGCACCGTTCGTCGCCGGAGTCGTGGCCCTGGCCGGGCATCCCGGAGAGTTCGGCGACGCGTCGCGGCTGTACTCGGCACCGGCCGGCGCCGGCCTCATCGACGTGACCGGCGGCTCCAATGCCTCTTCCCTCCAGGACTGCGGCGGGGACTACCAGTGCACAGCGGGGTCCGGCTACGACGGGCCGACCGGGAACGGCACGCCGAACGGCCTGGCCGCCTTCTGAGCCAACGGCTTCGAGCCCTGATCATCGGCCTCAGCGGTGCCAGGAGAATCCAGACATGGCCGAAGGGATCCCGCACCATCGGCTGCCGGGCTCCGTAGGGGCGCCCGCCCCACCGGGACGTCCCGTCAGGCGGCTGCCCGAGCACCGGCCTTCGTGGCGCGCGGTTCCGAGGCCTTAGTGAACTCCGCCGCGAGTTCGAAGCGGCCTGCGGCCAGCCGCCGGGCGATCAGGCGTCCGTCGGCGCGTTCGGCCATGCCCAGCAGGCCGGAGCCCGGGGCCGCAGACGGATCCGAGGCGGCCGTCGGCTCCGATGCCAGGTCCTCGGCGACGCCGTCGTTGACGACGCGCAGGTAGACCGAGTCGGCTGTGTCCTGGAGCGTGATCGAGCAGGTGCGGGCGTGGCTGTGCTTGATCACGTTGGTGACGGCCTCGCGGAGAACGACGGCAAGAGTGGTGTCCAGATCCCCCGAACAGTGGAGGTCGTCGACGACTGTCTTGACGTCCACACCGGCATGACCCAGCACTGCTCTGGCGTTCGTGAGTTCTTCCGTGAAGCTGAGCGAGACCTCCTGCTTGACCAGCGCATCCAGCTCGCCCAAGGCGGTGGCCGCCAGCGGCGGAAGCTTGGCCAGCTGCTGTGCCGCGGCGACCGGATCGACGGTGAGGAGCCTGCGACACAGGTCGGCCTTCAGGACGATGGCCGAGATGGTGAAGGAGAGCACGTCGTGCAGGTCGCGGGCGATCCGGGTCCGCTCAGCCAGCACAGTCTGCGCCACCAGGTCCGCACGCGCCCGGTGGAGGAGCTGGACCAGTTCGGACAGCCGCGCGAGGCTGTAGGTGGCCCATATCAGCATGGAGCCGAGGGCCAAGTCTTCGATGAGCATCGAGATGCTGCGATGGAGATCAGCGGGCCACGGTGCGGTGCACCATAGGACGACGAAAAGCCCGTTTACCGTCGCGACCACCGGAACCCGATGCCGGGGGCGTATCTGGTTGAGCAATACTCCGACGTAGAACGGCAGAAGGGTGATCAGCGGAGCCGTCAGCGGGGAGCGGAAGTCGATCACGGCCGGCGGGAGGAGGAGTAGCCCGAGCCGGAAGGTGCGTCGGCGCGAAGGCGATGTCAGCAGCAGGACCCATCCGACGGCGCAGATCCCCAAGGCCGTCGGGATGAGCATCCACGGGCTGAGACCGTCGGCGCTCACATTGTTGAGTGTGGGCGGCACCATGCTGAGGAACAGGCCGGCCAGGGCGTTCCGGGCGACCGCCGGCGACGCGACGGCCGGCGGCGCGACGGCCGGCGGCGCGGCGGGGCTCAGACGGTAGGCGCCCGCTGTTCCGCGGATCGCGGC
>JABFWL010000643.1 GCA_013362315.1 Catenulispora sp. | reverse complement strand
GGGTCATCTTCCGCATATTTGCAGGTTCTTCGTCCCCCGCCGCACCGGACTGCCGTAGCATCCCTCTACGGGCCGCCCCACCTGCTCCTTTGGTCAACACACAGACCAATGGCCGCAGTTGGCCCGCCTCGGGAGGACGTATGAAGCAACGTGGCCGACATCGCAGGCAGAAGCGGGGAAGAGCGCTGCGCGCCCTGCTGGCCGGAACCGCCCTCGCCCTCACCGCCGCCGCCACGATGATCAGCGCCTCGCAGGCCACGGTGAGTGACAGGACCGGGGCGCTGAAGGCGCTCTCCTCCTCCGACCGGACGTCCGCCGGGCTGCGGCTCCAGGAGCGCGCCGTGCCACGCAGCACGCTCGACCGGCTCGCCTCCGCGATGGGCCGGCCCGTGGGCGTCACCACCGTCCTCGGCGACGCCGACCACTCCCTGCTCGACTCGGCCGACTGCCCGACCGCCGCGCGCGCGGCGCTGCCCGCCACGCCGGCGGCCGCCCGCGCCTACTGCTGGGACGCGGCCGACACCCGCGGCTGGCGGGCCGGCGCGGTCACCACCTCCGGGGACGCGGACGACGACGGCCACTGGGGCGAGCACCGGGTGATCCTCTCCGGCTGGAGCCACGGCAGCGGCCGGGCGGGCCACGCCCGGGTCGCCTTCGTCGACGCCACCGACCCGGCCCGGCTGACGTACACCTGGGCCACGCTCGCCGTCCCGGTCGACGGCGGCCGCGACTACCGCGGGCTCGCCTCCCGTGTCTCCGGCATGGTCTGGTACCAGGGCAGGCTGCTGGTCACCGTGGCCGACGGCCTGTACGTGTACGACCTGCACCGCATCCAGCGGGCCACCGTCGACAGCGGCGCGGTCGGCCGGGTGCGCGGCGGCTGGTCGGCGTACGGCGCGAAGTACGTGCTGCCGGCCGTGGGTTCGTACCGGCTCGCCGGGCGGACCGCGGGCCCGGCGGCGATCTCGCTGGACCGCAGCACCGCGCCCGACAGCCTGGTCGCGAGCGAGCGGGTGCCGGCGGACGGCGACCGCACCACCCGGCTGTGGCGCTACGCCTTCAGCGGCGACCCGGCACGCGCCGGCCTGCTGGCCACCGACGCCGCGGGACGCGCGGAGCCGGTCCAGGCGTACGAGACGCGGACGACCGGTGTCGGCGGTGTGCTGTCCCTGCACTCGGACTGGTACCTGGCGGGTTCGGCGGACAGTCCGGACGGCCGCGGCACCCTGTGGCGGCAGAACACGCGCAAGGCGCGGGCCACCGTGTGCGGCGCGGACGAGTCGAACCACTGCTGGACCGGCCGGGCCGGGTCGCTGTCGTACGCGCAGGACACCGGGGACGTCTGGTCGCAGTCGGGCCGGATGCTCTACGCGCTGCCGCTGGCCTCGATCGACAGATCTCTCGGGTAGATGATTCCCTGGCGGGCATGACCAACATCCCCGTGACCACCTGGTCCCTGGAGCAGACCGCCCCGGCCGACCTCCTGCCGGCCGCCGCGCCGGAGGGGGACGTGCGGATCGTCCGCTCCGAGGTCCCCTCCCCCGAGTTCAGCCGCTTCCTGTACGCGTCCGTCGGCGGCGACATCCGCTGGATCGACCGGCTGGGCTGGACGTATGCGCGGTGGCAGGAGCAGCTGGACCGGCCGGGCACGGAGACCTGGGTGGCCTACGACCGGGGCACGCCCGCGGGCTACATCGAGCTCGACGCGCAGGACGACGGGGTCGTGGAGATCGCCTACTTCGGGCTGATTCCCGCCTTCCGGGGCCGCCGCATCGGCGGGCATCTGCTCTCCTACGGCACCGCCCGCGCCTGGGACCTCGCCGAGCGCTGGCCCGGCCGGCCGCAGACCAAGCGGGTCTGGGTGCACACCTGCAGCCTGGACGGCGAGCACGCCATGGACAACTACCGGCGCCGGGGCTTCGCGCTGTTCGACACCAAGGTCGAGGAGCAGCGCGAGGTGCCCGCGCCCGGCCCGTGGGCCGGCGCCTACCCGGTCTGACCTGCGCGGACAAGACCGGCCGCAGCCAATGTGATCGAGGACACCCTCGTCCCACATTCCGGGACAAGGATGTCCGCATCGTGGACGAAGCTGGACTGTGTCCAGATTGCCGTGCCACGCTTCCGTCATGTCTGGAACTGGAATTGCCTTGGTGAGTCGGCGGCACGTCGACCTCGGCCGCATGTCCAGCGCCATCTGTCCG
>JABFWL010000569.1 GCA_013362315.1 Catenulispora sp. | reverse complement strand
GCGCGGGCGCTGGCCCGTTTGGAGGCCGACCCGGAGACGGTGTGGACGTGGGTGGCGATGGCCGGTGAGCAACCGGTGTCGACGGCGCGGATGCTGGTGCATCCGGAGACTGGCTTCGCGAGCCTGTGGGGCGGCGGGACGGCGCCGGAGTGGCGGGGGCGGGGGATTTACCGGTCGCTGGTGGCGCACCGTGTGCGGGTCGCGGGTGGGGTGGGGTGCGAGTACTTGCAGGTGGATGCTACGGAGAAGAGTCGTCCGATTCTGGAGCGGTTGGGGTTTCGGGCGTTGAGTGTGACGACGCCTTATGAGTACCGGTTCTGAGGTAGAGGTGTCAGAGGCCTGCTCCTTCGCTGGCTGTCGGTGAGATGGCTGGGCTTCAGTCAAAGTCAAAAGCAGATCAAAGGCCTGTGAAAAGCCGGCGCCTTCAGCGGGAGCCTCGGTTCCCTCGGGGAACATGCGCGAGTCCATCGGGCGGTGCTGTTAGGCGGGGCGGGCGGCGGTTGTTGAGGTGGCTTGCGGTTTGTTCCCCTCGCTCACGTCGTCAGCCGCAAGCGGTACAGCACCGGCCCTGCCGACGTGAGCGAGGGGAACAAACCGAACACCAGGCGAGGTGTGCCTGGCGGGCAGGCCACGTAGCCTCGAGCTGCGCCTTCGGCGGCCGGGTCGCGGGGACCGGCACAACAGACACAGCAGGCACAGCAGAACACTGTGTTCAACACCTCTTTCATCCGACATACTGAAAGTCGGCCACGGCAGATCACAGGGGGAGATGATGGATCGGCGGCGCCGTACAGGCGAGCTGCGGTGACGGCAGCCTCGGACGAGGACGGGGAGGCCCGGCTCAGTACCTTCAAGACCCTGGTCACCGCTACGGCCAACGCCATTGCCGAAGATCTGGAGCGTGGTCAGCGCTACCGACATCCCAACCTGGCCCGCAGCCGTGAGGAGCGGGCCTCGCGGCGCCGGAGCCACCGCGAGTTCGATGAGCGCGGCATCCTGTTGGAGTATGAGCGGCGGCAGCTCGGTGCGCAGCGTAGCTTCGTCAACGCCGCCGCCTCGGCGCGGCCCGGCATCCTGGTGCTGGCCGAGTTCTACGACCGCACCACCCCGTTCGACCAGCCGCACGCCGAGCTGATCGCCACGATGCTGGCGGCCAGCGCTGAGGCGAACGGGCGGGTGTGGCTCAACCGGGTCGAGGGGGCGGCGATCGCCGAGGCGCTGGAGCGGACCGGGCAGGACCTGCTGGCTGCCGGGCTGCCGCGGTTCGCCGCGGCGGCGTTCGACCAGGCGGCGAACATCCACGGCCGGTTCAAGAACGCGCGTGCCGAGGACCGGTGCGAGTACCTGAAGTCCAGCGCGCATCGGCGCACCTATCCGTGGTGGACTCCGATGCGGCTGATGTGGACGCTGTCGTGGGCGCTGTTCGGGTACGGCTACAAGCCGATGCGGCTGCTGGTGTGGATCGCGTTGACGGTCGCCGGCTTCATCGCCTACATGCTGCACCTGCCGCGCGATCCCACGGTGACCTCCGGGGATGCCTTCTACCTGGCGATTCAGAACTTCGTGAACCCGATGGGACTGGGCGATGCGAAGCAGGTGTCGGCGAAATGGGAGGCCGCCCTGGAGATCGAGACCTATATCGGCGACATCTTGCGCAATATCTTCTTCGTGCTGCTGATCAGGCGGTGGTTCCGCCTTTAGCCCGGCGTCACGCTGTGGGCAGCAGCAGGGTCAGGATCTTCCGGGCCAGGCCGTCGCCCAGATCGCCCTCCTTCCACTGTCCGCTGTCCTGGAAGCCGGCCCGCAGGTACAGGGCCACGGCCACCTCGTTGTCCGGGATGACGGTCAGCTTGATGGTGTTGATGCCTTTGCCCTGCAACTCGGCGATGCTCTCGTCGAGCAGCTGCCAGCCGATCCGCTCCCCCCGGCGCTCGGGGTGCACCCCCAGCGCCATGATCCAGCCGACCTGCGGATCGTCGGTGGCCCGGACGCTGAGCGAGTAGCCCCAGATTCCGTCCTCGTCCTCCGCCACCAGCCAGGTGATGCCGGACGGACCGAACAGTTGCATCAGCGCGGAGAAGCTGAACCCGGTGTCCTGGAAGACCAGGTTCTCGAGTTCAGCGATACGCGACAAGTCCTTCTCACGCGCTGTCCGTACTGACAGCGGGTCCCCCACCCCGTCCCCTGTCTATCGATCGGCCCCCTACACGGACTCCTTGTGCAGGGTCTCTTCGATCGCTTTTCGTGTCAACAGAGTCACTTTGTCCCGGACCCGTGTCAACGTGGACTGCCATTCCCAGGTCAGTTGTGCCTCGTCCTCCAGCGCCTGCCACAGCGACCGCATCTCTTGGGACGACAGATGCGCTGTCGGATTCCAGATGTGGCCCAGGTAGGTCAGGGCCGGGTCGATCTCGTCCTCGGCGCGGCGGCCGCGGCGCGCGGAGCGGTCGAAGGCGTTCTTCAGCGCCGCCAGCAGCCAGTCGTGCAGCGCCAGCACCTCGCAGAAGTCGACGAACGTCGGCAGCAGCTGCGGCGCGATGGCCATCCGCACCCGGAACACGCCGTCGTCGCCGGCCTCCACCTGGGCCTCGGGCTCGGTGCCCGGCACCAGCTGCGCCGCCCACAGCAGGCGGCGGGTCTGGGTCTTCAACCGGGCCTGCCGGTCGACCTGCGGGACCCGGTCCAGCAGCGACATCACGTAGGAGCCGGTCTTGCCCAGGTCCAGCAGGGTGTTGCCGGCGCGGGCGTGCAGGAAGCCGGTCACCAGGTCGGCGGGATCGGCTTTGTTGATCGCCTCGACGGTGCCGGTGCGGGCCGCGTAGTGCGCCCAGGGCAGGCGGCGTTTGGAGGCGTCCAGCACCACCGCGACGCTCGCCGAGCCCTGGAGCACGTGGCCGGCGGTGAGTACGGCGCGGGCGCGCGCGGTGCCGATCGCGCGGGGCTGCGCCCCGGAGCGGACGGCGAGCTTGCAGTCCAGCCCGAAGAACAGGTCGGGCGAGACCACCTGCTCGATCGGGTGCCGGCGCCAGTCGGGGCTGACCCCGGGCAGCAGGGCCAGAGCTTGGCGAGCCGCCTCCATCGGAAGCGGCTCGGAGGTGTTGAGCAGGCCGGTCGTCACAGCGCCGAGGACGACTTGGGGCCGGTGCTTGTCGGGCGGGTCAGAGTTTTCGTGACGCTGTCCGGGCGCGGCGGGGCGCGCCATCACTGTCCCCCTTCGAGGAAGTGATGGCTGATCCGGTCGGCGACGGCGGAGGGCAGGAAGATCTTCTTGTCCTGGGCGCGCAGCAGCAGCGACTCCACGACCGGCTGGTCCAGCAGTACATGGTCGATGATGGTGCGCACCGCGTGCTCGATGCCGAGGAAGTGCTGCGGCATGATGCTCAGCGAGCGGTAGGCGTAGAAGGGTTTGGCTTGCGGCCGGACCTTGACGATGTCCGGGAACTGGGTCCACTCGTCGCTCCAGTGGCCGTCCCAGTCGGTGACCTCCAGCGCCGGCGCGCCGTCCTTGCGCAGCAGGCCCAGGCGGACCAGCTGCCAGACCGCGGCCAGGAACGGACACGAGTAGAGCCGCTGGCTCAGCACCTCCTCTTCGTCGGCGCCGGGCTCGGCGCGGTCCTTCCACAGCTCGACGTCGAGGAAGATGGAGTGGTTGCGCTTGCCGTACTCCTGGCCGGCCTCCCAGTCGTGGGCCTCCATGACGTTGAGCACGGTGGCCTCGCGCGGCGGGCGGCCGTTGGACAGCCAGCCGGTGTGCGCGGTCGGCGGGCGGCCGCCGGTGGAGTACTCCGGCTCCGGCTCCTCCAGTATCCGGCGGGCCACCAGCTCGGCGACGCCGAAGCCGTCCAGGCGGCGGGCGCAGGACGATTCGCGGGCGACGTAGTCGATCTCGACGCCGGACTCCCGGGCCAGGCGCAGCAGCCGCTCCATTATCCGCGAGGCGTCCGGCCAGCGCTGGAAGTAGTCGTCGACCAGGAAGCAGGTGCTGACCCGCGGCTTCTCCTCACCGCAGACCACCGTGGCCATGGCCGCGTCCAGCCAGGGCTTGACCCGCTCGAACTGCCGGCGGATCGGCTCCTCGCCGTTCTCCAGGTCGTCCATGTAGAAGTGGCCGACCTCGATCGACAGGTGCGACAGCGGAAGGTTCTGGACTGTCGTGCCCTGATTGCGCTCGGAGAAGACCCGCGCGGGGGTCGAGGACGCCCGGGCCGGCGTCACTGCCGTCATCAGAACCCTTCCCAAGCGTCGTCGTGGATGATCCGATCGGCGAGTTCGTCGAACGACTTGGTGGTGGCGCGCTTGGCCAGCCGGCGCTTGACGTCCACGTCCATGATGACCTGCTCGCGCCACAGCAACATCGGCTCCAGCGGGGTCAGGCCGGCCAGCAGGTCCTGGCCCAGACCCCGGGCCTTGGCCAGGCCCTTGAGGATGTCGTCGCTCTTGCGCAGCCAGGCTTCCTGCTCCGGGGTGGTCTCCTTGCCGAACGCGGTGTCGTCCGGCACCGCGGTCCGGATGGTGCGCACCATGCTGCGGAACCCGCGCTGGTCGAAGCCGGCGTTGGTGGCGCAGGCCACGATGCCGTTCTCGGCGAACAGCAGGCCGCTGGCGGCGATCACGTGCTGGGTGGTCCAGCGGTGGAACAGCAGCCAGCGGATCGGGTCGGCCTTGCGCGGCCGGACCTTCGGGGAGACCGCCTGCAGCGACATGTCCAGCGCCGAGGAGCGGCCGGCGGACAGGTCGACGATGGCCACGTCGAACTCCCGCTCCACCGTTTCGAACAGGTCGATCGCCTTCTTGATGTGGTCGTTGGTGAGGTGGAACTCCGCGCCGCCGACATCGCCGGGGAACAGCGAGAGCTTGCCGGAGCCGGGCGGGCGCTCCTTGAGCGCGGTGCGCTCGGTGACCACTCGCACGTCCACCCGGGCCGGCTCGGCGACCTTGCCCAGGATGTAGGAGTGCAGGCCGCCGTCGGGGGTGCCGCGCTCCAGCGTCGGGATCTCGAAGATCGCGCCGGCGGTCGGGGAGCCGAAGTCGAAGTCCAGGTAGGCCACGTCCTGGCCGATCAGGGACAGCCGGTAGGCCAGGTTGCAGCTGGTCACCGACCGTCCGGTGCCGCCCTTGTCGGAGGAGGAGAAGACGAGCATGTCAGCGGCTCCGGCCGGCGTCTTCGCGGGCTTCCTCCAGGGCGTCCAGCAGCCGCAGCGCGCGCTCGGCGAGCGCGATGGCGGTGCTGGTGCGGCGGTAGCGGATCTCCCGGGCGCGCTTGATGTTCTGGCCGATCTCCTCCAGCCGGTCGCGCAGCTGGCCGCGGTCGTTGACGTTGACCCGCATCAGTTCCTGGTTGTAGACGTGGTCGGCCTCGTTGAGCAGCCGCAGCAGGTGGTCGTACATGCGCGAGGAGCGCGGCGGTTCGCGCTCGTAGGTGGAGGCGGTGGCCACCAGCGCCTCGATCACGCGCTCGGTGAGGTACCAGGAGGGCTTCTCGAATTTCGGTACTTCCAGGCCTGGGAAGTGGCTGACGTCGTCCCACAGTTCGACGGCGTATCCGTCGCGCTGCAGGCGGCGGTCGGCGAGGTGGTCCATGGCCGCCTCGGCGATGGTCATCAGCGACTCGCGGGCCTCGACGTCGTCGGTGAGCTGCGCGGCCTGCAGGGACCGCTTGATGATCAGCGGCGCGAAGTCCGCGGTGAACAGCGCCAGCCGCTGGCCGACCGCGTCCTCGCTGCCGTTCAGGGCGTGCTTCACGCCCGGGAAGTGCAGCGCGGCCTGCGGGTCGTGGGCGGTCATCCGGCGGGTGATGCGGCCGCGCACGGCCAGCTCCTCCAGGATGCCGACGGACTTGATCAGGTCGGCGTCGGTGGCGGTCCGGGCCACCAGGTCCTTGATCAGCACCGACATGACCAGCAGCGAGTAGTAGTCGGACTCCTCGCCGTCACTGGTCCGCCACGGGATGTCCTCCAGCGGCCACTGCTCGGGGTCGAAGCGCGCCACCGCCGACCAGTACTGCTGGGTGAGTTCCCAGCGCAGGGACAGGGCGTCGGCCAGCCGGCGCTGCTCCTCGTCGAGGATGTTCAGAGCCGTGATCCGGCGGGAGGTGAAGTCGACGATGCCGTCCAGGGCCGACACCGTGAAGTACAGCCAGGGGCGGGCCATCGCGTAGCCGGGTTTGGTGGCCACGTCGAACCCCTGCGGGTTCTCCTTGGTCTTGGCGTAGTCCTCCAGTTGCTCGGCGCCGTCCACGATGCCCCAGGACCAGCCGCACTCGAACAGCTGGTCCGGGTCGGGCTTGGTGTCCTCGGGCACACCCAGGCGGACGTCGGCGAGCAGCTGGCTGCGCAGCTTGCCGAACCGGTCGTTCAGGCCCTGCTGCAGCTCGGCGTCGGTGGTCTCGCCCTGGCGCAGCATGTCCAAGATGGCCTGGCCGGGCTCGGAGTCCACGCTCACCGCGTTGACCACGAAGCTGCGCAGCATGCCGATCATCGCCGCGGTGAGCCGGCGCGAGGCCTGGCGGCGCAGCTCGACCAGCTTGTCCCGCTGCTTGGTCTGCACCTCCAGCTCGAAGCGGCGGCTGACGAACACCAGCAGCGACAGGCACAGCGTGATCGACATGGAGTAGGCGTCGACGACTTCGAGTTCCTGCGTCGACTGGTCCTGCGGCGGCGGCGCCTCCGGGTCCATGGTCCGCAGGTAGCTGCCGGCGCCGAAGCGCGGCTCCCCGCTCTCGGCCGTGTGGTTCGCGAAGTACTCCAGGGCGACGTCGACCAGCGCCCGCGGCACCCGCGAGGACTCCCCCAGCGGCCGCAGGGCGGAGAGCACGTCGGCGGGCACCGAGTCCGGGTCGTAGATCCCGAAGGTGTCGATCTGGGTGATCGGGTAGAACAGGCACAGCAGCTGCTCAGCGTCGGAGATCGGGTTCGACTCGACCCGGCCGCCCCACGCCCACTTGCCCTCGGTGAAGCAGTCCCTCAACAGGTCCACCCAGATGTCAAGAATCTGCTTACGAGGTTGGATTCTCACGGTAGCCGCCCATTTTTGCTTGTCTCGACCCGACGTCGATGAGGAAGCCGATGGCGGATCATATCAGCATCCTGACCATGATCCACACTCGGATCCGCGCACCGCGGCCAGATCCCTGACACCCGTCGCCGCAGTCTCACCGGCACAAGACAGCATAGCGTGAGCAGACCGTCTCAGAAAGGTACGAACCTTACTCGCACTTTGCGAGAGATTCAATAGACTGATCGCATTTGCCGCTGGTCATCTGATCGTTTTCATCTCATAGCCTTGGCACGGTCATCAGCGACTCTCAGGATATTGAGGTGGCTGGCAGCCGCCGGCCGTTCCGGCGCGCAGCTCGATTCGCACCTCGATTCAGGGAGACCCCTCATGACCGTGAGCAGAAGGACCCTCCTCACCTCCGCCGTCGCGGCCGGTGCCGCGCCGGCCGCGGCGTGGCTGGCACCGGCCACCGCGCAGGCTTCCGCCACCTACGACGTCGCGGTGTGCGAGCAGTACCACAACCAGATCCAGATCTATGCGTCCTCATCGACGTGGAGCACGCCGAAGTGGGTCTGGTCGCCGGGCGGCGGCGGGTGGAGCAACCTGTCGGATGTGAAGTTCCGCTCCACTGCGGCTTTCGGCGAGGTGGCGCTGGTCGCGGCCTCCGGCGGCAACGTCGGCATCGTCGACAAGGCGGCCTCCGGCACCCAGGGCACCGGCAGCTTGCTGTGGTCGGCCACGCCCGGCTCCAACCCGCACGCGATCGAGCGGATCCCCAACATCGGCGCCATCGTCACCGCGTCGTCGGGGGGCTACCTCCACGTCTACGGACCCACCGCTGTGAGCGACCCGTCAACACTGGCACTTGTGCAGACCATCAGCTACGCCGGAGCACACGGGGTGTGGTGGGACGACGTCAACTCCCGACTGTGGGCGATCGGGCAGGGCCGGGCGACCTCGTTCGCGGTGACTGGCACGTACCGGAACACCCGTCTGGGCGGCGGCGTGGACGTGTCCATCGGCTCGGGCAACCTCGGCCACAGCCTGGATGCGTCCTACAGCAACAGCTCCATCCTGCTGGCCAGCCACTCCAGCGCGGTCATCGCGATCAACAAGACCAGCCATGCGGTGACGACGCTTCACGCGAACAGTGCGGTGAAGTCGTTCTCGCAGGATGTCTCCGGCGAGGCGTTTTGGGTTCAGGCGACGGGGCTCACGTATCACGGGGACAGCCGGAACTGGGTCAATCCTGATGTGCAGTTCTTTGATGCCGCTGGGGGTAGGTCGTTCACGAGGGGGCTGGCGTATGGGGCTGAGTTTTATAAGGCGCGGGTGCACTCGGTGGGTTTTCACTGACGCTGCTTAGGTGGGTGGTTGGGTGCTTGGGCGCGGGGCTGAAGATCAAAGTCAAGGGCGACAGTCAAGGGCGACAGTCAAAGGCGCCTCCGGCGGCGCCTCCGGCGAGGGCCTCGCTCTGGGAAGGGGGCGCCGCACACTGGCGGGGCGCCTCGCT
>JABFWL010000620.1 GCA_013362315.1 Catenulispora sp. | reverse complement strand
GGAGCTGGAGCCGGTGCCTGTGCCGGAACCGGAGCCTGCGCAGGAGCTGACGGTGTCGGAGCCGGTGCTGACCTTGCCGCATCCTGGACAGCGCCCCCCACTGTGGGCAGCCGTACAGCCTTGAGCAGCCCGACAGCGCGAAGCGCCTCGTCATCCCACCGGCTCGGCAGCTCCGCCGCCGGATCCACCTCCCGCAGCAACGCCGCCAGCCGCGCGGCGCCGTCGCGGCCGACCACCCCCGGCTCCCACCCAGGATCCTGATACCGGTCCGCGGCCCGCATCCGGTTCGCCGCGAGCCACAACCGCGCCTCGCCGTCCGGCTCCCCGGCCTGCGTCCGGAGCACGACCGTCTGCCCCGAGGCCCGGATCGGCCCGGCGACGTCGGCGACGAACAGCTCCGCCGCGGCGTCCGGCGAGCCGGTGTTCAGCGCCGCCGCGAGCTCCCGGCTCAACCGCAGCCGCCGCGACGGCTGCCCCACCGCCGAGGCCATCAGCAGCGCCAGCGACGAGCGCCCGCGCCGCACGCCGACGGCCAGCCGGTCCAGGCCGATCGCCGCGCCGGCCGCGTTGCAGGTGTCGACCACGGCCACCACGCCGGCCACGCCCTGCCGGTCGCAGGCCTCGACCAGCAGCTCCCCGACGTTCACCGCCGAGTCGCGGACGTCCTCGGCGGAGTCCGGCGTCATGAAGTACAGCGTCGGGTCGTCCCCGGCGATGAAGCCGTGGCCGAGCAGCGCCAGCACCAGCGTGGCCCGGCACGCGGCGGCGTGGTCGATGGCCCTGCGGACCGTGGCGTAGACCCAGCCGTTGTCCTGGCCCGCCGCCAGCACCGCCAGCGACCGGCCGTCCGGCAGCCCCGGCGCGCAGCCGCCCAGCTCCGGGTCGCTCAACACGGTGTGCAGGGCGTGCGCGGCCGGTTCCAGCTCGGCCAGCGGTTCGCCCATCGTCGAGCACTGCGAGGCGATCACCATCAGGTGGCGCGGACCGGTCATCCCGTCGTGGCCTCGCTGGCCGGCCGGAGCCCGCTCAGGCCGGACCGCCGCAGGGCGTCCAGCGCCTCGGCGACCGGCCCGGCGACGGCGGGCTGCTCCAGGTACTTGGTCGCGGTGTGCACCCACAGGCCGTCGGCGTCGGTGCGGGCGCTGAGCGGAAGCACCCCGGCGGCGTTCGGCTCGAAGACCCGCTCCAGGCGGGGCCGGGCGGCGATCACGTCGTCCCGGTCCCAGAAGTTCAGCCAGCGGGCCACCATCTGCGGGGTGCGCGGCGGCCGGGGCCGGATCCTCGGCCACACCACGCTGCGCATCGCCAGCGGCGAGCCGATCGTGGTCAGCAGCGGCACCGGGACCGCGGCATCCTGATCGCAGAGTTCTTCGTAGGCGACGACGCTGCCCAGCGAGTGCGCGATCACCACGGCCGGGCGGCCGTCGAGCGCCGCCCGCACCCGCGCGCGGATCCGCGCGTCCAGTCCGGCGCCGTCGGCGTCCGGCTCGGCGCGCCGCAGATACCGGCTCACCTGCGAGAGCTCGCGTACCAGCAGCTTGCCGCTGGCCCACTGTCCGGGCCGGGCCAGCGGCCCGAACGACAGCAGCGCCCCGGCGGCGTTGATCACCTGCCGGGCGACGTTTCCCGAGCCCTGCTCGGTGCCGTCGGTCACGAGCTCGTCGCGGACCTGGAGCCAGGCAGCGGTCTCAGGATCGTCGGGGCCGAGCTCGTCCAATCGGTCCGCCACGATCTGCGCCACCAGCGCGCGGACGTCCTCGGCCGTCGCCGCGTCCAGCCCGCCGTCGCCGCCCTGGGCCTGGTCTTCGTGGAACAGGTCGCCGTAATAGGCGAAGACGGTCTCGACCGAGGTGCCGGCCAGCAGCTCCTCAGCCACCCGGGAGTGTCCGGCGCGCGCCGCTCCGCGGGCCAACGCCTCGGTCCACGCGCGGCACGACGCGGCGGGGTCGCGGCGCGGACCGATGCCGTGGACGAAAACGACGCGCGCAGGCGCCGCCACCGGATCCGCATCCCCCACGGCCAGGCCCTCCCGCAGAACGTGAAACTCCTGATATACCCGCCCCGAGCGGGTATATCAGGAGTCTATAAGCTCAGTGCAGCAGCGCGAGCGCCTTCTCCACACCCGCGTCATGCCCGCCGGACAATCCCCGCGAGGTCAGCGGCGCGTCATAGTCCGGCGCGACGCCGATGCCGTTCACCGACTCGTGGTCAGCGCCGAGTTCGTAGTGCGTCGGGAAGATGATCGAGCTGCCGTCACTGAGGAGGTAACCCTGCGGCAGGCCGGCGACGATGCCGGCGCTGCGGGCGCCGACGATGGTGCCCAGGTGCAGGTCCTTGACGCTGCCGGCGAAGGAGTCGCAGGCCGAGGCGCAGTCCCGGTCGGTGAGCACCACCAGCGGCAGACCGAGCAGCGGTTCGGAGTCGTCGGTGCGGTTGGCGGTGCAGACGCGATGGCTGTCGCACTCGTAGCTGGTGACCAAGCCATGCGCCAGCATGCCGAGCAGTTTGGCGCGCTCGTCGGCCGCGCCGCCGCCGTTGCCGCGCAGGTCCAGCACCAGGCCGTGCAGGCCGCCGGACTGCTGGCGCAGGTGCGCGACCGCGGCCGCGACCTGGTCGGCGCCGCCGGTGAAGAAGCCGGGCAGCCGGACGTAGCCGACCCCGCCGTCGAGCAGGCGGGACGTGACCGTCGGCGGCGCGCCGGGGCCGCTGAGCGTCGGCGTCAACGTGACCGTGAAGGTCTGGTCCGTGGCCGGCCGGTGGAACGTGATCGTCACCGGCACGCCCGGCGCCGGGTCGCTCACCTGGTCCGAGACCGCCGGGACGAGCTGCCCGCCGACGAACGGCGGCACGCCGTTCACCGCGGTGATCTCGTCGCCCGCCAACACCGCTGCCCCGGCCGCGAGCCCGCCGGCCTGCACGCTCTGCACGAACAGCGGTGCGACCGCCGCCGGGTCGGTCTTCCCGGCGCCGTTGCGTCCGGACACGTCGATGCCGAGCGGCGCCGCCGTCTTGTTCGGGACCCGCAGCCAGTCCACGTGGTTCTGGTGCATCCCGGCGATCAGGCCGGTCATCGTCGCCCCGGCCACGGCCTGGCGCACCGCCGGATCGGCCGGCAGCTGGTCGGTGGCCTTCTGGTAGACGGCGGCGAACGCGGCCCAGTCGGCGTCGCGCCGCCCGGTCAGCGCCGGCATCGAGGCCTCGGCCCGGTCCAGGCCGCGGCGTTGCAGTTCCTGCGTGAACCCGGCGAACGCGGAGGTCAGCAGGTCCCGCTCGTTCAGGTTCGGGCCGTCGTAGTAGTGGTCGAGGATGCAGTGGAAGGCCTGGCCGATGGTGGTCGTGGTGGTGGCGGTCAGCGGCGGCGCCGGCGGCGAGGCCGGGGTGCAGGCCGGCGGGACGGCGCCCCGGGGATGCGAGCCGGATGACAGCCCGGTGGCTTCGGCGGTCAACGGCGCGACGATGACGGCGGTCGCGGTGGCGGCGGCGAGGGCGCCGGCCACGAGCAGCTTCTTCTTCATGCCCGCCACGCTGCCGGTCGGGGCGTTACCCGGCTGAGACAGGAAGCTGTAACGCCTCTGAGACGCCCGATCTGGTAGGCAGACGCCATGCGGGTTCTGATAGCCGAGGACGAGCGCTTCCTGGCCGATCTGGTCGCCGAGGGGCTGCGCGGGCACACGATGGCCGTCGACGTCGCCTACGACGGCGCCGCGGCCGCCGAACGGCTGGCGGTCACCGAGTACGACGTCCTGGTCCTCGACCGGGACCTGCCCGAGGTCCACGGCGACGAGATCTGCCGGGAGGTGGTGCGCTCCGGCGCGCGCACCAGGATCCTGATGCTCACCGCCGCCGCGGGCGTGCCGGACCGGGTGGCGGGCCTCGGCCTGGGCGCGGACGACTACCTGCCCAAGCCGTTCGACTTCAGCGAGCTGGTGGCGCGGGTCCAGGCGCTGGGCCGGCGCAGCCGCGCGGCGGTGCCGCCGGTGCTGGTCCGGGCCGGCGTCGAGCTGGACACCCACCGGCGCCAGGCCAGCCGCGACGGCCGCCACCTGTCCCTGTCGGCGAAGGAGTACGCGGTCCTGGAAGTGCTGCTGCGCGCCGAGGGCGCCCCGGTCAGCGCCGAATCCCTGCTGGAGCAGGCGTGGGACGAGAACGCCGATCCGTTCACGACCGTCATCCGGGTCACGGTCAGCAGGCTGCGGGCCAAGCTCGGCGACCCGCCGTGCATCCAGACGGTGCCGGGCGTGGGGTATCGGCTGTGAGGCGGCTGGGCACGGCGCGCAGCCGCCTGGCCGCCGGCTACACCGCCCTGGTCCTGGTCACCGCCGCGGTGCTGATCGTCGTGTTCAACGTGCTGCTGTCCCACAACCTGCGCGAGAGCGGCCCGGACGGCCAGGGCCTGATCGGTGTGGCGCCGACCGCCGGACCGCGCCCGGATCCGGCCACCGCGTCCCGGTTCTTCGAACTGACGCGCGGCCAGGTGCTCCGCGACCAGTGGGCGGTCAGCGGCGTGACCATCGGCGCGCTGACCCTGGTGTCGGTGGCCGTCGGCTGGCTGGCCGCGGGCCGGGTGCTGCGGCCGCTGCACCGGATCACGGCCGCCGCGCGGCGGCTGTCGCTGTCGAACCTGCACGAGCGCATAGCCCTGACCGGTCCCCGCGACGAGCTCACCGAGCTGTCCGACACCTTCGACGCGATGCTCGACCGGTTGCAGCACGCAGCCGACGCCCAGCGGCGGTTCGTCGCCAACGCCTCGCACGAGCTGCGGACCCCGCTGGCGGTGCAGCGGACCGCGATCCAGGTCGGACTGGAGCGCCCCTGCGCGCAGCGGCTGGCGGTGGTCCGCGCCGAACTGCTCGCGCTCAACCGGCGCAGCGAACGCCTGATCGACGGGCTGCTGGTGCTGGCCCAGAGCGAGAACGGCCGGTCGGCCGCCGATCCGATCGCGCTGCACGAGATCGCCGCGCAGGTGGTGGGGGAGACCCCGGCGCCGGGGATCAGGGTCCGCACGCAGCTGGCGCCGGTACCGGTCGTCGGCGACCCGGCGCTGGTCAACCGCCTTGTCGCGAACCTCGTGGAGAACGCGGTGAAGCACAACGTCCCCGGCGGCACGGTCGACGTGCTGACCACCGCCGACGGCTGGCTGGAGGTGCGCAACACCGGACCGCGGATCCCGCCGGATGAGGTCAGCGGCCTGTTCGAGCCGTTCCGGCGGATTCCGGCGCGGACCCGGCCGGGGACGGCGGACTCCGCCGCCGGACCGGACGGCGCGGGACTCGGCCTGTCGATCGTCGCCGCCATCGCCCGCGCGCACGGCGCCGACATCGAAGCACACGCCGGGCAGGACGGCGGACTGCGGGTACGGGTCCGCCTGCCGTCAGCGATGGGAACCTGATCATGGGGACGTGATCGCCAGGACCTGATCTCCGCCGCTGCCTCAGGGCTTGCGCCCCACCGCCGCGTAGGTGATCTGCTGCCGATCGTCCGGCACCGGGCCGTCCGGCCGCCACTCGGCGAGCAGCACCAGCCCCGGCTCCACCAGTTCCACCCCGGCCAGCAGCTCCCCGACCTCGGCCGCCGTCCGCACCCGGCACGGCATCGACGAAGCTTGGTACGCCGCCTGCACCGCATCGCCCATCCGGGGCGCGAAGTCCGGCGTGCCGTGGCTGGCGGCCAGGTACGAGCCGGAGGGCACCGCCTCCAGCATGGCCCGGATCAGGTCGCCGGGCCGGTCCCGGTCCTCCATGAAGTGCAGGATCCCGATCAGCAGCACCGCGACCGGCTGGCCGAAGTCGATGACGCCGCGCAGCGCCGGCTCGGCCAGCAGCGCCCGCGGGTCCCGGGCGTCGGCGTGGATGAACACCGTGCGGCCGTGGTCGCGGTCCGCCATCAGGACTCGGGCGTGCGCCAGCACGATCGGGTCGTTGTCGATGTAGGCCACCCGGGCGTCCGGTGCGATCGCCTGCGCCACCTCGTGCGTGTTCTCCTGCGTCGGCAGTCCGGTCCCGATGTCGATGAACTGCCGGATCCCGGCCCGGGTCAGGAACCGTACCGCTCGGCGCAGGAACTCCCGCTGCTCCCGGCAGGTGTCGCGCATCCCGGGATTGCCCTTCAGGATCCGGGCCGCGGCCTCGCGGTCGGCGGGGAAGTTGTCCTTGCCGCCGAGGAAGTAGTCGTACACCCGAGCGATGTGCGCCGTGGACGTGTCGATCACCGTCGGCGCCGTCCCGCTCTGACCTACGAACTCCTCGGACACACGCACCTCCGGCGTCGGCGGCCGCCGGCGAGCGGTGGCCCGATGAAGCATCAGAATACTGTGACAAGAGGTTTCGGAGGCCGGGATTTGGGAAAGGCCGCTCAGTCGAACACGCTGGCGGGCCACGTGGAGTGCGCAGTGCGCACTGACCTGACCGGTGCAGCGACGGGCCCGTTCCGGATGCCGACCGTGGCGGGACGTGGTTGTGTCGTCTGGTGAGGCCACTGGTGGTGGGAGCGGCTCCGCGCCCGGGGGATCGGCGGCGCGCGCCGCTGGTGTTCGCCGGATCCGCGGCGTTGATCGTCGCCGCGATCGTCGTGTTTCCGGACGCCGCCGTGCAGCTGCGCTTCCTCGGCACCCTGTGGGCGATGGTGGCGATCGCCTATGGCGTGTACGCCCACGATCCGGCCAAGAAGTCGGTGTGGGCGCTGATCGCCGCCGCCATCCTGGCGTTCCAATGCTCTGACTTCGGGGATCTGCACCGCCAGAGCCTGTCACCGCAGTGGACGGACTGGTTCTCGCTCGTCAGCTACCCCTTGGCGGCGCTGGCGCTGTCGGCCATGATCCGGCTGCGCTCGGGCGGCCGGGACGCGGCCGGGCTCCTGGACGCCGCGGTCGGGACCGTCGCCCTGCTCGTTCCGACCTGGGTGTTCCTGGTCGAGCCGTATGTCCGGGGCGAGGAGTGGTCGGCCGCGCGGCTGGAGGCGATCCTGCCGCCGATCGGGGACGTGCTGCTGTTGGGTCTGCTGCTGCGGCTGCTCGCCGCGCCGGCCGCGCGCGGCGTCTCGCTGTGGCTGCTCACCGCCGGGGTGGTGGTGTGCACGGCGTGCGACGTGGGGCAGGGGCTGCTGCAACTGGGGGCGGCGCCGTGGTTCGGGACGTGGCTCGGGCGGCGGCTGATCGGCACCGGGTGGCTCGCGTTCATCCTGCTGTGGGGCGCGGCGGCGCTGCCGGCGGACATGCGCCGCAACACCGAGCCGATCCCGACGCCGGGGCCGGCGGTGCTGCCGGCCCGGATCGTGCTGCTGGGCCTGGCCGCGCTGGCCGAGCCGGTGGTCGCCATGGTGCTGCTCGGGCGGCACAACTACAACCTGGGCGTGTTCGGGCCGCTGCTGGAGATCACGATCATCGTCCTGATCATGATCCGGTTCTCGCTGGTGTTGCTCGACCACCGGCGGGCGCTGAGGCGAGAGCGGATCCTGGTGTCGGCCACCGGGCCGCTGGTGGCCGCCTCCGGTGTGGAGGAGATCGCCGCCGTGCTCACCGCCACCACCACCCGGCTGGCCGGGCCGCAGGTGGTGCACCGGGTGGCGGTGGTGGCCGAGGACGGGCACCGGTTCCACCTCGCCGCGGCCGGGGTGCCGGGCACGCCTGAGGACGCGGACGCGGACCCCGGCGCGGCACCCGACTACACCGTCTGGCGGCACACCCTGTCCGCGCTCGGCCGGACCGTCCGTGCGGCCGCGCTGCCGTCGGGGCTGCTGCCGGTCGGCGCGCTGCCGGCGGCGCTGGCCCACGCGCTCGCAGGCTTCGACCAGGCCGTGGTGCTGCCGCTGGGCACCGAGGCGTGGCGCACCGACGTCTGGGCGGCCGGCGCCCTGGCCGCCGCCGCGCCCGAACGCTCGCTGCTCGCCATGGCCGCGCCGTTGAAGATCCTCACCGGCCAGGGCGCGCTGAGCCTGCAACGGCTGGCGCTCGGGACCGAGATCGCCCGGCGGGACGGCGAACGCTACTTCCAGGCGCTGGTGCAGAACGACTCCGATGCCATCCTCATCGTCGACACCGACGCCCGGATCCGCTATGCCAGCCCCTCGGCTGAGGCGGTGTTCGGCTCGTCGGATCTGCTGGGCCGGCCGGTCGCGGAGGTGGTGGGGGAGCGCAACGCGGCGGAGCTCGCGGCGCGGCTGGCCGACGAGGTTCGGGAGCCGTCGCGGCGGGAGGACTGGGTCGTGGACTGTCGGGACGCCGGCCGGCGCGAGGTGGAGGCGACGGTGAGCGATTTGCGCGACGAGCCGACGGTCGGCGGCTTAGTGCTGTCGCTGCGCGATGTGACCGCGGCGCGGGAGCTGGAGCGGGAGCTGCAGCGGCAGGCGTATCGGGATCCGCTGACCGGGCTGCCGAACCGGGCGGCTTTTCTGCTGGCGTTGGAGGAGGCGTTGGCGGCGTTGGAGGTGGGGGAGCCGGAATCGCGCGTGTGTGTGGTGTTGGTGGATATTGACAACTTTCGGGAGATCAACGACTTCCACGGGCGCGATGTCGGTGACGAGGAGCTGCAGGCTATGGCGGACCGGAT
>JABFWL010000087.1 GCA_013362315.1 Catenulispora sp. | reverse complement strand
ACTGCTGGTGTTCGAGGGCAGCCGCGCCGACCTCACCGGGGGGCGCGCCGGGGGGGCGCGAGTGCTCGGCCTGGGCGCCGCGGAGCGGCCGACGGCGTTGTTCTGCGGCAACGACCTGATCGCGATGGGAGTGCTGCAGGGCTTGTATGCCGCGGGCGTCGCGGTCCCGAAGGATATGGCGATCGTCGGCTACGGCGACCTGGAGCTCGCGGCCGGGGCGGTGGTGCCGTTGTCGTCGGTCCGGCAGCCGGCGGCCGGCCTCGGCCGGGCCGCGGCGGAGCTGCTGATCGAGGAGAGCGGACCGGGCGCGGCGCAGCACGTGCACCGGGACGTGGTGTTCCAGCCCGAGCTGGTGGTGCGGGCCTCCAGCCTGCCGCGGCCGGCGGTTCGGAACCCGGGCTGGTGAGCAGGGGAGGGCGCCCGGTGCGCCGGAAGTGATTATCCTGCTCGACCATGAGCGTGGAACCGAGTGCCTATGTCAAGGGCTTGCCGATCGGGCAGCCGATACCGTTCGATGCCGACGGCATACCGGGATGGGAGATCTTCCCGTTCGAGGGCGATTTGAAGGTCAAGCCCCTCGAGGCGCCGGTCCTGCCGGAGCCGCCGCGCAACGGCGAAGCGGGCGGGCCGCCGTGCGGGACCTGCGCGGCCTCCGACGAGGAGTACATCTGGAGCGATGAGCACTGGCGGCTGCGGAAGTTCGACCCGGCGGCGATCCCGGCGCTGGTGATGCTGGAGCCGCGCGCCCACCACGACATCGGCGACCTGCCGGCGGAGCGCGCGGCCGAACTCGGCGGGCTGTTCCAGCGGATCGAGCGGGCGATCCTGGCCCTCGGCGGGATCGCGCGGGTGCACATCATGCGGATCGGCGACGGTGCGGAGCACCTGCACTGGTGGTTCGCCGCCCGGCCGGAGGGGATGCTGCAGCTGCGCGGTTCCTGCCTGCTGATCTGGGAGGACGTGCTGCCGAAGCAGGACCCTGAGACCTGGGCGGAGATCAACCGCCGGATCGCGCACGCGATGGCCGAAGGCGGCGGGGCGGCGCTGGTCTGACCGTCGCCGGCACCGGGAATCAGGGGCGTGGCCGCCGGTACGGTCAGGCCCCCGATTCCTCGGAATGACCCGCCGCGCCCGAAGCCTCCGGATGCCAGTCGCGGCCCAGCCGGTTCATCGCCTCGTCGATCGGGTTGTCCTCGGCGGTGCGGGCCAGCACGGCCGGATGCGGCGGCGGGGCGGTGTCCTGGTCGTATTCGGCGTCCTCCCGCTCCTGACGCCGCCGCCCGCGCCGCGCCGCCAGCCAGCCGCCGTAGCTGATCGCGGCCAGCGAGCCCCAGGCCATGGGCCGGTTCCACCACGATCTGCCGCCGGCCATCGCCACCGTGGTCGCGGACACCGCGTGGGTCGCAAGCATCGTGGCTCCTGTCGCTGTAGGTCTGCACAAATGATTGCCGCGCGACCGCTCCCGATCGGCGTGACACGCGGAGCCGGTGCCCCGTTCGGGTGGCCCCGGGTGCGGGCGCGGCGAGGGCGCCGAAGGGTGGAGCCGTGGCGAGCGCGAACGCGACAGGAGCCGCGGACGCGGGTGCTGCATCTGGTACGCCGGGCGCGGACGGTGACGCGCGGTCCGGTATGCGGTCCGGGGCCGGTTCAGTCGTGCGGGCCGCGCCGGAGCAGCAGCTCGTCCAGCCGCTCCTGGATCCGGGCCAGGTCGGCGCGGATGGCGCGGACGTCGCCCTGGTCGGCGCTCTCCTCGGCCTCCTTGAGCTTGACGAGCATGCTGCCGCCGGGCGCCAGCACCATCTCCTGCACGTCCCGCACATGCTCGGCGCCCTGCTTGCGCGAGGACGCGATCACGTCGGCGGGCCGCAGCCCCAGCCGGCGCAGCGTCCCGGCCTGCAGGTGGCCGTCCCGGATCAGGATGCTGGGTGTGCCCTCCAGCCAGTGTTCGAACTTCGGAGTGCGATACGTCAGGTACATCTGGAACCGGACGAACAGCGAGTTCACGGCGATCAGCACCGCGGCCCCGTAGACGCCGCCGACCAGCGAGTCGTCGTTGCCGATGACCGCGTTCTGCACGACGTTCGACAACAGCATCACCACCGCCAGGTCCAGGGTGTTGAGCTGCGCCAGCTCGCGCTTCCCGGCCAGCCGGAGCAGAAGCACGATGGCGGCGTAGACGAGGACCGTGCGGATGGTCTTCTCGCCGTAGGAGATTCCGGTGTCGAACATGTCATGCCACATGGGGCCATTCTCTGTTGTGCCCTGAGGCGATCTCCGGCCGCCGCCGGGGTGGCGGTCGAGCGGCGATGAGCCCCGAGCCCCCGACCGTGGGCGGGCCGGACGCGCTGCGGCACCTGCCCCGCGTCCGCCTGCCCGCCGACCGCCTCCGCCTCGCCGCCGCGATCGCCCTGGCGCTGCTGCTCGCGGTGGTCGGCATCGTCGGCCACCGCGCGGGCTGCGACCTGCGGCCGGAGATCGCGCACCGGGCCGCGGCGATCCCGCGGTTCCTGCTCACCGTCGTGCAGGTGCTGTCCTTCGTGACGGTGATCGGGGTGCCCACGGCCATCGCCGTGGAACGGCTGGTCAATCGGGAGGCCGAGCAGGTCGTGGACGCCGTCGCGGCGGTGGCCGTGTCCTATGTCGCCGCGGTCTGCGTCAACGTGGCGACTTCGCACTGGCCCGACTCGGCGCTGGCGCAGGGACTCGGCGGCTCCACCCCGATGCAGGTACAGCTGGCGGTCGGCGTCGCGGCGGTCAGCGTGCTGGGCTTCGGCCGCGGCCAGTGGCGCACGCTGTTCTCCAGCGCCGCGGCGATCGGCGGGCTGGCCGTGGTACTCCTCAGCGATGACTCGGTCACCGGCGTCCTGCTGTCGGCGCTGCTCGGCCGGATCATCGCGGTCGGATGGATCTGCGTGCGCGGCGCCGTCGACACCCGCCCCGGCATCGGCAAGATCCTCGAAGAACTGCGGCGGGACGGCCTGCGGGCGCATCCGGGCTCGGTCCGCGTGCTCGACCCCGGCAACGAGGGCACCCGGCGGTACCGGGTCAGCGTCGAGTGCGCCGAGCGCGGGTGCCGCGAAGTGCTCGAGCTCTCGGTCCTGGACCAGGCGCAGCGCGCCGCCGCGCTGCCCAGCCGGCTGTGGCAGTGGATCCGGCTGCGCGGCCCGGCCCGCCGGCGCAGCTTCCTGTCGCTGCGCCGCAGCGTCGAGAGCGAGGTGCTGATGGCGATGGCGGTCGCCGCCGCCGGCCTGCGCACCCCGGCGCTGCGTTCGGCCCGGCAGGTCGACCAGGACACCGCGCTGCTCGCCTACGACCACGTCGGCGCCCCGCGTATCAGTGGCCTGCCACACGACGCGCTCACCGACGAGCTGCACCAAGCCGTCTGGACGCTGTGGCGGCAGCTGCGCGCCCGCCAGCTCGCCCACCGCGAGCTCACCCTGGACCACCTGCTGCTCGACCGGGACGGCGAGCTGTGGCTCACCGACGTCGGCTACGGCGAGATCACCGCCGAGGACGTGCTCTGCCGGCTCGACGGCGCCGAACTGCTGGTCTGCCTGGCCCTGCGGGTCGGCCCCGAACGCGCCACCCGGCAGGCCGCCGCCGCGCTCGGCCCGGACACCGTCGCCTCGCTGCTGCCGCTGATGCAGCCGATCCTGTTCACCGAGGACACCGCCAAGGCGCTGAAACGCGAACGCGCCCGGGACGTCGTCGGCACCATCCGCGAGCAGATCCTCGCCCTGCACCCCGAGGCCGACCTCGAACCGGTCAGCCTGGAGCGGGTCCGGCCGCGCACCGTGCTCAGCGTGGTCGGCGGCGCGATCGCCTTCTACCTGCTCGCCACCCAGCTCACCGGCTTCCAGCTGCCCAGTCTGGACACCTGGCAGGCGTGGGGCTGGGTCGTCGCCGCGGTGCTGGCCTCCGCCACCACCTATGTCGCCGCCGCCCTGAACCTCGTGGGCTGCGTCAAGGAACGGCTGTCCTTCGGCACCTCGGTCGCCGCCCAGGTGGCCGCCGCCTTCGCCGGCCTGGTCGCCCCCGGCGCGGTCGGCGGCCTCGCGGTCAACACCCGCTACCTGCAGCGCGCCGGGATCCCGGTGGCGCGCGCGGTGACCTCGGTCGGGGTCTCGCAGGTCATCGCGTTCGCCTGCTATGTGCTGCTCCTGTTGCTGTTCAGCGCCTTCGCCGGGAGCCGGCGGCAGGACGGCGGCGGCCTGTCGGCGATCACGCCGTCGGCGACGGTCACCGGCGTGATCGTGGGACTGGCGGTGCTGTGCGTGGTGGTCGCCGCCATCCCCCGGCTGCGCACGCTGGTCCTGAACCGGGTCCGGCCGGTGATCACCGACGTGTGGCCGGAGGTGCTGCAGGTGGCGCGCTCGCCGCGCAAGCTGGCGCAGGCGCTCGGCGGCGGGTTCGGCCTGCCGCTGGTGGCCAGCGTGTGCCTGTGGGCCTCGGTCAACGCGGTCAGCGGCGGCGCCGTGAGCCTGGCCGCGACGGGCGTGGCGTATCTGGTGGCCAAGGCGCTGGGCTCGCTGGTGCCGACCCCCGGCGGCATCGGCGGCATCGAGGCGGCGCTGACCGCCGGGCTGACCACCGCCGGGATCCCGTCGGCGGTGGCGGCCACGGCGGTGATCGTGTTCCGGCTGCTGACGTGGTGGCTGCCGGTGATCCCGGGCTGGTTCGCGTTCGCCGCGTTGCAGCGCAGGGGCGCGTTGTGACGTGGGGCGAGGAATCAGGATCGGGAGTTGGGGCGGTCGGCGACAGCAGTGCCTCGCCGGCCGCGACGGTCCGGATGGCACGCAGCGGTTCCTCAGTGGTGCGGCGGGCCTGCGTTGGACCTGCCTTGACGCTGTTGGGCGGCGCGCATTACCTTTCGGGCGTCAGGCATATTCATATCCTTGGTATTGATTCACATATGTGAATGTATGGAAACGGGAGGCGGGTGCCCATGGGCGGCTTGCGGATCACCGGCGTCACCATCACCCCGGTGGCGCTGAAGGACCCGCCGCTGCTCAACTCCTCCGGCGTGCACGAGCCCTTCGCGCTGCGCTCGATCGTCGAGGTGCATACCGATGCCGGGATTACCGGGATCAACGAGGCCTACGGCGACGACGCGACGTTGGCGCTGCTGCATCGTGCGGCGGCGGACCTGGCCGGGGTTGATGTCTTCGACATCAACGAGCTGAGTCGGCGGATCGCTGCCGCGGTGCGGGGCGTTGACGCCTCCGCGCCGACCGAGTTGATCGGTACGGCCACTTTCGACAAGACCGTGGCACAGGCTGTCGCGGCGTTCGAGGTGGCCTGCTACGACGCGCAGGGGCGGGCGACCGGGCGCCGGGTCGCGGATCTGCTCGGCGGCGCGGTGCGGGAGCGGGTCGATTTCAGTGCGTACCTGTTTTACAAGTGGGCCGAGCATCCCGGTGACTTCGACGTCGATCCGTGGGGCGCTGCTCTGGACCCGGACGGGATCGTGGCGCAGGCCCGGCGGATGGTGGACCAGTACGGCTTCCGGTCGCTGAAGCTGAAGGGCGGTGTCTTCCCGCCGGAGGAGGAGATCGAGGCCGTCAGGGCACTGCGACGGGCGTTCCCGGACCGGCCGGTGCGGATCGACCCGAACGCCAACTGGACGGTGGAGACGAGTCACCGGGTGGCAGAAGCGCTGGCGGGGGAGCTGGAGTACCTGGAGGACCCGACGCCGGGGCTGGCGGGGATGGCCGAAGTGGCGGCCAAGACGGAGCTGCCGCTGGCGACCAACATGTGCGTGACCGGTTTCGAGGAGATTCCGGAGGCGGTGCGGCTCGGCGCGGTGCAGGTGATCCTGTCGGACCACCATTTCTGGGGCGGTTTCCGGGCTACGCAGGACTTGGCGGGGATCTGCCAGACGTTCGGGTTGGGGTTGTCGATGCACTCGAATACGCATCTGGGGATCAGTTTGGCGGCGATGGTGCATCTGGGAGCTGCCATTCCGAACCTGACGTATGCGTTGGACACGCACACGCCATGGAAGTCGGAGTCTGAGGACGTGGTGGCGGAGCCGCTGAGGTTCGTCGACGGCGCGGTGGCGGTGCCGAGCGGGGTGGGGTTGGGGGTGGAGCTGGATCGGGATGCGGTGGCTCGGTTGCATGAGCAGTATCTGACGTGCGGTGTCCGGCGGCGGGACGATATTGGCTGGATGCGGCGGGTGCATCCGGAGTGGACGGGGGACAGGCCGCGGTTCTGATGAACGGGCAGGGGGATGGGGATCGGATGGAGATCGCAGCTTACGTATACCCGTGGGATGTGGTGGGGGACGACGCGGCTGCTGAGCGGATCGCGGGCTTGGGCGTCGATCACGCGGTCGTTGCGGCGTTCTATCACGCGACGCGGGCGGTGACACCGCGGCATCCCCAGCATCGGGTGGTGGTCGCGGAGCGGAGTGCGGCGTACTTGCCGGTCGGGGCGGTGTGGGAGCGGGTGCTGCCGGCGGCGCAGACGTGGGTTGGTGGTGAGGACGCTTTCGGGGCGACGGTGGGGGCGCTGGCGGCGGCGGGGGTGGGGGCGCATGCGTGGGTGGTGGTGGATCATGTGGATGCCTTCGATGCGCCGCACGTGGTGAATGCTTATGGGGATGTGTATCCGTGGGCGTTGTGTCCGTCGCGGGATGGGGTGCTCGAGTACGCGGTGGGGTTGGCGGCGGTGGTCGCGGCGCGGACGGATGTGGTGGGGGTGGAGTTCGAGGCTGCCGGGTGGTACGGGTTCGATCACTTGCATGAGCACGACAAGGTTGCGGGGATTCCGCTGTCGGATGATGAGCTGTATTTGATGTCGCTGTGTTTTTGCGACGCGTGTGGTGGTGAGTATCAGGCTTCTGGTATCGACGCGGCGAAGTTGCGGTCGGCGGTGCGGGAGCGGTTGGACGCTCGGTTTGCGGGGGCTGGGCCGATGGTTGGCGGGCTGGGTGATGAAGGGCTGGCGGCGGCGGTGCTCGGGATGCGGACGCGTGTCGGGGATCGGCTGCGGGAGGCGATGGTTCGCGAGGTTCGGGTGCAGCGGGGGGCTGAGTTTCCTGTGCTGTTTCATGCCAGTCCGCAGCCGCATCGTTCGATTGCGTTCACCGGGGTCGATTTCGCGAGCTTTGCGGAGGGGGCCAGTGGGGTGGTCGTCCAGTGCTGGAACGGTGATTCGGAGAACGTGAGGCTGTCGGCGGGGCATGGCGTGGCGGTGCATGCCGGGCTGCTTGGGGTGCGTGGGATGGGGGCGCGGCCGGAGTTACTGGCTGAGCAGGGGGCGGCGATGCGGGGGGCTGGGGCTGAGGGGATCAGGCTTTATCACGCGGGGCTTGGTTCTGATGCTGATTTGGAGGCGATGCGGCGGGCGGTTGGGGTGTTGAAGGGGTGAGGGGGCGGTCGCGGTGGTTCTGGACGGTTGAGGGGGCGGTCGGGGTTGTTGTGGAAGGTTGAGCGGGCGGTCGCGGCCGTGGTGGCTGAGTGATCGCCTGTGCGGTTTTGAGCGGGCGGTGGTTATTCCGGCGGCAGCCCGACCCATTCCAGGCTCCGCCGATGCAGCTCGGCGCGCGCCTTCGCGTCGTAGGCCTGGCGTAGCGCTTTCGCCTCGCGCTGCCGGTCGTAGAACCGGCCGGTGACGCCGGCGAGTTTTGGGTCGAGGATCAGGCGGCGGGTGGCCTCTACTCCGGTTTCGAGGCTGTCGATGCTGTGGCCGATTTCTTTGAGCACCATCTTGGTGGGCATGAAGGTGGCCGGGTGCAGGCTGTTGAACGTCACCTCGTCGGCGGGGATCCGCTCGGACAGCTCGATGGTTGAGGAGATCTGCGCGAGCTTGCTTTGGCAGTAGGCGCGCATGCCGTCGTAGTGCTGTTCCAGCATCACATCGTCGAAGTCGATGTCCTGCTGGCCGAGGGAGGCGACGTTGACGACGCGGGCGGGGGCGGAGCTGCGCAGGAGCGGCAGGAGTTCGTGGGTGAGTAGAAACCCGGCGAGGTAGTTGACGGCGAAGCGGAGTTCGTAGCCGTCTTTGCTGAGGCGGCGGTCACGGCCGTCGGGTTCGCCGCCGCCGACGCCGGCGTTGTTGACGAGGACGTCGAGGCGGGGGGTGGCGGCCCGGACGGCGGCGGCGAGGGCGCGGACTTGGGAGAGGTCGGATAGGTCGGCGAGGAAGGTTTGGGGGCGGGGGACGGTGTGGGTGGAGTGGATCGCGTCGGCGGTGGCGTCGAGGCGGGATTGGTCGCGGCCGTGGAGGAGGAGGGTGGTGGGGGTGGTGGTTTCGGAGGCTAGGCGGTGGGCTAGGGCTTGGCCTAGGCCGTCGGTGGCGCCGGTGATGAGGATTGTGGGTGGGGCCGGTGGGGTCGGTGGGGTGGGTGGGGTGGGCATGGCGCGGTCTCCTTGCGGTCTGCGATGGGTGAGGGATTGGAGGGATTAGTTTACTCCTTGTCGAGACGGGGCGTCTCGGTTAGGTGTTGCGGGAGGTGGGTGGTTAAAGGCTAAGTCAAAGGCTTGATGAAAGGCTGGCGCCTCCGGCGGGGGCCTCGGTTCCCTCGGGGAACTGGCGCGAGTCCATCGGGGG
>JABFWL010000072.1 GCA_013362315.1 Catenulispora sp. | reverse complement strand
GCCGTCGATCATGTCCGGGTCGCTCATCCGGGCCACGCCGCCGTCCTTGCGGATGTCGGCCGGCACCCGCTCCAGCGCCATGACCGCCACCGCGCCGGCGTCCTCGGCGATCTTCGCCTGGTCCGGGGTGACGACGTCCATGATCACGCCGCCCTTGAGCATCTCGGCCATGCCGCGCTTGACGCGTGCGGTGCCGGTCTGAATTTCATTAAACACAGCGGGCGCCTGCGCGGTGTTCTCGTTCACGGACACGGGGACCTCACAAGGGTGGATTCATCGGATGAGCGGACTGCTCCCGAGGCACCATCCTAGACGGCGCGCAAGTGTGATCCACCTGACAATCTGGCCACGTCAACCGAGGCGAGTGGACGGTGAGGCGACTTGTGACCGCTGCGACAGGTCAGAGCCGCTACTCAGCGATGCCCCTTACCGGAACCGCGCCCCTTACCCGGCGGCCACGGCGCGCAGCCCGACCGGTTCCTCGTCGTCCATCTCGAACGTCTGCGGGAACGGGGCGTGTCCGGCCAGCCGGACCCAGCGCACCAGGCGCTGCCGCCGCAACACCCAGGTGACCCGCACCGCGTCGTTGTAGAAGTGCCGCGCCAGCTGCACCCTGCGACACGACGAGTCGAGCTCGACGAGCAGCGCCGCACCGCCGGGCCGCTCCTTGAGCGCCAGACTCTCCTTCGGGTCCTCGAAGACGTCGCGCAGCACCCGGGTCAGATTGGTCTCGGCGAGGTCCCGCGACTCGGCGACGGCGTCGCGCGCGGTGTGCGCGGCGTCGTCCAGCAGGATCGAGGCGGCCGGATCCAGCAGCCGGGACGCCGCCAGGTCCAGCGACACCGAGGCCCGCCGCACCAGCTGCGCGTCGAGCGCGGCCCACGCGGCGTCCCGCCGGGTGTGCAGCCGGTCGAGCCGGTTCGCGGTCCAGCTGAGATAGACGCCGATGAGGATGACGACCGCGGCGGCGTAGACGAGGACGGACACGGTTGGTCAGCCTAGTGGGCCGGGGCGGGTGTAGGGGCTGTGCGAAGGCACCTACCCCTTCGTCGCCCGCGCTCGGTAGGCGGCGACCGTCGTCCGGCTCGCGCAGGGATTGGAGCAGAAGCGGCGGGTCCGGTTGCGGGACTGGTCGACGAAGTAGTTGTCGCAGCCGGCAGCCGCGCAGCGGCCGAGGGTCACCGAGGGGTCGCCGGCGGCGATCAGGGCGAGTTTGGCCGCGATGAGCTGGCCGGCCCAGCGGACGGCCTCGGTCCCGTTGCGGCTGAAGTGGATGTGGTAGACGCCGTTTCCGGCGCCGTCGTGGTCGGAGAGGTGCATCTCCGGCGGATAGTCGCGCAGGAGCCGGTGCACGGCCTCCGGCCGCTCGCCGTCGACCAGCTGCGCCAGCGCCGCACGGACCAGCTCCGGGAGGTGGCCGTAGGCGCCGTCCGGCGGCGGGGTGATCTCGTGCTGCTCGAAGAAGTCGCCGACCAGCGCGCCGGACGGGTCGAGGGTGCCGGTGTTGGCCAGCTCGACCGCGAGCCGGGTCACGTTCCCTATGTAGTCACCGTACTGCACTTGACCACCTACAACGTCGCTGCCTACTGTAGGTGCCATGATAGCTGATGACGCCTACATCGCCCGTCGCCTGCAAACGCTCGGCGACTGGGACGCCGCGCTCGCCGTGCTGGGCCCCGACGGCGACCCCGAGCTCCGGGCCGAGATAGCGGTGGAGCGGTGGTTCTTCCGGATGGAGGACCACGACGATGCCGAGAAGGCGGTCGCCGCACTCGATCCGGCCTCGCCGACCGCGCAGCTGCTGACGGCACGCCTGGCGTACAGCCGCCTGCTCTTCCGCCGCGACCCGCGGCCCGACGACCGCGCCGTCGCCGAGGCCGCCTACCGTGCGGCGGCTGCGAGCGCGCGGGACGAGGCGCAGCGGGGGTGGATCGAGTTCCACTGGGCCGTGCTGCTGGACAACATCGATGAGGATTTCGCCGCGGCCCTCCCCCATTACGACGCAGCCCTCGGCATCGCCGCCGCGACCGGCGACGGCCTGTTGGAGTCGATCGTCATCCGGCACACGGCGGCGCAAGAGCAGGACGCCGGCAAACGGACGGCGCTGTACCGGCGCTCGCTGCACCTGCGCGCCGCCGTCGGCATCCGTCCCCAGATCCTCGCCGCCCAGGCCGCCCTGGCCCAGCACCTCCCGGAAGACGACCCGGAACGCGCGACGCTGCTCGAGACGTCCCGCGCCGGCGCGAAGGAGCTACGGATCGGCTGGCTGCCGGCCGGCGACGAGGACTGATCAGACGAGCTCAGACGAGCGCTGATATCAGAGGACGACGGCCGGGGCTGAGCGGGCCGGCTGACGGCCGCTTCCGCCAGCGCGATCAAGCCGGATCAGGCTCCGAGCAGCGGATCCTCAGGCTCGAGCAGCTCCCCGGCCGCCAGCGCCTCGACCTCGGCGGCCGACGCCACCGACAGCGGATCGGTCGTCACCATCTCGTACACCGCCAGCAGGTCGGTGGCCACCACCGACCAGTCGTAGCGCCGCACGGCCACCGACGCCGCCGCGGACAGCCGGGCCCGCTCCTCGGGGTTCTCCAGCAGCTCGATCGCGTCCTTGGCCAGCGCGTGCGCGTCGCCGGTCGGGAACATCCGCCCGACCTGGCCGCCCTCCAGCACCAGGCCGAACGCGTCCAGGTCGCTGGCCAGCACCGGCGCGCCGGCCGACATCGCCTCGACCAGGATGATGCCGAAGCTCTCACCGCCGAGGTTCGGCGCCACATAGACGTCCACGCTGGACAGCAGGCGCGCCTTGTCCTCGTCCGAGAGCCGGCCCAGGAACTCCACCTGGCCGCGCACGCTGTCCGGCAGGGACTCCGCCGCCTCCTCGGCGTCGCCGCCGCCGAGCACCAGCAGCCGGACACCGGGCCGGGCGGCGGCGATCTCCGGGAACGCCTCCAGCACGGTCGCCAGGCCCTTGCGGGGCTCGCTGATCCGGCCGATGAACGCCAGCGTGCCGCCCTGGCCGGGCTGGGTCTGCCACTCCGGCTCGGGCTCGGCGCGCTCGTAGAAGCCGACGTCGACGCCGTTCGGGATGACCACCGCGTCGCCGCCGAGATGTTCCACGAGCGTGCGGCGCGCGTACTCGGACACCGCGATGCGGGCGCTGATCTTCTCCAGCGTCGGCTGCAGGATCGGGTAGGCCACGGTCATCGCCCGCGAGCGCGGGTTGGCGGTGTGGAAGGTGGCCACGATCGGCCCCGAGGCGGCCCAGCAGGCCAGCATCGACAGGCTCGGCGAGCTGGGCTCGTGGACATGCAGCACGTCGAAGCCGCCGTCGTGCAGCCAGCGCCGGACCCGCGCGGCGGACAGGAAGCCGAAGTTCACCCGTGCCACGGAACCGTTGTAGGGGACCGGCACGGCGCGCCCGGCGTGCGTGACGTAGGACGGCAGCGAGTCCTCGTCGTCGGCCGGCGCCAGCACCGCGACCTCGTGCCCGAGCCGGATCAGGTGCTCGGCGAGGTCGCGGACGTGGTTCTGCACGCCGCCGGGGATGTCCCAGGCGTAGGGGCAGACCACACCGATCCTCACGACGCCTCCCCGGCCGGCCCGGAGCCCGCGCTGGGTTCCGGCTCCGCGCCGGGTTCAGGCTCCGACCCCGCCTCCGGCCGGGCTTCCGGCTTCGGCGCCTTGGCCGGGTCCAGATCGGCGAGGAAGAACTTCTGCAGCATGTGCCAGTCGATCGGGTGCGCGGCGATGCCCGCGGCGTAGGCGTCGGCGAGCTCCTGCGACACCACGGCGATCTTCTCCCGCCGCGTGCCCTCCGTCGGGACCGGGATCTCCGGCAGCACCCTTATCGACATCTTCCCGTAGGCCGGGTACCACAGGTGCACCGGGAGCAGCACCGCGCCGGTCTGCACCGCCAGCGCCGCCGGCCCGGCCGCGATCCGCGTCGCCTCGCCGAACATCTGCACCTGCGCTCCGTGCGCGCTCAGATCCCGGTCGGCGACCAGCGCCACCATCCCGCCGGCGCGCAGGCGGCGCGCGAGCGTGCCGAAGATCGCGGCGCCGCCGTCATGCGGCAGCACCTCCATTCCCAGCCCGCGCCGGTACGCCAGGAACTTCTCGCCGACCGACTCCGGCTTCAGGTGCTCGGCGACCGTGGTGAAGCCCTCCCCGGTGAAGTTGATGAGCCACATCCCCGCGTGGTCGTAGTTCCCGGTGTGGCCCAGCGCCATGATCGTGCCGCGGCCGGAGGCCCGCGCCTCTTTCAGAATCCTTATATCCTCGGCGGGGAAGTCCACACTGTTGACCACCCGCTCCGCGCTCCAGACCGGCGCCCGGAACTGCTCGCAGTACATGCGCAGCGCCGAGCGCATCGCCAGCCGGGACGCCGCGCGCAGCCGCGGCTCCGGCGTGTCCTTGCCCAACACCCGCAGCAGGTTCTTCTCCAGCTGCCGCACCGCGCCGACGCGGCGCGCCCACAGCCGGTCGGCGATGATGTCGAACAGCTTGTAGGCGGCCCGCTCGGGCAGCAGCTTCACGGCGGACCAGGCCGCCCCGTACCCCCAGCTGACGACCCGGTCCTTCGTGGTCACGCGACCGCCTCCCCCTTGGTCAGTTCCCTGTGGACCAGCATGACGCGCTGCACCAGGGTGACGAACGACCCGATGGCGATCGCCCACAGCGTGATCGCCTGGACATATGGCAGGCCGAGGCCGTCCAGCCCGGTGGCGACCAGCGCGCCGACCAGCCGCTCGCTGCGCTCGACGATGCCGACGTTGGCGTCCACGCCCAGGCCCTCGGCGCGCGCCCGGGCGTAGGACACCACCACGCCCAGCGACAGGCAGGCCAGGCAGACCACGAACAGCACCGGCTGGTCGCCGCCGCGCGCGAACCAGTAGGCCAGGCTGCCGAAGATGGCCGCGTCGCCGAGCCGGTCCAGCGTGGAGTCCCAGAAGGCGCCGAACTTGTCGGTCCGCTTGAGCATCCGGGCCATCGTGCCGTCGATCAGGTCGGAGAACACGAAAGCGGTGATGACGAGCGTCCCGACGAAGAACGAGCCGCGCGGGAAGAAGCACAGCGCTCCGGCGATCACACCCAGCGTGCCGACCAGCGTCACCACGTCCGGGCTGATCTTCATCTTCAGGAAGAACCGGGCCGTCGGGGTGAAGATGGCGGTGAAGAAGGCACGCGCGTAGCGGTTGAGCATGACCGTCCTGACGAATGCGGTTTTGGTGTGCGGCGGTTTTGACGAGCGGTCGGTGGGGCAGGTACCTCAGCGGCCAGCCGACCGCGAGGCCATCATAGGGGGCTGCCCGAACGCCGCTTGGTTCACCGCCGACATCGCCGCCCGCACGGTCGCGGTCAGCACCGAGGTGTCCAGGCCCACGCCCCACACCTCGCGTCCCTCGACGCGGCACTTGATATAGCAGGCGGCCGCGCTGTCGACGCCGGCCTTCACCGCCTGCTGGGCGTAGTCCAGGACCTCGATGCGGATCCCCGCCTCGGCCAGGGCCGCGGTCAGCGCGGAGAGCGGGCCGTTGCCGGATCCGGTGATCCGGGCCTGGAAGCCGTCGGCGCGACTCAGGACAGCCGATGCGCGGTGCTCACCGGGCGCCGGCTCGGTGAACTCGGACTCGGTCAGGGTCCACTCGCCGTCCTCCCCCGGCGCCAGGTACGTCGCCCGGAACAGCTCCCACAGGGCCTTCGGCTCCATTTCCCGGCCGTGCTCGTCCGTCGTCCGCTGGACCACCTTCGAGAACCCCGGCTGGAACTCCTTCGGCAGGTCGATGCCGTAGTACGTGCGCAGCAGGTAGGCCATCCCGCCCTTGCCGGACTGGCTGTTGACCCGGATCACGCCCTCGTAGCTGCGCCCGACGTCGGCCGGATCGATCGGCAGGTAGGGCACGTCCCACGGCGCCTGCGACGCCGCGACCCCGAGCTCGGCCGCGCGCGCCGCGTGATGCGCCATGCCCTTGCTGATGGCGTCCTGGTGGGTCCCGGAGAACGCGGTGTAGACGAGTTCGCCGCCGTAGGGGTGGCGCGGGTGGACGTCGATCCGGTTGCACTCCTCGACGACGGCCTTGATCGCGTCGATGTCCGAGAAGTCGATCATCGGGTCCACGCCCTGCGCGTGCAGGTTCAGGCCCAGGGTGACCAGGTCCACGTTGCCGGTGCGCTCGCCGTTGCCGAACAGGCAGCCCTCGACGCGCTGCGCGCCGGCCAGGACCGCCAGCTCGGCGCAGGCGACGCCGGTGCCGCGGTCGTTGTGCGGGTGCACGGACAGGATGACGTGCTCGCGGCGGGCGAGGTGCCGGCTCATGTACTCGATCTGGTCGGCGTAGATGTTCGGGGTGGCGACCTCGACGGTGGCCGGCAGGTTGTGCACCACCGGCCGGTCGGCGCAGGCGTCCCAGATCTCCGTGACCCGGTCGCAGACCTCGAGCACGTAGTCCGGCTCGGTCAGGTTGAAGACCTCCGGGGAGAACTCGAACCGGATCCGGCCGCCGCGGTGCGGGCGGCGCTCGGCCAGCTTCGCGACCAGCTCGGCGGCGTCCGCGACCAGCGCCTTCACGTCGCTCCGGCTGCCGCGCAGCACCAGCTCGCGCCAGGCGGGAGCGGTCGCCGTATACAGGTGGACCAGGACGTTGGGCAGGCCCGCCACGGACTCGAAGGTGCGCTCGATCAGCTCCGGGCGGGCCGGGGTGAACACCGAGATGGTGACGTCTTCGGGGAGGGTCCCGGCCTGCTGGCGATCCGCCAGGGAGCGGACGAAGTCGAAGTCGGTCTGGCTCGCCGAGGGATACGCGACCTCGATCTCCTTGTATCCCATGCCGACGAACAGGTCGAACATCTTGGTCTTGCGCGCGGTGTCCATCGGCTCGGCCAGCGCCTGGTTGCCGTCGCGCAGGTCGACCGGCACCCACAGCGGGGCGCGCTCGAAGCGGTTGCCGGGCCAGGTGCGCTCGGTGAGCGGGACGTCCACCCGGTCGAAGACGTTGCGGTAGCGGTGCGAGGGCATCGGGCTGGGTTGTTGGGGGTTCCAGAAGGGTGTCGTGGCGGTTTCCATGACGCAGCACCGTAGCACTCCTCAGACAAGCTGAGCACCTGAGTTGCAGAGCGGCAGCCGTACGGTGATACAACTGGGGACCGTGACGCTCCGATCGATCCAGCCCAGCCCGCTGGTGGAACAGGCCGCCGCGCAGCTGCGCGAGCAGATCGTCGGCGGCGCGTGGCCGGTCGGCACCAAGCTGCCGGGCGAGACCACGCTGGCCGCGAGCCTCGGTGTGGGCCGGTCCACGGTGCGCGAGGCCATCCGCGCGCTGGCCGGCGAGGGGCTGCTCCAGCCGCGGCAGGGCGCCGGGGTGTTCGTGCTGGCCACCGAGCCGAAGGCAGACTTCGGCGACCACCTGCGCAAGGCGGCGATCGCGGACGTCTACGAGGTCCGGATGATGATCGAGACCCGGTCCGCGCGGCTGGCCGCCGAGCGCCGCACCGCCGCCGACGTCGCCGCCCTGGAGGCCGCGCTCGACCGCCGGACCCGCGCCGCGCGGCGCTCCGACGCGGAGTTCATCGAGGCCGACATCGCGCTGCACGCGGCCGTGGTGGCGGCCACCGGGAACCCGGTGCTCACCGCGCTTTTCGAACAGTTCATCCCGGCCCTGCGGTCCGGGCTGACGAGCCTGGTCCGGGACAGCGGCCGGGCCGACGAGAACCTGGGGCACGCGGCGCACGCGGCCCTGGTCGCCGCGGTCGCCGAAGGCAACCCCGACCGGGCCGAAGCCGTGGTCTCGGAAGAGATCGCGGCGACGCCCCTGCGCCGTTTGTCGTGAACCAAGCGGCCCCCGCCCCCTTGTCGCCACCCGGATATAGGAGTTGGCTGCAAGGAACGGCCGGGTAACGAAATCTGTACAGCCGGTACACCTGTCGGGCCCGCGCCGTGACAAGACCGGCTCCGGCTCGGCCCGTGCTGCACCGGCAGAGCCGCCCTGACACGGAAAAGGAGCACGCTCGATGGCGGACAAATCAGGACAGGGCGGCCACGCCGGGGCCGCCGGCAGGGTGGCGGCGCCCTCCCGGCCCGAGCAGATCCGGAACGTCGTCCTGGTCGGGCACACCGGAGCCGGGAAGACCACGCTGGTGGAGTCGCTGCTGGCGGCCACCGGCACGGTCAACCGGCCCGGGCGGGTCGAGGAGGGCACCACCGTCACCGACTTCGATGAGGTGGAGCAGCGGCAGCAGCGCTCGGTGGCGCTGGCGCTGGCCCCGGTCGAGTTCGAGGGGGTCAAGGTCAACCTGCTGGACGCCCCCGGTTACGCCGACTTCGTCGGCGACCTGCGCGCCGGGCTGCGCGCGGCCGACGCCGCGCTGTTCGTGGTCTCCGCCGCCGACGGCGTCGACGGCTCGACGCGGCTGCTGTGGGAGGAGTGCGCGGCGGTCGGGATGCCGCGCGCGGTGGTGGTCACCAAGCTGGACTCGGCGCGCGCCGACTTCGACGAGATGGTGGCGATCTGCCAGCGGGTGTTCGGCGACGGCGTGCAGCCGCTGTACCTGCCGCTGCTGGACGACGAGGAGCACGT
>JABFWL010000003.1 GCA_013362315.1 Catenulispora sp. | reverse complement strand
CCGGCTACTCCGTGACCGGCTACTCCGTGACCGGCTACTCCGTGACCGGCTACTCCGTGACCGGCTACTCCGTGACCGGCTACTCCGTGACCGGCTTTTCCACCACCCGGTGCACCTTGTAGTTCGACGCCTGCGCGCGCGGCCGCACCACCATCAAGTCCACGTTCACGTGCGCCGGGCGGGTCACCGCCCAGGCCACGCAGTCCGCGACGTCCTCGGCGACCAGCGGCTCGGCGACACCGGCGTAGACCGAGGCGGCCCGGTCGGCGTCCCCGCCGAACCGGTTGAGCGCGAACTCCTCCGTCTTCACCATGCCCGGCGCGATCTCGATCACCCGCACCGGCTTGTCGAACAGCTCCAGCCGCAGGGTCTCGGCCATCACGTGGCTGCCGTGCTTGGCCGCCGCGTAGCCCGCGCCGCCCTCGTACGTGTTGTGCCCGGCGGTGGAGGACATCATCACGATCGTCCCGGCGCCGGAGGCGACCAGCTTGGGCAGCAGCGCCTGCGTGAAGTACAGCGAACCCAGGACGTTGACCTCGTACATCGTCCGCCAGTCCGCCGGATCGGCGACCGCGACGTAGTCCAGGCCCACCGCACCGCCGGCGTTGTTGACCAGCACGTCGCAGGACTCGAGGCCGTCGGCGAACGCCTGCACCGCCGCGGCGTCGGTGACGTCCAGCGCCACCGGCCGCGCCGCCTCGCCCAACTCCGCGGCCAGCGTCTCCAGCCGCTCCTTGCGGCGCGCGACGAGCACCACGCGGTATCCCTCGGCGGCCAGCCGGCGCGCGGTGGCGGCGCCGATGCCGCTGCTGGCTCCGGTGACGACGGCGGTCTTGGTCATGTGGGGCGCCCCTCGGCGAGCTGGTGCTTTTCTTGTGGGTGCGATCGCGGACAATCATGGCGTGCAGATCGCCGCGACCTACGACCCAGAGGGTTTCAAGGATCGCGGTTTCGTTCAAGTGATCTCCGAGGAGGGAGACGCCGCGGGTCCGGCGCGTGCCGTCGCCGACCTGGAGGCCGAGATCGGGGTGTTCGAGGCCGGCGCCGGGGCCGACACCCCGCGCTGGGTCTGGCCGGCCACCGCCGATCTCGCCCCGGCGCTGCTGCGCCGCGGCGTGCGCGTCGACCGCTGCCACGACCTGGCCCTCACCGAGGCGCTGCTCCTGGCCTACGAGGGCCGCTGCGGCGAGCCGCGCTCGCTCGGCGCCGCCTGGGCGCGGCTGTACGGCCTGCCGGTGCCGCCGGACCGCTCCGAGGGCGCGCTCGACGCCCCGGCCGAGAACCCGACCACCCAGCCCGCGCTGTTCGAACCGGACCGCTCCGGCCTGCCGCCGGACGCCGACCCGCTGCGGGCGGTCCGCGAGGTCTACGCCGACCAGCTCCGCCGGATCGCCGCCACCGAGCACCCCGGCCGCTTCCGGCTGCTCGTCGCCGCCGAGTCCGCGGCCGCGCTGGCCGCCGCCGAGATGGCGCACCACGGCCTGCCCTGGCGCGCCGACGTCCACGGCGAGATCCTGACCGAGATTTTGGGGCCGCGGCCTGCCGACGGCTCCCCGCCGCGTGAGATGGCCGTACCCGCCGCGCAACTAGCCGAGGCGCTGGGCGTCAGGGCGCTGAACCCGGACTCCGCGCCGCAGGTGACCAAAGCCTTCTCCGACGTCGGCGTCAAGCTGCCCTCGCTGCGCCGCTGGGAACTCAAGGAAGTCGACCACCCGGCGATCCCGCTGCTGCTGAAGTACAAGGAGCTCTCGCGTCTGTACTCGTTCAACGGCTGGGCCTGGCGCGACACCTGGGTGGTGGCCGGCCGGTTCCGCCCGGAGTACACCGTCGGCGGGGTCGTCACCGGGCGCTGGGCGGCGCGCGGCGGCGGCGCCCTGCAGATCGCGCGCCGGCTGCGCAAAGCCGTCATCGCCGACCCCGGCTGGGTGTTCGTGGCCGCCGACGCCGCGCAGCTGGAGCCGCGGATCCTGGCGGCGCTGTCCCGCGACCCCGGCATGGCCGAGGCGACGCAGAGCGATGACATGTACTCCGCCCTGGCAGGGGTTTTCGAAGGCTCCCGGGAGCAGGCCAAGATCGGGCTGCTCGGCGCCATGTACGGGCAGACCGGCGGCGGCGCCGCGGCGCCGCTGGCCCTGATGCGCCGCCGGTTCCCGAAGGCCACGGCGCTGCGGGACGACGCCGCCCGCGAGGGCGAGCGCGGCCGGCTGGTCCGCTCCCACCT
>JABFWL010000109.1 GCA_013362315.1 Catenulispora sp. | reverse complement strand
GCTCGGCGCCGACTTCGTGGCCTTCACCGGCCACAAGATGCTCGGCCCGACCGGCGTCGGCGTGCTGTGGGGCCGCCGGGACCTGCTGGAGGAGCTGCCGCCGTTCCTCGGCGGCGGCGAGATGATCCAGACGGTCACGATGGAGAAGTCCACCTACGCCGGCCTGCCGCACAAGTACGAGGCCGGCACGCCGCCGATCGCCGAGGTCGTGGGCCTGGGCGCGGCGGTGGACTACCTGAACGCGATCGGCATGGACAACGTGGCCGCGCACGAGCACGCGATCACCGAGTACGCGCTCAAGCGGCTGCAGGAGGTGGACGGGCTGCGCATCATCGGCCCGGCCACCGGCGAGGACCGGGGCGCGGCGATCTCGTTCACGCTGGGCGACATCCACCCGCACGACGTCGGCCAGGTGCTGGACGAGCACGGCATCGCGGTGCGCGTCGGCCACCACTGCGCGCGGCCGGTCTGCGTGCGGTTCGGAATTCCCGCGACCACGCGGGCGTCGTTCTATCTGTACTCCACGCCGGCCGAGGTCGACGCCCTCGTCGAGGGCCTGGACCAGGTGAAGCGGTTCTTCGGAGTCTGAAAGCTTTGAAGGGGATGTAGGAGATGCAGCTGGAATCGATGTACCAGGAGATCATCCTGGACCACTACCGCCACCCGCACCACAAGGGGCTGCGCGAACCGTTCGCCTCCCAGGTGCACCACGTCAACCCGACCTGCGGCGACGAGGTCACCATGCGGGTGGACCTGGACGGCGACGTGATCAGCGACATCTCCTACGAGTCCCAGGGCTGCTCGATCAGCCAGGCCTCAGCCTCGGTGCTGACCGACCTGCTCATCGGCAAGAGCGTGGAGCAGGCACGCGCGGTGCAGGAGACCTTCCTGCAGCTGATGCAGTCCCGCGGCGAAGGTCCGGAGTTCGCCGAGGAGCACGAGGAAGTGCTGGAGGACGCGGTGGCGTTCGCCGGCGTCGCCCAGTACCCGGCGCGGGTGAAGTGCGCGCTGCTGTCCTGGATGGCGTGGAAGGACGCGACAGCGCAGGCGCTGGCGGCCGAGGGCATCGAGAGCAAGAACGGAGTGAAGGCATGAGCACGGCGGAGAGCGCGATCGCGCCCGTGGAGGACGTCACCGAGGCGCTGCGCGACGTGGTGGACCCGGAGCTGGGCATCAACGTGGTGGACCTCGGGCTGGTCTACGGGCTGACCGTGGACGACGCGAACATCGCGGTCGTCGACATGACCCTGACCTCGGCGGCGTGTCCGCTGCAGGACGTGATCGAGGACCAGATGCGGATGGCGCTGGACGGCCTGGTCGCCGACTTCCGGGTGAACTGGGTGTGGATGCCGCCGTGGGGCCCGGACAAGATCACCGACGACGGCCGCGAGCAGTTGCGGGCGCTCGGGTTCAACGTGTGAGAGCGCTGCGTTCCACTGATTGAGACTCCTGATTCCGAGTTAAATCCTGGTTACGCGGGCCGTCCGATCCGTTGCGGATCGGGCGGTTTTGCGTCTGGCGAAACATATAGCGAAACGCTTAAGCTGCCGCACTCGCCGAATGCATGTGCATTTGACTCTTGCGGAGAGCCCGGTACATGTGGGTAGGTTGGTACTTGTTGACGTAACGAGATGGTCAAGTGCCGTGTGTTCAAAGGGGGAACTCGTGTCCGGGACCCGTCAGGCCGCAGAGGTTCGTCAAGCAGCTGTCAAGGGTCGGGCTTCGTGCCTGCTTGCCGTGCATCTCATCCTGCAGCGGCCGGACGACGGCCGCGTCCTGCTGGGGCTGCGCAAGGGCAGCGTCTGGGGCTCCGGACGCTGGCACGTGCCGGCCGGCCACGTCGAGGCCGGCGAGGACGCGATGCAGGCTCTGGTCCGCGAGGCGCGCGAGGAGCTGGGCGTGCGCATAGACCCCGGCGACCTGGAGCACGCGGTGACGGTCCACCACCGCGAGGCCGGCGGCGAGCCGCGCATGCAGCTGTTCTTCACCGCGACCCGCTGGTCCGGCGGCCCGGTGAACGCCGAGCCGGGCAAATGCGCGCAGCTGGGCTGGTTCAAGGTGGACGAGCTGCCCTCGGCCACCGTCGGCTACACCCGCACCGCCTTGAGCTCATGGCACGCCGGCCGCTCCTTCGCGGTGTGCTGGCGGGACAGCAAGCGGGTGGACCGCGGACTGGGCAGCCGGTTGATAGCGGGCCTGCAGGCGATCTAGCCCCTTGCGTGAAACCTAG
>JABFWL010000521.1 GCA_013362315.1 Catenulispora sp. | reverse complement strand
AGGGTCGGCTGGTTGTCGACAAAGTGACTTGCCGGATCGGCGTCGGCGTCGGTGACGGCCGCGAGCGCGGCTGCGGCATCGGTGCCGGAATCGGAACCGACGACCGCCGAGCCGGCGCCGGCGCCGGAGGCGGCGACTCGCGCCGATGCGGCGGCGGCCCCCGATGCGGCGCTGAGCTCAGCGCCCGAAGCCGCTCCTGCCGTGCGTGCCGGTGCCGCGTCCGCGGTGGAGCCACCGCTGGCCCCCGAGCCCAGCTGCCCGGGCAGCACACCGGTCGCCGACTGCAACGCGGCGGCGGCCGGGTCCGGCACCAGCTGGACCAGGCGGGCGGTCAGGGTGCGGGCGGCGGCGACGCTGATCTGCTGGCCGAGCACGGCGCGCACGGCGATTTCGAAGCCGTCGACCGCACCGGGGATGCGCAGGCCCGGGCGGGCCCGGACCAGCGGGGCCAGGACCGGGTCGGTGCTGAGCGCCGCGCCGAGCTGGGCCGGGTCGGCGTCCAGGTCCAGCAGGTCGCGGCAGCGGCGGACCGCCACCGCCACGTCCCGCAGGTCGTCGACGGCCAGCCGGGCGTGTACCACGCCGCCGTCGTCGCGCAGCTCGACCAGGCCGGTGCCGTGGGCCAGGCGCAGGGCGCGGCGGTAGGCCGCGTCCCGGCCGGTGCCCGCCACCTCGTCGACGCCGGGGACGGCGCGGTCGCCGAACCAGGAGAGCAGCCCGGCGAAGTCGAACGGCGGCCGGTAGGTCAGGCGCAGGGTGAGCGCGCCGTCGCCGTCCACGGCGCTGCCCGCCAGCTCGGTGGCCGCCTCGCCGCTGCCGAACCGGGCGCGGATCTCGCTGGGGGTGGCGCCGAAGGCCTCCCGGACCGAGTCGTTGAACTGCCGGATCGAGCCGTAACCGGCGGCGAAGGCCACGTCGGAGACCGGCAGCGCGGTCGACTCCAGCAGCAGCCGGGCGGTCTGCGCCCGGCGCGAGCGGGCCAGCGTCAGCGGCCCCACGCCGAGCTCGGCGACCAGGGTCCGGTGCAGGTGGCGCTCGCTCACCGCGAGCGTGCGGGCCAGCGCCGCGACGCCGTCCTGGTGGTCGGCGGCGCCGTCGGCGATCAGCCGCAGCGCGCGGCCGGCCAGGTCGGCGCGGACGTTCCAGTCCGGCGAGCCCGGCACCTTGTCCGGGCGGCAGCGGCGGCAGGTGCGGAAGCCCGCGGCCTCCGCGGCGGCGGCCACGCGGAAGAACCGCACGTTCTGGGGCTTGGGCGTACGGGCGGGGCAGATCGGCCGGCAGTAGATGCCGGTGGTGGTGACGCCGGTGAAGAAACGGCCGTCGAACCGGGTGTCACGGCTGGCTACGGCCCTGTAGTAAGTGTCGAAGTCGTCCCATTCCATACTGCGGCGCGTAGCGCCTCCATGAGGGGCGGTGGTCGGGTGAGGGGCTGGCCGTTCGGACATACCTCGAGTGTGCCGCACTCGCGGGGATCGGACTGGCGGGATTCGGACATCACCGTCCCGCTCAGCGACGGGATGGCGATCTGCGGCGCTTCGCGGTGATATCCCCGCGGTAATCGGCGAGCGATCATGCTCGGGGCGGATATCCTCGCAGGACACAAGAACCATTCGGACCGATCCCAAGGAGCACTCCCGTGATCTGGCGTATGTCGTCGTTGTTCCTGCGAACCCTGCGCGAGGACCCGGCGGACGCCGAGGTCCCGAGCCACAAGCTCCTGGTCCGCGGCGGGTATGTCCGCCGGGTCGCCCCCGGCATCTACTCCTGGCTGCCCCTGGGCAAGCAGGTCCTGGAGAACGTGACGCGCGTCGTCCGCGAGGAGATGGAGCGCATGGGCGGCCAGGAGGTCCAGTTCCCCGCGCTGCTGCCCCGCGAGTACTACGAGGCCACCGGCCGCTGGACCGAGTACGGCGACAACCTGTTCCGCCTTCAGGACCGCCGCGGCAACGACTACCTCCTCGGCCCCACGCACGAGGAGATGTTCACCGACATGGTCAAGGGCGAGGTCTCGTCCTACAAGGACCTGCCCGTCACGCTCTTCCAGATCCAGACTAAGTACCGGGACGAGGCGCGGCCCCGCGCCGGCATCCTGCGCGGCCGGGAGTTCCTGATGAAGGACTCGTATTCGTTCGACCTGGACGACGAGGGCCTGAAGCACTCCTACGCGCGGCACCGCGACGCCTACATCCGCACCTTCGACCGGCTCGGCATCAAGTACAAGATCGTCTCGGCGATGTCCGGCGCGATGGGCGGCTCGGCCTCCGAGGAGTTCCTGGCGACCGCGCCCACCGGCGAGGACACCTACGTCGCCTGCCACAACTGCGGCTACGCCGCCAACGTCGAGGCCGTCGAGACCGCGCCCGCCGCCGCCCAGGACCCCGCCGCGCACCCCGCGCTCCAGGTGCTGGACACTCCCGACACGCCGACCATCGACTCGCTGGTCGAGTGCGTGAACAAGCTCGGGCTGTCCATCACGGCCGCGGACACGCTGAAGAACGTGGTGGTCAAGGTCGACTACCCCGGCGTCAAGGAGCCCAAGGTCCTGATCGTCGGCCTGCCCGGCGACCGTGAGGTCGACCTCAAGCGCCTGGAGGCCTCCGTCGCTCCCGGCGAGGTCGAGCTGTTCGAAGCCGAGGACTTCGCCAAGCACCCCAAGCTGGTGCGCGGCTACATCGGCCCGGTCGGGCTGAAGGCCGCCGGCTACGACTACCTCCTCGACCCCCGGGTCGCGGTGGGCACCGCCTGGGTCACCGGCGCCAACGAGGCCGGCAAGCACGTCGCCTACGCGGTGGCCGGCCGGGACTTCGACATCGAGGGCACCGTCGAGGCCGCCGAGGTGCGGGCCGGCGACCCCTGCCCCCGCTGCGGCCACGAGCTGTCCATCGACCGCGGCATCGAGATCGGCCACATCTTCCAGCTCGGCCGCAAGTACGCCGACGCCGCCAAACTCGACGTGCTCGGCAAGGACGGCAAGCCGGTCCGGGTCACCATGGGCAGCTACGGTATCGGCGTCTCGCGTGCGGTGGCGGTGCTGGCCGAGCAGCTGCACGACGAGCTCGGCCTGGTCTGGCCGCGCGAGGTGGCGCCGGCCGACGTGCACATCGTGGCCGCCGGCAAGGACGAGGCGATCTACGAGACCGCCAACCGTTACGCCGAGGAGCTCGGCGCGCGCGGCGTCCGGGTGCTGTACGACGACCGCATGGGCAGCGTCTCGCCGGGGGTGAAGTTCAAGGACGCCGAGCTGATCGGCATCCCGACGATCGTCGTGGTCGGCCGGAACCTGGCCGACGGCGTGGTCGAGGTGCGCGACCGCCAGAGCGGCGAGAAGACCGAGGTCGCGGCGCCGGACCTGGTCGAGCACGTTTACGCGGTCGTCAAGGGCTGACCCGCCGCCCTGACGCCCGATGAACCGATGATGCGCGGTCACCGGGGTACCGGCGACCGCGCATCGTCGGACCATCATGGCGACGCGCAATAATCGCCCCATGGACTCTCCCACGCCGGGCACCGTCATCGCCGAGCGCTACCGTCTGACCAGGCCGTTGGGGTCCGGCAGCAGCGCCGTGGTGTGGGAGGCGCACGACTCCAGCCTGGACCGCGCGGTCGCGGTGAAACTGCTGCACGGCGGCGCCGCCGCGCACCCGGCCGGCCGCGAACAGCTGCGGCGCGAGGCGCTGGCGCTGGCCCGGCTCTCGCACCCGCGGGTGACGACCGTCTTCGACTACGTCGAGTGGCCGCAGCCCGACGGCGGCTTCCAGCCGGTGCTCGTCACCGAGCTGCTGACCGGCCTCAACCTGGAGGAGCGGCTCGCGCAGGGGCCGCTGACGGAGAACGACGCGCGCCTGGCCTGCCAGCAGCTGGCCACCGCGCTGGAGGCGGCGCACACGGCCGGGATCGTCCACCGCGACCTCAAGCCCGGCAACGTCATGCTGCTGTCCGACGGTGTGAAGCTGCTGGACTTCGGGATCGCCCAGGCCTCCTCCGACACCGACGCCACCACCGGCGTGGTGGTCGGCACCCCGGCCTGCATGGCGCCGGAGCAGCTGACCGGTCGCGGCGCGGTCCCGGCCTCGGACGTCTACGCCCTGGGCTGCGTCCTCTACTGGTGCATAGCCGGCCAGGCGCCGTTCCCCGGCGACACCGTCGACCAGGTGGTCCGCGGCCACCTGCACCTGCCGCCGCCCCCGCTGCCCGCCTACAGCCTGCCGCCGCAGATCCTCGGGCTGTACCGGCAGTGCCTGGCCAAGGACCCGGCGGACCGGCCCACCGCCGCCACGGTGGCGGCGGTCCTGGACCTGCGCGGCGCGCCGGCGGCCGTCGGCGGCGTCGGCGGTGCGGTGTCCGGCGCCGACCGGCCGCCGGCGAACCGGACCATGGTGATGCAGGCCTACGACCCGCCGCCGCCCACCTACAAGGAAGAACAGGAGCAGCAGCTCCCGTACATGGCGCGGCGCATGCGCATCCCGTCGCAGTCCCACGAGCCCGGCGGCTACCCGGCGCAGCCGGTCTTCGACGTCCCCGGGCGCCGCTACTCCTGGCTGGTGCTGGTGCTCGGCGCGCTGCTCGTCGCGGTCATCGCGGCGGCCGGCACGGTGATCGTGATGAGCGGCAAGGACGAGGCGAAGAAGGTCACGTCCTCGCCGCCGCCGGGGATCACCGGGGCACCCGTGTCCAGCAGCACCCCGCCGACGCCGCCGGGCGCTCCCAGCACGACAAGTCCGCTGAGTACGCCGAGCACGTCGGCCACCACCAACCAGGCCGCGTCCACCGGCGCCCCCACCGGCGACCCGGGTAGCGACCCGATCGGTTACCTGGAAGCCATGCGCGGCCAGATCGACGGCTTCATCGCCCAGGGCGAAAGCACTATCGACGCCAACACCGGACGGGATCTGCAGAACTCGCTGAGCGACCTGGAGAAGAGCACGCAGCAGGCCCAGCAGGGCCTGCTCAAGGGCCGCAAGCTGCGTGACCTGCAGAACAAGGTCGACGACGTGGTGACGAAGATCAGCGACGCGCAGGACGAGAACAAGATCGGCGACGTCGCGGCCCAGGCGCTGACCACCGAACTCGGCCGGTTCTCCGACGCCGTCGGCACCCACGGCTGAGACAGGTCTGCGGGCGTCGGCTGAGTGTCAGGCCCGTTCGGGAAGCCCGGGGAACGCCACCGAGGTTCCGCGCCATCGGACCGCACGGACCGCGGCGTCGGTCAGCCACTCGAGCGCGGTGCGGCGGGTGTCGCCAGACGCGGCCTGCACCAGGTCTGCATAGGAGGCGCCGAGCCGTTCCTCCAATTGGGTGGCGAGCCGGGTCGCGTCGGCGGCGGTGGCCACCGGGAACGGGACGGCGTACGCCGGGGCCGCCGCGACCGGCTTGTCGCCCTGCGCCTCGATCAGGCCGATCAGGATGTCGCGGCGTGCCCGGTGGGTGTCGAACGCGTTCCGCGCCGCGTCCCGTTGCGCGCCGGCGAGCCGGACCGCCAGGACTCCGTACCCGTACACCGCCGCGTGTTCGTTCCCCAGCGCGGCTTGCAACGCGGTCGAGGCCCGAGTCACGCGGCACCCCCGAGCAGCAGCGCGGCGTGGCCGGACTCGGAGGCGGCGATCGACGCCAGCAGCATCGCGGTGCCGCCGTCGGCCGCCAAGATGTCCGCGGTGCGGCCGCTCGCGGCGTCCTGCTCGGCCTTGACCAGCCCGGCGAGCGCCGTCTTGGCGTCGGTGGGGGAGGGGGAGGGGGAAGGGGAAGAGGACGAGCTGGACGAGTCAGCCGGTGTGGGACCGGCTTTGTCGTCGCCCTTTATCGCCGCGGCATGGGAGGCGTGTTCCGCACGGATCGCGGTGAGCCTCGCCTTCAGCGCGCTGTCGGCGGCCACGTCCGGCAGCGCTATCGCGGCGTCGTACCGGGTCAGCAGATCTGTCTCGGCGGCGAGGGCGCGGTCCCGGACCACGTCGGCGGATACCGTCGGGACGTCGGTGTTCGAAGGGCTACCTGCTCCCGCTCCTCCACTGGCGCAAGCGCCCGAGAGCGCCGCTCCGGACCCCACCAACACCATTCGTCTCGTCAGCACCAGCGGCATCCAGCTCACCGGCCAAAGTGTAGCGATTCGCGCGGCCGCCCTGATGGGAGCGCACTCAGGCACGGAGCGGATACTGTGTTGGCTACGAGGTGCCTACCAGCACAGGTTTCCGTACGACGACTGACGACGACTGACGACGACGGCACGACAACTGCACAAGGAGAACGATGAGCACCCCCCGAACCGGATCGCCGGCGGACCGGCTGCAGACGCTGCTGGAACCGGCCGTGGCCGCGGCGGGCTACGACCTGGAGGCGGTCCGCGTCTCGCAGGTGGCCCGCCGCCGCCGCGTCGAGGTCACCGTGGACGGCGACCAGGGCGTGTCGCTGGACGCGGTCTCCGAGCTCACCCGGGTGGTCTCCGACGTGCTCGACGGCCCCGAGGGCGCCGAGGTCATGGGCGAGCAGCCGTATCTGCTGGAGGTCAGCTCGCCGGGCACCGACCGGCCGCTGACCCTGCCCAAGCACTGGCGCCGAGCCAAGGGCCGCCTGGTCCGCTCCGTGTTGAAGAACGGCGGCGACCTGACCGGCCGAGTGCTGGACAGCGATGACGAAAGTGCGTTGCTCGAAATCTCTGGGAAGAAGAAGGGGCAGATCGAGCAGCGTCGGCTGGCGTTCGCGGACGTGGCCAAGGCACGCGTGGAGATCGAGTTCTCCCGCAAGGACGAGGACGCCGCGGACCTGGACGCCGACGCGGACGCGGATGGCGACATCGACGAGCACGAGGAGGGCTGAGCACCATGGACATCCCCACCAGCGCGCTGCGCGACCTGGAGAAGGACCGGGGCATCCCCTTCGAGAAGCTGGTCGAGGACATCGAGGCGGCCCTGCTGATCGCCTACAAACGCACCGAGGGCGCCAAGCCGCGGGCCCGGGTCGAGGTGGACCGGGCCAGCGGGCACGTCACCGTGTGGGCGGTGGAGGACATCGAGGACGGCACCACCCGCGAGTACGACGACACGCCGAGCGAGTTCGGCCGGATCGCCTCCACCACCGCCAAGCAGGTGATCCTGCAGCGGCTGCGGGACCACGAGGACGAACAGACCTTCGGCGAGTTCTCCGGCCGCAAGGGCGACCTGATCACCGGCGTGGTGCAGCAGGGCCGGGACCCGCGCGCGGTGCTGGTGAACATCGGCAAGATCGAGGGCACGCTGCCGGCCGCCGAGCAGGTGCCCGGCGAGGACTACCGGCACGGCGAGCGGGTCAAGTGCTACGTCGTCGACGTCCGGCGCGGCCAGCGCGGCCCGCAGGTGACCCTGTCGCGCACGCACCCGGACCTGGTGAGGAAGCTGTTCGCGCTGGAGGTCCCGGAGATCGCCGAGGGCGCGGTGGAGATCACCGCGATCGCCCGCGAGGCCGGCCACCGCACGAAGATCGCGGTGCGCTCGCACCGCGCCGGGGTCAACGCCAAGGGCGCCTGCATCGGCCCGATGGGCGCCCGGGTCCGCAACGTGATGGCCGAGCTGCACGGCGAGAAGATCGACATCGTGGACTGGTCGGACGATCCGGCCGAGATGGTCGGCAACGCGCTGTCCCCGGCCCGGGTGTCGAAGGTCCAGGTCGTGGACCTGGACCAGCGCAGCGCCCGGGTGATCGTGCCGGACTTCCAGCTCTCGCTGGCGATCGGCAAGGAGGGCCAGAACGCCCGGTTGGCGGCCCGGCTCACCGGCTGGCGGATCGACATCCGGTCCGACGCCGACCCGGAGCAGCAGTCCTAGTCCGCAACAGTCGGTAACAACTGGCAACAATCGGCAACAAACGGATACGCCGCTGATGGCCTCCCGCATCGGGAGGCCATCAGCGTTCTTGTGTTCTGGCTCTTCTTATGGCTTGGCGGCTATGACTTGACCGCTACACCGCCTTCGCGGCCGCCTCCGCGACGGCCACGTCCTGGTCGACCATCCCGCCGGAGACGCCGATCGCGCCGAGGACCGTGCCGTCCGACGCCGCGAGCGGCAGGCCGCCGCCGAAGGAGACCAGGCCGCCGTTGGTGCCTTCGATGCCGTAGATCTGGCCGCCCGGCTGCGACAGCTCGCCCAGCGCCGAGGACGGCACCGGGAACAGCGCCGAGGTCTTGGCCTTGCGCAGGGCGACGTCTATGGAGCCGAGCCAGGCGCCGTCCATCCGGGAGAAGGCGACGAGGTTCCCGGCGGGGTCGACGACGGCGAGGTTCATCGCCACGCCGATCTGCCGGGCGGCCTCCCGACCGGCGGTGAGGACGCGGGTGGCGGTTTCGAGGTTCAGAGTGCTCATGGCGTCCAGGTTCGTCCGCCGGCCGGGTCCGCAACCAGAGCTCAGCTGTTCCTGGGGACGGCTGCCCCAGGAACGCGCGGCGCGCGGATGCGATGCTGGTGCCTGTGAGCGAGCTCGGAGAATTCCTCAAGTCCAAGCGCGGCGCCATCACGCCGGAGTCCGTCGGGCTGCCCGCGGTGGGGAACCCTCGGCGGGTCAGCGGCCTGCGGCGCGAGGAGGTCGCGCAGCTGGCCGCGATGAGCGTCGACCACTACACGCGGCTGGAGCAGGGCCGGGTGACCACCGCCTCGGACAGCGTCCTGAACGGC
>JABFWL010000119.1 GCA_013362315.1 Catenulispora sp. | reverse complement strand
CGGCATCCTGGAAGTGCACCAGCGCCTCGTCCACCACCAGGTGGGCGCGCTCGGGCAGGGCGGCGGCCAGCTCGGCCACCCGCTCGACCAGCTCCGCCGCCGGCACCCGCACGGTCCGCGGCTCCTCGCCGGTGGAGCGCACCGAGCGCGGCGGCGTCAGGCCGGGATCGATGCGGTGCAGCACCTCGGCGGCGACCGCCATGATCTCCGCCGGGGTGCGGTAGTTCACCGTGAGCTCGGCGAGCCGCCAGCGGTCCTGGACGTGCGGGGCCAGCGTCTCGCCCCAGGACGCCGCCCCGGCCGGGTCGCCGGTCTGCGCCACGTCCCCGACCAGCGTCATGGACCGGGCCGGGCAACGGCGCATCAGCAGCCGCCAGGCCATCGGCGAGAGCTCCTGCGCCTCGTCGACGATGACGTGCCCGAAGGTCCAGGTCCGGTCGGCCATCGCGCGCTCGGCGACGCTGCGCGCGTCCTCCTCCTCGAAGCGCTCGGCCAGCATCTCGGCCGAGACCAGGTCCACCGCCGTGACGATCTCCTCGCGCGGGTCCTCCAGGTCGATGGAGCGCGAGCCCTCGGCGACCTCCAGGGCGCCCTGCGCGTAGGCGATCCGGGCGCGGCGCGCCGCCTCGGCCCGGCGCGCCGCCTGCGCGGTGTCGACATCGCCGAGCAGTTCGGCGGCCTCGTCCAGCAGCGGGATGTCGGCCGCCGACCAGCCGCCGGGAGTGCGCAGCAGCAAGTCGATCTCAGCGTCCGTCAACACCGGCGCGGGCGCCCGCACCGCTTCGGACGCCTGGGACGCCTGGGACGCCTCGGCTGCCTCCTGCACCGCCTCCCGCAGCAGCTCCGGCGTCGCGAACAGCTCGGCCAGCAGCCGCTGCGGCGTCAGCTGCGGCCACAGCCAGTCCAGCGCCTCCTGCACACTCGGCTCCTCGGCCAGCGCCTCGGCGATCCGGCCCCGGTCCTCGCGGCCGAGGAACACGCCGTCGGCCATGTCGGCCGGCTCCTCGCCGAGCTCTTCGGCGATCAGGTTCACCAGCGCCAGCGTCTCCTGGCGGTGCGGGTCGTCGTTCAGCCGGTCCACCACCTGCCCGGCCAGGGCGTCGATGATGTGCTCGGCGAAGGCCTTGCGGCCGAAGTTGGGCAGCCGGTGCGCCGCGCGCCCGGCATCCCGCGCCGCGAGGCACGTCTCGCGCTCCAGCCGGTACTTCACGCCCTCGTACACCACTTCCAGCGCGTCCTCGGGCACCCGCTGCCGGGACCGCACCGCGCCCGCGATGACGTCGGCCAGCACCGCGCGGCCCTTGATCTCGGCCACCTCCGGCGCGTCGACGCGGGAGGCCCGCACGCCCGGGAACAGCTCGCCGACCGTCGCGAGCACGGCGCTGGTCTCGCCGAGCGCCGGCAGCACGTGGGAGACGTAGCGCAGGAACGTCGGGTTCGGGCCGACGATCAGCACACCGCGCTTCACCAGCCGCTCGCGGTAGGTGTAGAGCAGGTAGGCGGCGCGGTGCAGCGCCACAGCGGTCTTGCCGGTGCCGGGACCGCCCTGCACGACCAGCACCCCGCGCAGCTCCGAGCGGATCGCGTGGTCCTGCTCGGCCTGGATGGTCTCCACCACGTCGCGCATCCGGCCGGTGCGGCCGGCGCCCAGCGCGGCCAGCAGCGCGCCCTCCCCGACCAGGCCGGCCCCGGTGTCCCCGGCCGCCGCGTCCAGGTCCAGCACGTCGTCGTCGAGCCCGACGACGGTGCGGAACCGGGTGCGGATGCTGCGCCGCCGCCGCACGCCCTGCGGCGCGGCGGACGTCGCGATGTAGAAGGGGCGGGCCGCCGGGGCGCGCCAGTCCACCAGCAGCGGCTCGAAGTCGCCGTCGTCGTCCATGATCCCGACCCGGCCGATGTAGCGGCGCTCGCCGTCGTCCAGGTCCAGGCGGCCGAAGCAGAGCCCGTCCTCGGCGGCGTCCAGCTGGGCCAGCCGGCCGGCGCCGGCGGAGGCGAAGGTGTCGCGCTCGGTGCGGTTCTGCCGGGTGCCGCCGCGCTCGGTCCGCAGCACCCCGGCGAGCTGGTCCGCGGCCCGGGCGCGCAGGGCGTCGAGACGGTCGTACAAGAGGTTCAGGTACTGCTGCTCGTGGAAGATTTCTTCCGTACCCCTTGACAAAACGCCTCCCGAGGTTCTAGATTCAGGGCATAACCATCAGGTGGTTATATTTGTGTGCCCGAAATCTCTACGATAGCAGACGCTACCGCATGGATTTCGGGCACAGGCGTTTTTCCTTCGGGTACTGCGTTTTCTCCGGCTACCCGTCCTCGCTTCTGGGATACCCGTACTTCGTCAGCTCTTCTCAGCCGACGGCGACCAACTTCTCCACCTCCGCCAATCCTTCGGCCTCGGCCTCACTGTGCACGTTCCGAGTTCGCAGCGCGATCAGTGCCGCGCACGCCACCGCGATGGCGCAGGCCGTCAACGCCCAGGACAGTCCGGACGTGAACGCCGCGGGCTGGGCGACACCGTGCTTCAGCTGGTGCTCCAGCCGGGCCGTGGAGATCGCCGAGAAGACGGCCAGCCCCAGCGCGCCGCCGACCTGCTGCGAGGCGTTCAGCAGCGCCGCGGCCACCCCGGCCTGGTGGTGCGGAACGCCGGCGTTGGCCGCCGTGCTGATCGCCACGAACATGAACCCGAGGCCGACCGCCATCACCACCATCCCGGGCAGCAGGCCGGTGGTGAACGAGCCGTCCACCTTCAGTCGGGACAGCATGAAGATGCCGACCGCGGCGACCGCCAGCCCGACCGCGGCCACCGGCCGGGTGCCGACCTTGGTCACCAGCTTCGGCGCGATGCCGGCACCGATCCCGACCGCGCCGGTGACCGGCAGGTAGGCCAGGCCGGTGCGGATCGGCGAGTAGCCGAGGACGCCCTGCATGTACAGGGTCAGGAAGAAGAACATGGAGATGAAGCCGGCGACGCCGACCAGCTGCGTCACGTCCGCCGCCGCGAGCCCGCGGATCCGGAAGACGCCCAGCGGCAGCAGCGGGTCGCGGTGGACGCGCTCGTTGAGCACGAACACCAGCAGCAGCACGCCGGCCCCGGCGAGCTCGAGCACCGTCCGGGCCGAGCCCCAGCCCTGGTCCGGCGCCTTCACCAGGGCGAAGACCAGCAGCAGCATCCCGGCCGTGGCCAGGAACGCGCCGATCAGGTCCAGGCCCTTCAGCGACCGCCGCTCTTCGCGCTCGAACATCCGGTAGGCACCGAAGAGGATCAGCACGCACACCGGCGGATTCACGAACATCACCCAGCGCCAGCCGGGGCCGTCGGTGAGCAGCCCGCCGGCCAGCACGCCGACCGCCGAGGCCAGGCCGGCCACCGCGCCCCACGCGCCGAACGCCTTGGTGCGGTCCGCACCCTCCTTGAAGGTGGTGGTGAGCAGCGACAGCGCGGCGGGCATCATCAGAGCGGCGCCGACTCCCTGCGCCAGGCGCGCGCCGACCAGCAGCCCGGCGCTGTTGGCGAAGCCGCCGGCCAGCGAGGACAGCGCGAAGACGACCGTGCCGGTGACCAGCACCCGCCGCCGCCCGAACAGGTCGGAGAACCGGCCGCCGAGCAGCATGAAGCCGCCGTAGGTGAGCAGGTAGCCGCTGGGCACCCACTGCAGGCCCTGGTTGCTGAAGTCGAGATCATTGCGGATGGAGGGCAACGCCACGTTCACGATGGAGGCGTCGACCAGGTCCAGGAAGGCGACGCCGCACAGGAGGAGCAGGATGAGCTTCCCCCGGCCGGTTGATAGGAAAGACGCAGACACGCCAGACCCCCTCGAGTACGCTTTACTTTGAGTTCCGTACGATACGAAGAAGGTATCATATGAGTTCCGTATCATCTAGCGCGGCGGCCTCCCGGGCCCGGCGCCAGACCATGAACCGGATCACGGACACCATCCGCGAGATGGGCGTGGTGATGACGGTGCTCAACCTGCGCGCCGGCGAGCAGGTGGGACTGCGCGACGTGGAGATGAAGGCGCTCGACGTGCTGATGCGCGACGGCGCGATGAGCGCCAAGGCCCTCGGTCAGCGCCTGGGCGTGCACCCGGCGACCATGACCGGGATCCTGGACAAGCTGGAGAAGGGCGGCTGGGTCACCCGCGAGCGCGACCCCGAGGACCGCCGCGTGGTGCTGATCCAGCCGGTGCGCGAGCGCGTCGGGGAGATCGTCCGGCTGTTCATGGGCATGAACACCATGGCCGCCGCCATGCTGGACCAGTACGACGCCGGCCAGTTGGACACCATCGCGGACTTCCTGGCCAACGTGGTGACGATGGCGAAGCAGGCCTCGACGGCGTGGGAGTCAGGGCGCGACTGAGGCGCCCGACACGCCTCAGTCCATCGACGGATACCGGTAGTCGGTCGGGGCCACGAACGTCTCCTTGATCGACCGCGTCGACGTCCAGCGCAGCAGGTTCTGCGCCGACCCGGCCTTGTCGTTGGTCCCGGAGGCCTTCGAGCCGCCGAACGGCTGCTGGCCCACGACGGCGCCGGTCGGCTTGTCGTTGACGTAGAAGTTGCCCGCGGCGAACCGCAGCACGCTCATCGCCTCGGTGACCGCGGCGCGGTCCCGGGCGATGACCGAGCCGGTCAGGGCGTAGCGGCTGACGCCTTCCACGCCGCGCAGCACCCGGTCGTAGTCGGCGTCGTCGTACACGTACACCGACAGCAGCGGGCCGAAGAACTCGGTGGAGAAGATCTCGTGCTCGGGGTTCGAGCACACCATCACCGTCGGGCGCACGAAGTAGCCGACCGAGTCGTCGGCGGAGCCGCCGGCGGTGATCCGGATCGAGTCGTCGGTGTGGGCCAGGTCCAGGACCCGGCGGTGCTTGGCGAAGGCCCGCTCGTCGATCACCGCGCCCAGGAAGTTCGTCAGGTCGGCGACGTCGCCCATGCTCAGCCCGTCGACCTCGGCGCAGAACTCCGCCCGCAGCCCGGAGTCCCAGAGCGAGCGCGGGATGTAGGCCCTGGAGGCCGCCGAGCACTTCTGGCCCTGGTACTCGAAGGCGCCGCGGGTCAGCGCGGTCTTCAGCACCGCGGGGTCGGCGCTGGGATGCGCCAGCACGAAGTCCTTGCCGCCGGTCTCGCCGACGATCCGCGGGTAGGCGTGGTAGGCGGCGATGTTCTCGCCGACGGTGCGCCACAGGTGCTGGAAGGTCGCGGTCGAGCCGGTGAAGTGGATCCCGGCCAGGTGCGGATCGGCGAGCACCACCTCGGAGACCGCGAGCCCGTCGCCGGGCAGCATGTTGATCACGCCGGGCGGCAGGCCGGCCGCCTCCAGCAGCCGCATCGTGAAGTGCGCCGCGAGCTGCTGCGTCGGCGACGGCTTCCAGATCACCGTGTTGCCCATCAGCGCCGGCGCGGTCGGCAGGTTCCCGGCGATCGCGGTGAAGTTGAACGGCGTGATGGCGTAGACGAAGCCGTCCAGCGGCCGGTGGTCGGTCCGGTTCCAGACGCCGGGGGCGTTCTCCGGCGGCTGCTCGGCCAGGATCTGCCGCGCGAACTCCACGTTGAAGCGCCAGAAGTCGATCAGCTCGCAGGCGCTGTCGATCTCCGCCTGCACCACCGTCTTGGACTGCCCGAGCATCGTCGCGGCGTTCAGCGTCGCGCGCCACGGCCCGGCGAGCAGATCGGCGGCCCGGAGCAGGATCGCCGCGCGGTCGTCGAAGGACAGCGCCCGCCAGGCCGGCGCCGCCTCCCGGGCCGCCTCGACCGCCGCGCGCGCGTCGTCCTGGGTGGCGTTGTGCAGACTGCCGAGCACCGCCTTGTGGTTGTGCGGCTGCACCACGTCGACCGGCGCCCCGCCGCCGGGCCGCTGATGCCCGCCGATGGTGGCGGTCAGGTCGTGGCGCAGCGCGCCCAGCTCCGCCAGCTTGGCGGTCAGGGCCGCGCGGTCCGGACTGCCGGGGGCGTAGGCGAGGACCGGTTCGTTGTGCGGGACGGGGACTCGGGTGACACCGGTGACGCCGGTGGCGTACTGGGGCGCGGCCATGATGTCGGCAGACTCCTCTCAGGCGTTGCCTGGGTTATCCGCATCCCATCCTGACGCCGACGCGGCCGCCACACCATTGCGCCGAACGAAGGAGCCACACCGGCCACACCGGCCGCGCCGGAGCCCACGCTGGGCACCGGGTGGTGCGGTCCGGCAGTGCGGCTCAGCCCTCGGCAGCCAGCTCCTCGATCATCGCCACCGCGGCGGCGAGCGTGTCCGCGATCGGGGCGCCGGTGGCCACCAGGGAGCTCGTGGCGGCGAATCCGCCGGCGTACAGGACCACGCGCGCCCCGACGCTGTACGCGGCGGCGGCGTCGTCCGGGGAGTCCCCGATCAGCACCACGGTCGCCGGGTCGACGCGCAGCCGGCGCAGGTGGTCGGCCAGATGCTCGGCCTTGCGCGCCGGACGCGGCTGCTTGGTGCCCTGCACCAGGGCGAAGTGGTGGGCGATCCCGTGGTGCGCCACCGCGGGCACCAGCTTGTCGTCGTGGTACATCGACAGCAGCGACTGCGAGTGGCCGCGGCCCGCCCAGGCCCGGAACAGGTCCGGCAGGCCGTCCGAAAGGCGCGCCTGGCGCTCGTAGGCCACGTAGTAATCGTGGAAGGTCGCGTCCATCGCCTCCCACTCCTCATCCGTCGGCGCGTGCCCGAGGATGTCGGTGTAGAAGGCCCGGATCGGCATCTTGATCTGCGTCCGGTACTGGTCCGCGGTGATCGGCGGCACACCGTGGTCGCCGAACGAGTCGTTGGTGGAGCGCAGGATGATCTCGAAGTCGTTCAGGACGGTGCCGTTCCAGTCCCAGACGAGGTGCAGCGGTGCCTTGCGGCTTGGCTCGGGAAGTTTCGGCAGGTTCGGCAGGTGCGGCAAAGTCACCCGAAAAGGCTATCCGCCGCGCCAACCGCTTTTGTCACGAGCAGGTGACCGCTTGTTTAACCCAGCAGGTCAGGCAGCTCCTGTGTGGCGTACCACAGCAGCTCGTGGTCCGATCTGCCGTCCACGGTGAACGCCGCGTCGTCGTCCCCGGCCTCGGCGGCGCCGAGCAGCACCACCGCCAGCGCCACCTCGTCGACCGCCGCGGGGTCGTCGACGTGCAGCGACGCCACCCAGGCCAGCGGCACCTCGGCGCGCACCCGGACCAGGCCGGGCTCGTTGCCGTCGTGCACCGGCACCGCCTGCGCGTCCGGCACCTCGGCCGCGATCACCACCCGCCGCCGCGGCGCGTCGGGGCTGTCGGCCAGCAGCCGCAGCGACGCGCGCGCCGCGTCGGTCATCGCGGCGTACTCCAGCTCCTCGCTGTCCCCCTCGGTGTACCACTCGCGCAGCGCCGGGGTGACCGCGTACGCCGTCAGCGGCGCGGGAGTCAGAAAGCCCGTCTTGTGGAGTTCGGCGAGCACTGACAGGGTCGCGGGAAGGTAGACGCGCATTGCGCCATTATCCCCCTGGCGGGCGCTTCGCTAGGCCGCGGTGCGCTGGGCGTCCACCTGCGCCCGGGTGGTCTTGAACGCGGTCTCCAGAACGAGCGGCCGCCGGTCGCCGTCCATCATGTTGTAGCCGATGGCGCGGAAGTCCTCGGACGTGGGGCAGAACACGACGACCTGGGTACCGTCGGCGCGGACCCGCTGCACCTCGGCCAGCATCCGGCGGGTCACCGCCCGGCGGAAGCGGCGCACGCCGCGCTCCAGCACGCTGTGCGGCGGCCCGTCGAAGCCGCGGCTGGCCACCGGAGCCAGCACGTAGAGCTCGTCCAGCGGCGGCTCGCCGATCTCCTGGAACCCGCGCTTGGCCGCGACGTCGACGTTCGTCGCCGACCACATGCCGCCGTCGACGTAGCGCCGGCCCTCGATGACCACCGGCGCGAACCAGCCGGGGATCGCGCAGGAGGCGGTCACCGCCTCGGCCAGGGTGGTGCGCGGCGCGCGCGGGCTGCCGAAGGTGACGCGGCGGCCGGTCGCGAAGTCCAGGGCGACGATCCGCACCCCCGGGTGCACAGACCAGCCGGAGCCGTCGTGCGGCAGGGTCCGCACCAATTCGCCGACCCCGGTCAGCGAGCCGCGGCCGATCGGCAGCGCGGCCGCCATGATCGCGGTCGGCGGCACCGAGCGCGGGTGCCGCGCGGTGCGGGCCAGCAGGTGCCCGGAGCCGAGCCGCAGCCGCGGCCGCCCCGGATGCGCGCCGCCGGCCGCGGTGGCGTAGTCGAACTCGACGCCGGCCAGCGGACCGCCGGAGATGCGGCCGGTGAGCTGGTGCTCCAGCAGGTCCGCCGGGGACGCCCCGGCGCCGATCAGCGCCGCCAGCACCGCGCCGGCCGAGGTCCCGACCAGTATCTCGGCCTGCCGCGGATCCCAGTCCACGGCCTCGCAGAGCACGGACAAAGCGCCGGTCATCCAGGCCGCGCCGAGCATCCCGCCGCCGCCCAGCACCAGGCCGCGCCGCACCGTCGTGGAGCCCATCGGCGTCACTCCCCTCCAGCTGGTCCGTCGCACCGACTTTAACGGCGGGACTCCCTTCCATGGCGGATCTTCGGCCGGGCCGTGATCGATGCGGCCGAATGTCTGATGCAGACGCTTTTCAGCGGGAATACCGTGACGGTGGAGGGCCGTTTGTGTCGCGGGAGGGTGTTGCCCATGGCTGAGGATGCT
>JABFWL010000699.1 GCA_013362315.1 Catenulispora sp. | reverse complement strand
GCGGCTGCGGCGGCTTCGGCGGCGGAATCGGCCGGTTCGGGAGATGCCATGCGAGGAGTCTACGGAGGTGGACAGCCGATGCGGGCGGGTTCCGGGCTGGTAGCGGGAGTCACCGCGCACACCGTCTGCGATGTAATGACCGCACAGGGTATTCGATCATCACTCGAACGGGCGATACCAGGGCTCTTACCCCGCGGTTACGGTTGTCAGCGTCCTGTCAACTCGCATCGGGGGTGAGCAGCGTGAGAGGACGCCTCGGGCGCCAAGCACGTATTCCACTCATAGGCCTGGCCGCATCGGCTCTGGTCATATCGGTCATATCCGCGCCAGTGGCGAGCGCCGCCACATCCGCACCGACACCGTCGCCGAACCCGGCGCCGTCGCCGACATCACCCGGGCCCGGCCGCCTCGTCTCCGCCTCCGCGCTCGCGCCGGGCGTCCACACCCAGTCCGCGATCGGCAAGGCCACACCGCCGCCGCCGATCCAGCCGGCCGGCGCCGTCGACCCGGGTCCGAACTCGACCGTCTCGGTCGGCAGCGGACCCTCTCCGGCGCTGGCGGCGATCAAAGCGCTGCCCGCCGTGGCGCCGGCGCCGGGCGCTGTCACGGTGCCGACGGCACCGTTCGTGCCGCAGCCCGCCGTGACCCCTTCGCCGATCGTGCTTCCCACGCATCCGGTCTCCGAGCTCGTCGATGCGACGAACACCGACGCCACGGCGACTCTGCGCGCCGCCGGCCGGCTGAACCCCGACGGCACTGCGAACCTGGACGCGAACACCCTCCAGCCGCAGATGCCGTCGGCGAAGTTCATCGACCCGGCGCACCCGGCCACCCTCCAGGATCTCATCAATGCCCTGACGAGCGGCAGCCTGCCGCCGCCGCTGCCGGTCGACCCGCTGGCCCTGTTGCAGGCGCTGCCCGACGGCATCCCGAGGATCACCTACCGGGTCTGCTCCGAGTCGGACACCAAGGCGGCGTCCTGCTCGCTCACCCTGCCGCTGGCGGTGCCGGCGATCGTCGACGTCACCGGCGACCACACGCCCGACGTCCTGATGGACATGGTGCCGGTGGCGGCGCCGGGTGACGTCATCGGGGCCGCGACGCAGCTGCTCGACGTGCAGAAGCAGATCACCGACGCGCAGAACAGCCTGAACGGCATCCTGCAGATCCTCCAGGACCCGGTGCAGGCGATCCTGCATCCGGAGCTGCTGGTCGAGAAGCTGCGGTTGCAGCAGCTGCTCAGCGATCTGGCCACCACGCTGGAGCAGAAGCTTAAGGCGCTGACCGACCTCATCGACCTCGGGGTCGCGGTGCTCGAAGTCCGGCTGCCCACCAGCCAGACCACCGGCAAGGCGCTGCACGCGCACGTCTGGGGCGTCTACGACCTGCCGACCCACAAGCGGCTGTCGGTCGGCTTCGACGGCTTCCGGCGCGGCGACACGCTGCCGATCGCGGCGCTGGGGCTCTACACGTTCAACGTGGGCCGCTTCCTGCAAGGCGTCTACGACATCCACGCCAACGTGCTCCAGGTCGGCGCTGGGAACGCGATGGCGATCACCGCTGGTTTGGGCACCGTGTCCGACGACGCCAACGGTGACGTCGTGAATCCGACCGTGGCCAGCGCCCGGTTCTCACCGGTGCCGTTGTTGTTCAGCGCGCACGCGGTGATCGACCCCGGCGGCGCCACCGCGCCGGAGACCGCCTCGGTGGACGCCACGAGCACGTCGAGCAGCCACCTCGACGCCCAGGTGCTCAGCGACGGAGCCTCGTCGAACAGCTTCACCCAAGCGAAGATCGACACTTTGCCGACTCAAGTCTCGGCGCAGGTGACCCGGCCGCCGACCGGCACGGACGCGACCGTGCACTACACCGCCTCGTCCGCCATCGACAACGTGCTGTTCGCCAACTTCGAGTACGCCGGAGCCCAGCTGAACCGGGCGACGCAGGCGGTCGCGACGAAGCTGCCGTCCGCCTTCGACGCCACCCTCCAGGCGGCCTCGACGCAAGCGGCGAACAGCGACAACGTCGCCTTCCACTACAGCGCCTCCAGCGCGCTCGCCTCGCTGGACGCCGACTACTACGACCGCCAGGGCGGCATCGTCGGACGCGGCTCGCTGCACGCCCTGCCGACCGCGGTCGACCTCGTCGTCGACCGGCCGACCAGCCATCTGAGCCTGACCACCAGCCAGGCGATCGGCTCCGCGGCGCTCAACGTCTCCCGGAACCTCGGCGCCTACGCGCCGATCCCCGGCGACCACGCGACGCTCGTCACGAACGGCACCGGCGTCGGGATCAGCGCCCAAGTCAGCGGTCTGAAAACGGTCGATGCCTACTACGACAGCCATCCCCGGCTCACCGCGCAGTTCGATCCGGGCGGCCAGGCCTTCGAGGCCGCGGCGGACCTCGACGGCGACCAGAAGGCGCAGGCCACGGTGAGCAACCTGCCGCCGTCGCTGTCGGTGGACGCCGACACCGCGAGCGGGAAGATCGCCTATCGTGCCGGCGCCGTGGTGCACCGCGTGCAGGTCGAGTACACCAAGGTCTCGGCCGGACCCACGCTGTTCGCCGCCGTCAACGAGCTGCCGCAAAGCGTCGATGTCACCTCCACCCTCGGCGACAAGCCGGAGGTCACGTATCAGGCATCGAGTTCGGTGCCGCGGGTCGAGGTGTTCGCGAGCAAGGACCACATAGAAACGCTGCGCGCCGACGCCGACCACTACGTCTCCGCGCTGCTCACCGATCTGCCCACCAAGGTCGACTACGCCCTGGACATCCCGAACCACCACCTGGAGGGCACCAGCGACCAGCCCTTCGGCGGCGTGGACGTCGTGGCGCGGCTGCCGATCCAGGGCCGGGACTGGACCGGGGACGGCAGGCTGACCGGTATCCCAGCGCACTTCGACGCCGATTTCGGCGGCGGCACCATGCGGTTCCGCGGCTTGTCGGGTCCGCTCGGCTCGGCGGCGTTCACCGTCACGAACCACGCCGGCGCGGTGGAGCCCACCGGCCTGCATCTCGCGGCGCACTACCGGGAGAGCACCGGCGACCTCGACGGCAGCGTCGCGGTCCGCAACCTGACCACCGTCGAATACGCGCACACCGCGACCGACCAGACCATGACCCTGCAGATGGACACCGGGGCCGACCCGGTCTTCATCGACGCCGACGTGCTGCTCGCCGCCGACATCCGGATCGCGGCCACCGGCCGCGTCACGGATCTGCCGACGAAGCTGACCGTCAGCTCCGCCGACGGCAAGCTGACCTACACCGCGGACAAGCACATCGGCATCGAGCTCGAAGTGCGTCTGGGCAAGGTCGCCGCCATCGACAGCACCGCCGTGCCGCTGTTCCCGAACGGGGTCAGCGCGATGGCGGCGGCCTGTTCCGGCGGCGCGGGCGGCTGCGCGAGCGACAGCAGCCCGTTCTGCACGGTGTTCGCGGGGCACTGCTTCGGTCTCAGCGCCATCCTGAACCTGCCGGGTCTGCCCACCTCGGTCGTGGTCGACACCAAGGCGCGGACGGTGGCCGTCACCGGCTACGCCCCGCCGGCCTCGGCGCTGCAGGCGTATGTGCGGCTGAGCGGACTCATCGACAGCCTTCCCGACATCAGGGCTCTGGCGACGCTGTCCGGGCTGCCCTCGCCGGTGGACTTCACCGTCGGCCCGATGGAGTTCAACGGCTCCGCGGTCGACGCGAAGTACTCCGCCTCGGCGCCGCTGGGCACGCTGACCCTCGACGGGCAGGCGACGACCACGAACGCGCAGTTCCCCGAACTGCGGGCCCGGGTCAGCGCCGGCAAGCTGCCCGCGAGCTTCCATCTCACCGGCCAGTTCGGGCAGTCGACATCGGTGCACCTCGACGACTCGGCGGCGGTGGACAGCATCGGGGTCACCGTCACCAGCCCGAGCACCGGCTACCTCGACGGCTCGATCACCGGGGTCCCGGCGTCGGCCGACGTGACCGCCGACCTGGCCGCTCAACACATCGAGGCGACCATGTCCGCGCCGATCGGCGGCGTGCACCTGTTGGCGCACGTGCCGTACCAGGGCCGTACGTGGTCGGCGTATCTCAATGTCCTCGGTATCCCGGGCAAGTTCGACGTCGACTACGCCGGCGGATCGTTCCGGTTCCGCGGGCTGTCGGGGCCGCTGCACCAGGCGGCCGCCGCCATCACCAACAACGACGGGGCCACCGCGCCCAGCGGTCCGCACCTGGCCGTCCACTTCCGGCAGAGCACCGGCGACCTGGACGCCAGCGCCCGGATCGACGACCTGACCAGCGTCCAGTACGCGCACAGCGACCACGACTTCACCGTCACCGCCGACGTCGCCTCGCAGACCATCGCCCTGGACGGCGACGTCGTGCTGGCCGCCGGGGGCAAGGACGACGTGAAGCTGGCCGCGGCCGGCACGCTGGGCCCGATCCCGAGCAATTTCACGGTCGGCTCGGCGAACGGCGTCATCACCTACTCGGCGGACCGGTCGCTGGACCTGACCGCGCAGCTGTGGGTGGGCAAGATCGCCGCCTTGAGCGGCCTCGGCGTCCACGAGTTCGCCAACGGCATCTCCGTCTCCGACACCGCCTGCGGCCTCGGCAGGGCCGGCTGCGCCGACGGCGGACCGTTCGCCGTCAACGGCAAGGGGATCGGGGCGGTCGGCATCATCAACGTCTCCGGTCTGCCGTCGAAGGTGACGGTCGACCCGTCGAAGAACACGTATGGGTTCTCCGGCTACCAGCCGAAGACGAGCGCCCTGGACCTGTACGTGGCCGACTCGGCCTTCGTTCCGGCTCCGCTGACCGGCGCCAAGGTCTGGGCGACGCTGGAGAACCTGCCGTCCGCGCTGGACTTCACGCTGGGTCCGCTCAGCACCGGCGCCACCACGCACCTCGGGTGGTCCTCGAACGTCGCGTCGGCGGGCAAGCTGACGGTCCGCGCCGAGGCGTTCAACGTGCCGCTGTTCGACGACGCCCGCGCCTTCGCGGTGCTGAGCCCGATCCCCGGATCGCTCAGCGTCGACGGCACGTTCGGCAAGGACAGCGACATCAAGGTCGACAACTCGGTGCCGATCGACGAGCTGTCGCTGACCGGCACCGGGACGTTCCAGGGCGATCCGGCATCTGGGATGATCGCCTTCACCGGGATCCCGAAGAGCATGGAGTTCAAGGGCGGCGGCTTCCAGAGCGGCGACGGTCAGAAGGTTCCGACCGTGGGCTACTCGGCGTCCGATGACACGCTGAGCGGCACGTTCCATGTCGAGGCGAAGCTGGCCGCGAAGCTCGGGCAGGCAGCCGCCGGCTTGAGCGACGCGTACCTGCGCTTCAGCAAGATGGGACGAAGCTTCACGATCACCTATGACGCGGGTACCAAGACCGCGCAGGTCCAGTCGAGTCCCGCGACGGAGCAGGTGCAGATGGGTGTCGCAGTGTTCTTCACCGGCGATCTGAACTACACCTTCGACGGCGGCAAGCATCTGTTCGACGTCTCTCCCGGTGGTGTCCCACTGCTTTACGGGACTATGGAGGGGCATGCGAACATGCACTCGAGCACGCTCGGGTTGATGGTCACGATGAACAACATCGAGAAGCTGTCGCTGAAGCCGGGGCAGAAGAACAGCGGGCTGCCGCTGGGCATCGAGTTGCCGGACTGGTTCGGGTACCTGTTCCTCGGTGTGCAGGGCACGTATGGCAGCGTCGACATCCAGGACTACAACGTGGACCTGAACCCCGATGTCGACGCCACCTTCCGGGTCCAGCGCACGTTCAGCCCGGTGGACTTGTTCAAGACGAACCTGCAGCTCAGTCATGCGTCGTCGCTGTACTTCCACCGGTACCAGCCCGACAAGACGAGCACTGAGAAGCTCGACTTGGAGGTTGCCGGCGCGGCCTTCGGCTGCCTGACGCTGAGCACCAAGCCCGGCATCGCCGAGGTGGTTCCGGACGGGGTGGAGATGAACGGCGCCGACGGTCCGCAGATGGTGTCGTTCCTGGACCCCAGCGGCCAGCTCGACCCCTCGATCCTGGACATGTTCGCCTACGCCACGTCCTCGATCGGCGGGATGTCGTTCGACTACGACTTCTCCGTGGGCGGGTGCTAGGCCGGTGTCAGGTTCGTGATCATGATCAACCGGCGTCGGTCATCTCCACCCCGGCTTGCTGCCGTCGCACTCGCCGCCCTCTTCCTGGGCGGCGTGTGCGGCGGTACGTCGGCCTGCGGCGCCGTTCATTCGGACTGCACGTCGGTGGCGATGGCGGCCGGTCCGGTCCACGCCGCGGCACCGTACGGGAACCTGGCGATCGCGGTGTCCGTGACGGCCGGCGGGAAACCGGTGGCCGGGGTGCCGGTGAACTTCTGGGTGAAGGAGACCGGCACCGATGTGCCGGCGGACTACTCGGAGTCGATCGGGAGTGAGAAGACCGACGCCGCGGGGACTGCTCGGGTCGCTCGGAGCCAGGGTTTCTTCGGGCTCTTACTTCCCGGGCGGACTGTCACCGGCTACTACGCGGCGCTGGTGCCGGGGACGAAGGTCGCAGGCGTGACCTATTGCGCGCGCCAGACTCCGGTCCAGCCGCTGAGCTGCGGGACCGGGAGCACGTGCGGCCCGATGCCGCCGCTGTCGCAGGGGGCAGGGTGAGGCGGGTGAGCGCGGCTCGGTGCAAAGGCGCTTTGGTGGCGACGGCGGCCGTCCTCGCGGCTGTCGTCGTGCCGAGCGGCTGCTCGTCATCAGGGTCCGGATGCCGCTCGACGAGCGTCCGCGTGGCGCCACCGCAGGTGGCCGACGTGCAGGCGGCATTCGACGTCAGCGCCACGGTGACCGCGTCCGGCCATCCGGTCGCCGGGGTGCCGGTCGCGGTCTGGGGCTGGGGCCGCCCGCCGGGGCAGACCTCGGAACTGGGCGGCCAGCTCGGCAGCGCCGTCACCGGGGCCGACGGGACGGCGACGGTGCACATCCCGGCCACGGTGCCCGGAGGCGCCCTGAACTCGCTCAACCGGTTGAACGGCACCGAGTTCGTGCGGGTGAGCGCCGAGGCGGCCGCCGCCACGGTCGGCGGGCAGGCTTATTGCGCCTCGAAGGGGGAGGCGCCGGTGGCGTGTGGGTCGGGGCGGTGCATGGTCGGTCGATAGGCCTTCGACCCCTTATATTGGCTGGTGCCTATACGAGCCTGTGCCTATACGAGCCTGTGCCTATACGAGCCTGTGTCCGCCGTCCACATGCAGCACCGTGCCGGTGACGAACGGGTTCCGCATCATCAGCAGCAGCGCGTCGGCGATGTCCTGCGGCGCGCCGACCCGGCCGACCGGCAGCCGCGCCGCCATCGCCGCGAGGCGGTCGTGCTTGGCCTCGCCCGCGATCGCGTCCCAGATCGGGGTGTCGACCCAGCCCGGCGAGACGGTGTTGACGCGGACCGGCGCCAACTCCAGCGCCAGGGCCGCGGTGAGCGAGGCCAGGGCGCCGTTGGCGGCGGCGACGATGGAGCCGCCGGGCAGCGGGCGGTAGGCGGCGATGCCGGAGACGAAGGTGAGGGAACCGCCGGGGCGGATGGCGGCGTGCTTGGCGGTCAGGATCGCGCCGAAGAGCTTCGTATCGACCAGCGCCCGCGCCGGCTTCAGATCGAAGTCGCGGATCGGCTGGTAGGCGCCGGCGGCGTCGGCCGCCGTGACGACCACGTGGTCGACCGGGCCGGTGGCCGTGAACAGGGCGCGGACGTCGTCCTCGTTCGCTATGTCGGCGGCATGCGTCCGGAGCAGGTCTGTGTCCGACTCCGAGACGGATTCCGTCAGCTGCTTCTTGGCTGTCGCCAACCGCTCGGCGTTCCGGCCGACGATCGACGTCGCAGAGCCCTGGGACAGCAGGCGCTCGGCGAGGGCCAGGCCCATTCCGGAGCTTGCGCCGATGACGACCACGTGTTCGTTCTCGTTCATGACTCTATGGAAGGATCACGGCCGAGGCGGCGTCCACGACTTGAGAGCTGACAACCGTTAGGCGTGGCCTAACGCCGCAGCCAGCACCGCGACGGCTGGCGGGGGCCGGAAGCCGGAGCGCCATGCCGCGATGTAGGTGACGGTGATCGGGGCGCCCCGAAGCGGCCGCCACACCAGGCCGGGTGTGGACTTGCCGCGCTCGGACGACAGGCCGATCGCGGCCGGCTTGGAGCGCAGCGCCGACGGCATCTGGGCGTAGCCCATGGCGCTGCTGCTGAGGACGACCTCGGCGCCGTGCTCGCGCAACGTCGTCAGGACCGCGTCGTGGGTGCCCGGGGCGCTGTCCCGGGGGAAGAGGATCAGCTCCAGCCCGTTCACATCCACGGGATCCAGCACCTGCCGACCCGCCAGCGGATGCGCCGCCGCCATCATCACGCCCAACTCCTCGACGGCGACCGGCGCCTGCCCGACCCCGCGCGGCAGCGTCACCGGAGCCCGCAGCAACGCCAGGTCGACGTCGCCCCGGCGCAGCCGCTCGACCTGCTCGCTGGTCGTCCCGCCGGTGAAGACCGCCGGTCCGGAAGTCAGTGTGTTGACGAGCCAGTCCGGAGCGCCGTTCAGCAGTCCGAAGCGCAGCGTCGGCTCCTCGACCCCGGCTGCCGCCCGCACCTCGGCCACCGCGTCGTCGGCGTCCCGCAGCACCTTGCGCGCAGCCTCCAGCAGCACGGCTCCGGCCGCGGTCGGACTCACCCCGTCGCGGCTGCGGACCAGCAGCGGCGCGCCGATCTCCCGCTCCATCGCCTTGATCTGCTGACTGAGCGTCGGCGTCGACACGTAGAGACGGGCCGCAGCCCGGCCGAAGTGCCGTTCCTCGGCGACCGCCACGAAATATCTGAAGTGCCGCAGTTCCACGCCTCCCTACCCTAGGGGAGATCCACTCCGGGCTCAGCTGGGCTCGGCAGGGAGCAGTCGGACACAGTCGGACACAGCCGAGCCCGGTTGGCTTCCGTTGGGCTCTCGAGCTGCGAGGCTGTCGGCATGAACCGGATTTCCGCCCCGATGCAACCTCGCGGCCCCCGGCTCGCTCAGACTCTCTCGTGACGAACGCGTTCGACGAGTTCACAGAATTCGCCCAGGCCCGGCAGGGCCACCTCCGGCGGCTGGCGTTCCTGCTGTGCGGGGACTGGCACGACGCCCAGGACCTGACGCAGACCGCCTTGCTCAATCTGTGCCGGCACTGGGGCAAGGCGCGGCGGGCCGACTCGGTGGAGGGCTACGCGCACAAGGTGCTCGTCCACGCGTACCTCGACCATCGCAGGAAATACCGGCGGGACGCCGAGCGCGCCCTCGACTTCACTCGACAGGCCGAGATCGCGAACGACGCCGCGGCGGGGCCGGCGGGGCAGTCCGAGCTCCGCCTGACGCTGCTGGACGCCCTGGCCCGGCTGGCACCGCGCGGCCGTGCGGTGCTGGTGCTGCGGTTCTGGGAGGACCTGAGCGTGGAGGCCACGGCCGCCGTGCTGGGGTGCTCCAGCGGCAACGTCAAGAGCCAGACTTCGCGGGCCCTGGGCAGGCTGCGGGACATCCTCGGCGACTCGCTCATGGAGGGTTTCGACGACGCCCCGGAAGGCTCCGCCCTTCCCGTCGACTCCCTGGGACAGCCACTGATCCGGCCGACTCGACCGGCCGCCTGAGACGGATGGTGTATCCGATGACCGATGACCAGAGCACCGACCAGACCACCCCGGTGCGACTCCGCAACATCTTCAGCGCGACCCTCACCGACGAGCCGGCGCTGACCGACCTCGTCCCCGACGCCGTGTCCGGCGCCCGGGCGCGCCAGCGGCGGGAGCGGATCGCTTACGCCGCCACGCCTTTGGCGATCCTGGGGCTGGCGGTCGGCGCGTACGCGGTCGTACCGCCGGGCGGGCACGGTACGAAGGACGGCGGATCCTCGCCGGTCTCCGGGAAGACGCCGGGCGCGCATCCGACGAGCAAGCCGGTACCGAAGTCCACAAGTACTCCGAAGGCCGCTGACACTTCGGAGCACCCCGCGTCGGACGGGATCCCGCCGCTGCGGGACCTGTTCGCCCACCCCGGGACGCCCGAGGAGAACTGCCGGGCCACGTTCCCGGATCCCGCCAACCTCAACGTCGTCGCGCCCGACCAGGCGAAGGAACGGGCGAAGTGCGTGACGTATCTCAGCGCTCTGCGCAGCCTGCTCCCGAACGACACGGTCGTCCTGGACCACGAGTTCCGGCCTGTCAGCTCGGCCGGGATCGATGTCCTGATGGGGTCGCATGACATTACGAGCGCGGCACCCGGGACCAAGCTCACCGCCCTCGCCGGCGACATCGTCCGGGTCCTCAACGACCCGGACAGCCCGGACAACGGCGCCAGCCCCCAGAACTTCCTCATCAAGACGCCCACGGGTGAGTCGGCGCTGTGGTTCAGCGACGGCCCGGGCGAGGGCGGCGTCAAATCGGGGACCGGCGACTGCCATGACGGCAAGAGCGGCGGCACGACGAGCAAGCCCTGCAGCACCGTGACGCTGGCCGACGGCACCCCCGCCACCTACGTCGCGTACCCCAACGGCGTGATCCAGATCGTCGTCAACAGCGACCCCTACGGGAACCAGTTCTGGTTCATGGTCGGCCCGAGCGACCGGGATGCCTTCGGCAACACCTACCAGGACGGCAACACCGGCCGGTGGATGGATCTGGCGACCGGCACGGTGCACGACGGCAACAGGGGTGTCGCCAATGCCTTTACCAAGGACGACCTGCTATCCCTGACCAGTTCGCAGGGTTTCCTGACGCTGTACAAGCAGATCGCGAAGGACTCGGCAGGGCACTGACAGCACGGAGAGTCTCGTTGGAAGCTCCGGGGCGGAGGTACTCGCCGACCGCCGGCCCTGCGCCTCAGCCCACGAGCGATCCGAGCCGGCCGTCCGCCGTACGTACGGTCTGCAGGTGCTCGTTCAGGTGGTTGTTGAGGTGGTTGTTGAGGAAGCGGGCGGCGCGGTCGAGCGCCACGTCCGCTTCGTCGAGACGGCCGTAGTGGTGCTGGAAGACGTGGGGCAGGCTGGCGCCGATCTCCAGCGTGACGTCCACGTCGTCGGTACCTGCGCGGCCGGCCAGCCGGACGGCGTCGTCGAGCAGCAGCTCGTTCGCGCCGACCTGGATGAGCAGCGGCGGCAGGCCGCTGAGATCGGCGAACAGCGGGCTGGCGAGGGGTTGCGAACGGTCGCCCGACCCGAGGTAGAGGTCCGCGTAGGCGTGGATGTCGGCCTCGGTGAAGATGGGGTCGGCGTCCGCCTTGGTGCGGATGCTCGCGCCGCTCACGGTGAGGTCGACCCACGGCGAGAAGACGACCACCGCGGCCGGCTGCGGCAAACCGGCTTCGCGCGCCGCGAGCAGGGTGGCGATCGTCAGACCGCCGCCCGCCGAATCGCCGGCGATGACGATGTCCCGCGCGTCTGTACCGGTCTCCAGCAGCTCGCGATAGGCGGCGAGGCCGTCGTCGACAGCGGCGGGGAAGGGGTGCTCGGGCGCCAGCCGGTAGTCCACCGACGTCGCCCGCAGGCCGGCCCGCCGGGCCAACTCGCCGACGAGGCCGGCATGCGTGTCCGGCGAGCCGATGACGTAACCGCCGCCGTGCAGATAGAGCAGCCGGCCGCGCTCCGCGGCGCCGCCCGGCTCCACCTCGAGGGCCGGCCGGCCGCCGAGTGTCGTCGCTCGCGTGGCCACCCCCTCCGGCGCCGCCCGGCCGATGGCCGCGGCAAAGCCACTGCGCTGCTCCTCCACGGTCGGCGGCGTCTCGCGGCGCGGAGCGGAACGGAGCAGGGCATCGATAGCGTCACGCTGCTGTCGGGTCATGGTCGGCCTCCATCGATCGGGATGCGAGGATAGATTCCCTGGAATCCATCTGTCCGATCCAACCATATTCCATGGAAGTTGATTCCCGGGAATCTATCGGAGGTGCTGTGACCCCCGTCACATCGGTCTTCATCGACCTCGTCCGCGTCGAAACCAGGCTCTACAACGCGCTGAGCACCCGCCTCCGCGCCGCCCAAGGCCTCACCCTCGGCCAGTTCGAGTTCCTCGATCTCATCGACCGCACCCCCGACTGCCGCGTCCTCGACATCGCCACCGACGTCGCCATCACCGTCGGCGCGGTGAGCAAAGCGATCGACCGCCTAGCCGCCGCCGGCTGGTGCACCCGCACCGCCCACCCCGACGACCGCCGCTCCTCCATCCTCCGCCTCACCCCATCCGGCGAGCAGGTGCTAGCCGCCTCCCGCCCTGTCGTTGAAGCGGAACTAGCCGCCCTGACAGCCTCGATGCCCCGAGCCGATCTGACCCGCATGGGCACGACGTTGGCCGCTTTGCGGTCAACGCTGGAGGCGGCGGGTGAGGGGCAGCCGGGGTGAGGCGTGTGCGGCATCCCGGTGCGGGTCCGGAACTAAGGAGAAATAGGCCGCACGTGTGACGGTCTCGCCGTCACACGTGCGGCACCTTGGTGCTGGTCGGTATTTCAGGAGACGTTGATGACGTTCAAGGTCGGCGTAGACGACGAAGGCGTTCCCGGGGTCGAGACAGCGAACAACTCGGACCCGGACTGGTTCCAGGCCAGGCCGTAGACGCCGAAGCCGCTGAGTTGGTACGTGCTGGTCGGAGTCGAGGTGCCGGGCAGGAACAGGGAGACCGATGGGCTCGTGGCGTACGCGCCGAAGGCGATGGTGCCGTTCGCGGGTGCGACGGCTACGGAGCTCAGGTACGAGCCGGTCTGGTAGACGGCGTTCTCGGTCATGCCGCTGAGGGTGAGCTGGCTGCCGTGGTAGGGCCAGCCGCACGCCGTGACGACGCTGGCGCCGTCGGCGGTGACGGCCAACTGCGAGAGGTTCTCGCAGCCGTCCGGCTGCACCCCGGGATTGGACTCCGCGATGGGCACGGGCGCCCCGGTCGAGACGTTGAAGGACTCGACGACGGACGGGCTTATGCCGCCGTCGCCGGCCACGAGGATGTGCGGCGCGCTGGGCGAGGCGGCGAGGACGGCTGCGTTGTAGAACGTCCGCTCGCTGGTCGTGGCGACGGTGAGCGCAGTGGGATCGAGCACCCCGATCCCCGAGTTGCCCGAAGCGCCGTAGCTGAACCAGACGTCGTGGCCGACGACGGCCAGATGCCGCGGATCATGGCCGGTACCGGTGAAATAGAGGGCGACCTCCTGCAACGTGGAGGTGTTGACCGCGGCGATCTCGTCGGTCCCGCCGATCGCGGCGTAGAGGATGCCGTCACCCTGCGACAGCGCCAGCGCCGTCGCACCGCCGAGGGAGGCGAGTTGGCCGACCGGCTGCCCGCCGAAGTCGGCGACCGCGACCGGATCCGATCCGGCCCCGGAGACGAAGACGTGGTGATGCGTGGAATCGGCGACGATGGAGGAGAAGCCGGTCAACGGGAGCGCGGCGGCGCTCGCCGGACCGGCGGCGGCCACCGCGGGGACGGCCAAAGCGGTGAAGAGGACCGCCGCGGTAGCGGCGCTGAGGGCTCCTGCGGACGTAAGTCGGATACCCAAGACAGACTCGATACCTTCCGTGCGAGTGACGCGTCCGCCGAGCCGGCCCTGCGGGCGGATCCAACCCGCGCGGCGTCGGCATGACGCGTCGACCTGTCGTTGCGGGTCCACAGTAGTCTCAGAGCTCTGATATGGCGAATGGTTTTCGAAGTTCTGTTCGATCGCGGTGCTCCGTGCCGTTCTCCCTATGTCCGGACCGAACGACGAGCACAGTCACAGCTGGGACTGCACCGACGTCGAGGCGTCGACCAGATCGAGATAGCCGTCCACGGCCTCCCACAGATGGTCCTCGGGCTTGCGGCCGTCGCGACGATGCGAGCGTTGCCAGTCGAAGTCCTCCCAGTAGCGGTCGCGGACGGCGCGAAGGTGCGTGGTCGACGCCTCGAGCTCGCGGGAGATCTGCTTGGCGAGGACGGCTACGTCGGGGTCCGCGAGGCGGAACGGCTCAGCGCGGTGCTGGGCCAGAGCGTCAAGCGCGGCCGTCTGGACTCCGTCCTCGCGCGACCAGATGGGCATCGGTCTGCGGATCTCGTGATTTGCCACCGGCCACTCCGCCGGACGCCACCGCCTCAGGACCGGTGCTTTGTCCAGCCTGAGCAGATGGGCGAGCGAGGTGCACCGCGGCGGCTCGACGCCCCAGGGAAGCTCCTGGGCGGGCAGGTCCAGCACGAGGGCGATGTTCACGGCGTCGAGCTCCTGACCGGGATGGTCGAGCACGGGCCGAACGCGTATACGGCGACAAGCCCGTCCCTTCCGCCGAGTCCTGAAGTGAAATCGGCGCAGGCTACGGCGATGGTGCGCAAGCGTCGAACGGCGGTGTTGTGGTTCATGATCGACCTCCTGGGCCAAGCATGCCGGATAGCTGGTGTCTTGGCCCGCGTTATGCCCTCACCCGACCGGTGCCGGTGAAGAGGTGGCGTTCACCATGCTCCCGTTGACCGCTGCGGCGAGGCCGGGTTGGAGTCGGCGGGCGACGTGCAGGTGGTCGGCGGTCCAGATGATCCGGACGGCGGTGGCGGTGGCGCGTCCGTCGGGGTCGGTCAGGTCGGTGCGGACGGACTCGACGAGGCGGGCGGCGGATTCCGGGTGCAGCGCGGTGGGCGCGGGGAGGGGTACGCGGCGGTCGATGCTCTCGGCGAGGCCGCGGTACCAGCTGGTGACCTGGTCCGCGGTTCCGAGGACGGCTCGGTGGGCCTCGGTCTGAGCGGTGGCCTGAGCGGTGGCCTGAACGGTGCTCTGATCAGTGGTCTGATCAGCGGCCTGAGCGGTGGTCAGGGGCGCCCGTCCGCTGCCGCTGCGTTGCCACAGGGCCACGACGGAGTCGGCGGCCAGCCGTAAGCCCGCGACGCCGGTGACGAGCGCGGTGGTGTCGGCCAGCGACAGCGGTTTGGCTCCGCGTTCTGCCAGGTAGGTGCGGAAGGTGTCATCGAGGCGGCGGGCGGAGGCGGCGGCCGTACGGCTCTGCGACGCCGGATCAGCAGGCGGGGATCCGCCTTCGGCGGTGTCAGCGTGCCCGAGGGCGTAGTCGACGGCGCTGGACAGGTAGGCCGCGCTGTCGGCGTAAGCCTGTGCGAGGGCTTTGTTCATGGCGGCCGCGGCGCCGCGTGGCCAGAACAACAAGGCGACGAAGATGCTCACCGCGCAGCCCAGAGCGATGTCCTGGATGCGGAGCAGGACGATGTGCCAGTCCGGGTTCTGGCCGATGTTGAACAGCACGACCAGCGTGACGGTGAACGCGACCTGGCCGGCGGTGAAGGAGATCGCGCTGGGGGCGATTCCGGCGATGAGGATCGCGACCGGCAGCAGGAACCACAGGACGTTGCCGTGATGACCGATCAGCTGCAGTAGTCCGGCTCCGATGATCGACCCGACGACCGTGCCGACGACGGCTCGCATCGCGTTCTGTCCGGTGTTGAGCGCGTTGGAGCGCAGCACTGACAGCGTGCCGAGCAGGACCCAGAACGCGTGCTGGACGCCGGTCCCATCGGCTGCCAGCACCGCTATGGCGAGGCCGATGGCGCCGCGCAGGCTGTTGTGCAGCCACACCGAACCCCAGCCCAGGTGGGCCGCGGCCCGTTCGCGCGCCGAGGCGAGTGGTCTGCGCAGCGCACCCGGCTCCCGCCCCAGCAGCCGCGAGGGCCAGCTGCGCTGCCACGCGGCCGCTGCCAGCTCGACGTTGGCGGCGATCTGCAGAGCGGCGAAGCTCAGCTCCATGGCTCGGAAGGAGACGTCGAGCGTCGAGATGAACGTGTACAGCTCCGTCGGGGTCTCTCCGACCGGCTGCGCGACGGGCAACCGGGCTGTGGAGCCCTCCTCCATCGCGGCCATCGCGGCCTGCAGTTCCCGCACGCAGGCATGCAGCTTGCCGATGTCACCGCTGAGATCGGTGAGCAGATCAGCGGTGCGGTCGAGGACGTCGGCGACGGCCAGCCGCGCGACGCGGGCCGCCGGATCGCAGTTCGGCGGCTCGGCGTCGTACGTGGGCTGGTCGGTGAGGACGGTGTAGAGCCAACTCAGTTCGTCGACCAGCCGGACGAGGGTGCGCGACGTGGTGGACAGGCCGGTGGGGCGGTAGGGGGTGGCGGCGAAAGCCTTTAGCAGGTCCGCGTGGGCGGTCGCGGCCCGATCCACCGCAGCCCGGTATTCGGCGGTCTCCGAAGACTGCCCGGCGCCGGCCGCGACGTCGTCGGCGCGCAGGAACTCGGCGGCGGCCCGGCAGACCCGGACGGCGGGCGCGCTGAGCGGATCGGCGACCGGTCGCGGCCACAACAAGGTGATGGCCGGCAGCGCCGCCAAGGCCGCCAGCCCCGCGCCGAGCAGCCGGTCCGGCAACTGCGCCAACGGCGCCGGTGTCGCGACCGGCAGGACGAACGCCAGCAGCAGCGCCGTGGCACTGCCGGCCAGCACCGAGCTGACAACACCGGAGAAGAGCACGGCGAAGGCCACCACCAGCGTGGTGCCGACAGCGAGCCACGTCACGCGCGCGACGAGCGTACCGACGCAGATCAGTACCGCCCACGCCACGGCCAGCCCGACCTGCGCCCGCAGCCGCTCCACCATCGTGCCGCTGAAGTCGACGAGCAGCAGCATCGAGAACGAACCGAACGCGGCGAAACTCGCCATCGTCGGCGAATGCAACACCTGTATGCACAGAGCGAACAAAGCGGGCATCACCAGCGCGGTCCGCGCAGCCCGCCGAGTCGCCGCCAGCCCGGGGTCATGCCTGCGCAACCAACCCTCGACCACCGACGGACCCCGCCGCAGCGAAGCTCCCAGGGACATCCGCACCTCCGATGGACACGTCGGCAGCGGGTCCTGGCAGCACACCGCCTTAACCATGTACATGATCTATATGTCAGCATCGGCCGGGCGTACACAAGAGGGGCGCGGGGTGGAGGGAGTCAATTGGTTACGACGTCCCTCTCTGTATCTCCATCGGGTACGCCGCGTGTCACTGGTGTCACCTGATGCGTTAAGTACCGTAGTCGGCTCAGCTCCTCGTCATCCCGCTGGTGGTGTCCACAGGCGATCCAACGGAAGCACGTGGAGACGATCCTCGTAGCTGTAGGACCGCTGGCCCAGGTTGACCACCGCCCCGCCGACGAAGGCGTCGCCAAGCTTGTCCCGCAGCAGTCGCAGCCCGGCGAAGTCGTTGTCGGCAACGGTGCCAGATGCTTTGACCTCGATGGCGGCTACGGAGCCTGCGGCGGTTTCGATGACCAGATCGACTTCCTTGTGGTCGCGCGTGCGGAAATGGGAGAACCGGACCTCCTGTTGCGCCCACCCCGCCTGCTTCATCAGTTCGTTCACGGCGAACGTCTCGACGAGATGGCCGAATTGCGTGAGGGAGGCGGGCAAGCGGCCTGACAGTTTCTGTTCGTTCAGGCCGATGAGGTAGGCGGCAAGCCCGGTGTCGACAATATGGACCTTCGCGCTGCGGATCGCGCGGTTTGCGGCTGACCTGGTGAACGGTTCGAGACGGTGGACAAGGAAGACCGCCTCCAGAAGTCCCAAGTAGTCCTTGACGGTCGTGGCGTCCAAGCCCACGGCATCGGCGAGGTTCGCCACGTTGACCACCTGCCCGGTTTGGTCGGCGAGCCGTCGCAGTATCTGGGGGAGCACTTGGCGTTGCCGGACCTTGCGGATCTCCAGAACGTCCCGTTCGACCACCAGCGTCACGAAGTCGCGGAACCAGCGGTCACGCGATCGCCCGGGATCGCGGGCGAGGGCGAGTGGGAAGCCGCCTGCGAGGACGCTGCGTTCGTAGTCATCACGCGTGCTCGAGGCCGGTGTGTTCGAGACGAGGGTCGCGGGATCAGTGATGAGCGCGTCGAGCGCGTTGCCCTGTGCTCCGGCGAGTTCGCCCTGGGACAACGGCCACATCGTCACTACGTGCGCTCGGCCGGTGAGCGACTGGCCGGCGGCCGGGACGGAGCCATAACGGGTGGATCCGGTCAGTATGAACCGTCCGGCCCGCAGGTCCTTGTTGAGCTCGGCTTTGATGGCGTCGAGCAGTTGTGGGACATGCTGGAACTCGTCGATGCAGACCGGAGTCGGCCGGTCGGATGCGACGAACAGCTCCGGGTCGGCCGTGACGGCCCGCCTGGTCGGAAGATCGTCCAGGTCCAGGACCTGCACGTCGTGGACCTCGGCGCAGGCAGCAAGAAGCGTGCTTTTGCCGACTGTGCGCGCCCCGGTCAAGATGACGACAGGCTCATCGGCGAGCAACTCGGCAAGGACGGGCTGGAGGCGGCGGGCGATCAATCGCTTCTCGGCCACGACGAACTCCTTGGGTCGGTGATCTGCGGTCTCCAAGGTAGCACTTTCGCGGCGTCAAAATCCCAGTTTGGTGATCCAGAAATCCCAGAATTGTCGGACGTGCGATCTCCATACGTTCGCCGCTTGGGACGTATCTGGTGAGGAGGGCAGGCGGCGTCAGGGCAGCCCGGCCGCGTCCAGCCGTTCGATGAGACTCGGTTTGCGCTGATGAGCCGCGCGCAGCTCCGCAAGCCGCTCGGCGAACTGTTCGGATCGACCGCGGCGGCGACTGATCTCTGCGAGATCGGTGAGCAGTCGGACGGCGGCGTCGTATGAGGTCGGCTTCTTCGCGGCGATCAGGTCCGCGATGTCGGCCCACGGCCGCTCGCCGCGGTCCGAGAGCAGGGCCAGCCGGCTTTCACGCTGGCGCTGAGCCTCCTGCTCGCGCAGTTCCCGCTGCTGCTCCAGTTCCCGATGCCGCTCCGCGTCGCGGATGTCGGCCAGGGAAGCCGCCATTGCCACGAGCGAGGCCACCTTGCGTCGAACGGTGGAGGGCTTGGGGGCACGTGGTTGCAGGCTCCGCAGGATTTCCTTCCGAGCGCGAGTGTGGTCGTCGGACAGCAAGCGGCGCAGGGCCTCGCTCTGCTGCTGCTTGGTGAGCCCGCTGATCCATGAATCCATGGCTGCGTCCTGATCGGCGTCCGGCTTCTCGACTATCGCCACCGAGCCCTCTGCTGCGGCCTTCAGTAGCTCTTGATCTATGCGAAGGAAGTCTGCCAGCGCACGCTGGGGCGCTGTCAGCTGAGCGAGGCCCGCCGGAACAGGTGGCTCGATGCCGAAGTCGTCTTCCTGGCTGCCATCTGGCTCGTCGCCCTCGTACTCGTCCAAGATGTAGCCGGTGCCGGCCAGCCAGGCCAGGTAGAGCGGACGCAGATCACCTGCGGACAGTTCGTTCCGTATGCCGACGAACAAGCCAAGTGAGCCAGGGATTTCGTATCCCCAGTCCTCACCGGATTCATCCTCGCTGTGGAACTCCAGCACGATGTTCTTGCCGCTGCGGCGAGCGCTGAACGTCTCGTCGTTGCAGTATTCAGCCGCGGTATCCATGTCGAGCCAGGACAGTGGAAGGCGGAGCATCAGGATCCGCGTGCCCCAGTTGGCGAAGTACAGATGTGCGTCGTAACACAGATCCATCAGCGCGGACGGGTTCCCTCGGAAGTCGCCCCACTGGTACTCGTTGACGAACCGGGTCCGGGTGATGTCTGCCCGTGTCGACAGTGCGCGCACGTGCTCGTACTCGTCGTCGGTGAGCGGCCGATCCAGCGCAAGGAACTCGTAGTACTGATACTCGCTCACGCCTACGCCCCCGTGAGCCAGTGCCGGTACGCCGCGATCCACTCCGATCCAGCTGGCGGTGGGGACGGGAGCGGCAGATCCAGGATTCCGATGCACTGTCGTTCTTTGCCGCGGCGGCAAACCGCCGCGATGCCAGTTCCAGGAATCTCGTCGACGCCGGTGACGGTCACCTCGACGCCGAGGACGACGGTCTCGAAGGGGAAGGCGACGTTGTCGCCGATCATTACGGCGAAGCCGCTCGTCTGCTCGTACTCGTCGTACGCATCGACGATCGCTTCTTCGACCAACGCGTCGAGTTCTCGCTTGCTAAGCGTGCCCACGCCGGTGACGCTACCGCGCCATGCCGATCGGAGCAGTCACATCTGGGAGTGAATCGACGTCGAGGCGTCGAGCAGGTCGAGATAACCGTCGACGGCCTGCCAGAGATGATCCTCCGGATAGCGGCCGTCACGACGATGCGACCGTCGCCAGTCGACGTCGTCCCAGTAGCGATCCCGGACCTCGCGAAGGTGCGTGCTCGAAGACTCAAGCTCGCGGGAGATCTGCTCGGCCAGGACGTCGTCATCAGCGTCCGGGAGACGGAACGGCTCGGCGTGCCCGTCGGCCAGAGCGTCGAGCGCGGTTGTCTGCACCCCCTCGTCACGCGACCAGATGAGCATCGGTCTGCGGATCTCATGATTCGCCACCGGCCACTCCACCGGACGCCACCGCCTCAAGACAGGCGCCTTGTCCAGCCCGAGCAGGTGAGCGAGCGAGGTGCAGCCGCTCGTCTCGACGCCCCAGGGAAGCTCTGCGGCGGGTAGTCCCACCACGAGAGCGACGTTCACGGCGTCGAGATCCTCACCGCCACGATCGAGCACGGGCCCGAAAGCGTACACGGCGACAAGCCCGTCGTCGCCGGTGAGCAGCGAGCCGAACCTGTCGCAGTCCTCGGCGATGGAGCGCAAGCGCCGAACGGCGGTGTTGTGGTGCATGGTCGACCTCCTGAACCAAGCATGCAGGCTGGTTGGTGTCTTGGCCGGGAGATCGAGGGAATGCCGTGCAAGGATGACCCCATGAACCGGCTCGCGACCGCCACCTCCCCCTACCTCCTCCAGCACGCCGACAACCCCGTCGACTGGTACCCCTGGGGAGAAGAGGCCTTCGCCGAGGCCCGCCGCCGCGACGTCCCTCTCCTCATCTCCATCGGCTACGCGGCCTGTCACTGGTGTCATGTCATGGCGCATGAGAGCTTCGAGGATGAGGCGATTGCCGCGCTCATGAACGAGAAGTATGTCTGTGTGAAGGTCGATCGGGAGGAGCGGCCTGACGTTGATGCCGTCTATATGGCTGCTACGCAGACGATGACTGGTAGTGGTGGGTGGCCGATGACGGTTTTTGCTACGCCGGAGGGGAAGCCGTTTCAGGCTGGGACTTACTATCCGCCGGTGGAGCGGCATGGGATGCCTTCGTTTCGGCAGGTCCTGGTGGCTGTGGATCGGGCTTGGGGGGAGATCCGGGAGGATGTGCTGCGGGCGGGGGATGGGTTGGTGGCGGAGCTGGAGCACAATGCGCGGCTGGTGGCGCGGGCGGAGGGGGTGCCTGATGCCGGGGTGTTGAGTGCTGCTGTGGGGGTGCTGCTGCGGGAGTTCGACGCGGAGCGGGGTGGGTTCGGGGGTGCGCCGAAGTTTCCGCCGTCGATGACGATGGAGCAGCTGCTGCGGCATCATGCTCGGGCTGGGGAGCCGGCGGCTTTGGCGATGGTGCAGGCCACGGCGGAGGCGATGGCCCGGGGTGGCGTCTACGATCAGCTCGGGGGTGGGTTCGCGCGGTACTCGGTCGATGCCGGGTGGGTGGTGCCGCACTTCGAGAAGATGTTGTACGACAACGCCCTGTTGCTTCGGGTGTATGTGCATCTGTGGCGGGCGACCGGGGACGCGCTGGCGCTGCGGGTGGTGAACGAGACCGCGGACTGGATGCTGCGCGAGCTGTGGCTGGAGCCGGCTGGCGGGTTCGCATCGTCGCTGGACGCTGATACCGATGGCGTTGAGGGCAAGTTCTACGCCTGGAACGCGGACCAGCTGGCCGACGTGCTCGGTGCTGAAGACGGTGCGTGGGCCGCGTCGCTGTTCGGCGTCACTGCCGAAGGTACCTTCGAGCACGGCCTGTCCGTCCTGCAGCTGTTGCAGGATCCTGATGACGTCGACCGCTACCGGCGGGTCCGTGCCCGGCTCTTCGACGCGCGGCGTGACCAGCGCACCGCTCCGGGGCGGGACGACAAGGCCGTGGCGGCGTGGAACGGGCTCGCGGTGGCGGCTCTGGCAGAGGCCGGCGCGCTGATCGAGCGTCCCGAGCTCGTGGATGCTGCGCGCAAGACTGCTGAGATGCTGGAGAACGTCCACTGGAATCCCGAGACGGCCCGGCTGACCCGTACCTCCCGGGACACCGTCGCCGGACACCAGAACCCGGGCGTCCTCGAAGACTACGCCGACGTGGCCGAAGGCCTGCTCGCCCTCTACGCCGTCACCGGCGAGACCCGCTGGTTCCACTTCGCGGGCCGTCTTCTCGACGTGGTCCTCGACGAGTTCCGCGACGAGACAGGGCTCTTCTTCGATACCGCCTCGAACGGTGAAGCCCTCATCTTCCGCCCGGCCGATCCCACCGACAACGCCACTCCCGGCGGCACGTCGGCCGCGGCCGGGGCGCTGCTCACGTACGCCGCCCTCACCGGATCCGGCCGGCATCGCGAAGCCGCCGAGCAGGCGCTCGGCTTCACCGGCGCGCTCGCGGAACGGGCGCCGCGGTTCGCGGGGTGGGGGCTCGCGGTGGCCGAGGCGCTGGCCGACGGTCCCCGCGAGGTCGCCATCGTCACTGAGAAGGGCAACGAGGTGGAGGGATTGCGGCAGATGCACCACGCCGCCCTGTCCTCGACGGCGCCCGGGCTCGTGATCGCCGTCAGCCCGCCCCAGGGGGACGACGGAGAGACCCCGGAACTGCTGAACGGCCGGCCCGCCATCGCTGGCGAGCCGACCGCTTATGTCTGCCGGGGCTTCGTGTGTCAGGCCCCGACCACCGAACTCAGCGTGATGAGCTCTGAGCTGGCTTAGCCGCGTCGCCGCCGGGCGTCTTGGTGCTGACCTTGCCGGCCATGGCGTCCTGGTAGTCCAGGTACCCCTGGTACGCCTTGGCCGCGACGGCCTTGTCCCAGATCGGCGAGGTCGCGATCTGCACGGCCTGGTCCACGGTCAGCGGCACCGCGGTCGCCGTCGCGCCGAGCTTCTCGCGGGCCTCGTTGATGCCCTCGATGTTGATCGCCACCCCATCGTTGCGGTACCAGGTGGCGTCCAGGCGCTTGGAGTTCGGGTCGCCGTTGCCGGCCGGCCACTGCAGGCCGTTGTAGACCACCACGTGTGAGCCGTCGGGCTGGGTCCTGATGGTGGTGTAGGGGGGCAGCGAATCGCCCCAGCCGATGTTGTCCCAGGCCTGGTTGGAGATGTCGACCGCGACGTTGCCGATGCCCGCGGCGTAGCCCACCTTCAGCACCGCGAAGGGGCCGCCGCCGTCGTCCGTGCCGGCCTTGTTCAGCACCGATTCGCTGCTGAAGTGGATCGGGGCCACCGCGTGCTCCAGCAACTTCGCGATGTCCTCGCCGCTGACCGGCGGGGCCGAGGGGGCCGAGGGCGGGGGGACGGCGGTGCGGTGCTTGGTGGGCAACGCGCTCGACGACGGCGCCGAGGACGGTGCCGTGGCCGTCCCCGAGGGGGCCGCCGGGGCGGTGGTGGTCGTGCCGACCGCGGCGGGGACGGTCCCGCCGCCGGGGGAACCGGCCGCCGAGGCCGCGCCCGATCCGGAGCCGCCGGTGCCGACCGCCGCCACCACCGCGAAGACCGCGGTCACGCTCGCCGCGCCGCCGGTGATCTGCGAGATGCGCCGCATCCGCCGCTTGCGGACGCCGCGCTCGACGCCGCCGGCCGTCAGCTTGCCGATGTTGGGTGACAGGTTGTCCGCCGTCGCGCGCATCGCGCGGGACAGGTCGTCGCTCATATTCGTGTCCTTCATCAAGTCGCGTGTGTGGGTGGTTCGGGTGGTTCCGAGAAGACTTCCGGGTGGATCCGAGAAGACTTCAGACGACCGCGAGGTCCGGAAGCCGGTCGCCCAGCGTCCCCCGCAGGCGCGACAGCGCCCGGTTGGTCCGGGTCCGCACCGCCCCCGAGCTGGCGCCCATGATGTGCGCCACCTCCTCGACGCTGCGGTCCTCCCAGAACCGGAGCACCAGCACCGCGCGGTCCTTGGCGGGCAGTTCCGCAAGGCCCGCGAGCAGGGTCATGCGCAGGGTCGTGTCGGCTTCGTGGAACTCGCGATCAGGAATCTGCGACGAGGGCATCTCCCGCGAACTCCGCTTGCGCCGGGCGGAGATGAAAGTCCGGGTCAGCACCGTCTGGGCGTAGGCGTCGGGGTTCTCGATCCGCCGCTTGCGGCCCCAGACCGCGTAGATCTTCCCGAGCGTCTCCTGAACGAGGTCTTCGGCCTGATGCCAGTCCCCGCACATGAGATACGCGGTACGGAACAAGTGCGAGGTCCGCGCTGAAGCGAACTCCAGGAACTCGTCGTCGTGCTTCGCCATGGCCACCGCTTTTCCTGTATCGGACAGTCCACCTCTACCGACGCGCGGTGCCCGGCCGGCGTTACAGAACGGTCCGGGCCGATCTGCAGACGCCAGTCATTGTCAGGTGTAAGGTCTGCGTGACCTCCCTGGGGGGACCAGGGGGAAAGGGCTGGGCGTTCGCTGACGGCGAACGCCCAGCCCTTACTCATGGCCCGCCCCGGGCTGTCGTAGTCGATGTAATCGTGTAATCGTGGATACATGGCTACACGAGAAGAGCTGACGGAGAAGACGCGAGGGTGGTTCACGGGACGGCTGCCGGAAGACCTGTTCGAGGGCGCGCCGGAAGTCACTGTCGACCGTGAGGAGATCACGGTGGTCGGGCGGATAGCAGAGCCCGCATACGCCGACGGGGCCTCGGAGGCGGAGAAGGCGGCCGCGATAGAGGGCCGGATCAAGGAGTTCCGGGAGCGGACGCGCGAGGCGCGGATCCTGGTGGCCCGGGACGCCGAGCACAAGTTCGGGCGCAAGGTGTCCTGGGGTGTGCGGTGCGGCGACGAGGGGCGGCTGTTCACGCACCTGTCCGTGCCGGTGATGACCAGGCTCCGGCAGCCGCAGCGGGCGCTGCTGGACACGCTGGTGGACGGCGGCGTCGCACGCAGCCGCAGCGACGCGCTGGCGTGGTGCGTGCGGTTGGTGGAGAAGAACGCCGGGGAGTGGATCGGCGAGTTGCGCGAGGCGATGCGACGGGTGGAGGAGGTCCGGGAGACGGGTCCGGATCGGGACGGCGACGCGACGAAGGCTGACGCGGAGACCGACTCCGAATCGGAGTGACGATCGCCGGCCGAATCGGAGTGACGGTCGCCGGAATGAAGAGTGAGCGGCAGCGACTGAAAGCCGCGCAGCACACGTCGTACCTAACCCGTTCGCCCACGTGACGAGCCCTCCCGCCGGCCGCGACCCAAGCTGTCGTCATGACCACTGACTACAGCGGCGGCCAGGATCCGTCGGCCACCCTCATGGTGAGCACGATGAACGACCTCCCCGGGTTCCGCATCGAGCGGGTCCTCGGGGAGGTCTTCGGCCTGACGGTGCGGGCGCGCAACGTCGCCAGCTCGTTCGGCTCGGCGATGAAGTCGCTGAAGGGCGGCGAGCTCAGGGGGCAGACCAAGATGCTCGTCGACAGCCGGATGGAGGCGATGCGGCGGCTCACCGACGAGGCCGCGAGCCGGGGCGGGAACGCGGTGCTCGCGATGCGCTTCGAGACCTCGGTGGGGGAGTTGGGCACCGAGATCTGCGCCTACGGCACGGCGTGCGTGGTCAGCCCGGCGACCTGAGCCCCGGCACGGGCAGTACGGCCGGCACGGCCGGCACGGTCGCACCCGCGACCGGCGGCATACGTGCGGTCGTCCCGCGGGGCCACAGAGCCCGCCCCCTCACAGTCCCAGGAACTTGCCGAGCTTCGAAGCCTTCGGATACTTCACCGAGACCTCCCCGAACAGCGCCACCCCGCGCACGATGACGACCGGCGCGTTCGGCCCCAGCGGCACGTCGCCGACCGGGCCGCGGTCCGAGCCGGTGCGCGAGCCGAAGACCGCCGTGCCCTCGTCGTGCACCACCACGCCGGGCGGCACCTTGATCTGGATCGAGCCGAACACCGCGTTGGCGATGATCACGATCTCGCGCTGGGTCAGCACCGCCTCGCGCAGGTCGATGGTGATGGAGCCGAACACCGCCGCCGCGGTGGTCTGCGCCGGCACCAGCCAGCGGCCGCCGCGCTTCTGCTCGGCGAAGATCGCACTGATCTTGGACCCGGGGGCGTAGTCCGGCGGCATCGAGGCCTGCGGGTGCGGCGCGCCGCCCATCGGCGCCGGTGTCGCCGTGAGGTGGCGTTGCGGCAGATCCGACAGCAGCGGCGTGAGGTCGCCGAGAGTCTTGGCCTGATAGGCGCGCTCGAGGCGTTCGTTGTGCTCGTCGACGTCGAGGCGGCCCTCGGCGTAGGCCTCGCGCAGCGCGTCCGCGACGCGGTCGCGGTCGGCGTCGGACGCGCGCATGGTGTTGTGGGGGTCGTTGGCCGGGCTGGCTGCGGGGACGCTCACCTGTCGCACTATACGCAGCGCGGCGGCCTTCAGTCGCCGCTCGTCTCCACGTTCAGCGACGCCTCCCGCACCGCCGCCTCCGGATCCCGGGCCCGGATCGCCTCCAGCAGCGAGCCGTGCCCGGCCACCAGGAAGCGGTCGAAGTCCTCGCGGCGTGCCCGTTCGCGCAGCACCGTGCGCAGTGCGCTGCCGATCTCCAGATACAGGTCGAGCAGCAGCGGATTGCCCGCGGCGGCGACCAGCGCGGTGTGGAAGTGCGCGTCGGCCTCGACCCAGTCGTCGACCCAGCCGTCGTCGTCGGGGGCGGCCCGCTCCACGCGGCGTGCGGCCGCGTCGCGGGCCGCCAGCGCCTCGTCGCAGGCTTCGAGGTCGGCCGCGGTGGCGCGGTTCGCGGCCAGCCGCGCGGCCTCCACCTCGATGGCACGCCGCACTTCCTGCACGTGGTCGTAGGTCGTGGCCTGGAGCTCGCGGCGCAGCGCCCCGGACAGCTCGGAGCGCGCGCGGACGTACGTGCCGTCGCCGCGCCGGACCTCCAGCAGCCCGGCGTGGGCCAGCGCGCGCACCGCTTCGCGGACCGTGCCACGGCCCACGTTCAGCGCCTCGACCAGCTCCGGCTCGGTCGGGATCCGGGCGTCCACGGGCCAGGCACCGCTGCCGATCTGCTCCCGGAGCTTGTCGATGACCTCGTCGACCAGGGAGCCGCGCTGGATGCCGGTGAGTCCATTCGCCACAACGTGCAGTCTCTCAGTTGACCGGGTCGGGCATCGAGTCGGCGGGTGCGAACGCGCCGCGCTTGGGCGAACCGACGTAGGCGGCGACCACCGCCTGCGCCAGAACCACGGCGGCCATGATGCCCAGCGGGATGGTCCATGAGTGCAGGGCGTGGCCCAGCAGGCCGAACATGATCGGTCCGGAAGCGGCGATGAGATAGCCGGCGGACTGGGAGAAGGCGGACAGCGCCGCGGTGCCGGCCGGACTGCCGCCGCGCAGCCCGATCATGGTCAGCACGAGCGGGAAGGCGGCCATGCCGACGCCGATCAGGACGGCGGCGACGAAGGCCAGGGTCACCGGCGCGACCATCAGCGCCACGAAGCCGAGGGCGAACACGACGCCGAGGGCCAGCGCCAGGGGCCGCTGGCTGCGCAGCTTGGCGGCGGTCAGCGGGACGATGAAGGACAGCGGTGTGTTGACCGCGAACATCACGCTCAGCACGGTGCCGGCGGCGGCCGGGGACATGCCGTTCTCGTGCAGCACCGTCGGCAGCCAGCCCATGACCACGTAACCGGCCATGCTCTGCAGGCCGAAGGCGAACGTCATGGCCCAGGCCAGCTTGGACTTCGCGGCGGCGGTCAGCGGGATGTGCGGCTGGCGCGGGCCGTGCGCCGGGTGCGCCGCGCGGACGTCGCGGTTGCGGCGCTGGGTCCGGCTGGCGCTCCACAGGACGAGGGCGACCAGGGCCGGGGCCGTCCAGAACTCCAGGCCGCCGGAGGGGCCGCCGAAGGTGTCGGACAGCGGGACCGCGATGCCGGCCGCGACGGTCGAGCCCAGGGCGATCATCGTGGAGTAGATGCCGGTCACGGCGCCGACGCGGTGCGGGAAGTAGGTGCGGACCACGACCGGCAGCAGGACGTTGCCCAGGGCTATGCCGACGCCGGCCAGCACCGAGCCGGCGAGC
>JABFWL010000036.1 GCA_013362315.1 Catenulispora sp. | reverse complement strand
CGGGAGGCCGGCGGCGGGGACGCGGTCGGCGGCGGGCTGCCGGGCGGCGAGCCCGCGGGCGGCGGGGCGCCGGACGGTGACTGAGAGATGGCCGGGCTAGTGGTCGGGCCGGTCGCCGCCGAGTGCGTGTGGTCGCCGCCGATCTGGATCGCCCCGGCGAGGAGCAGACCGCCGATCGTCGCGCCGCCGAGGGCGAGGGTGACGCCGACCGCGACGGCCGCCGGCACCAGGACGCCGCCATGCCGGGACGACCGGTGCGGGTTCGAGCCGGCACGGCCGGCCAGGGCCCGTGCGGGCAGCAGCGAGGGGTGTCCCGGCGGGGCGGCCTCGTCTTCGAGGCCTGCGACGCGATGTTCGTGGTCGGAGCCGTCGGAACCACCGAACTCGCCGAACTCGCCGAACTCGCCGAAACCGCCGACACCGCCGAACTCGACGGAATCGTCGAAATCACCGGAACCGTCGCCGAACGCCGCTCCGTCAGCGTCGGCACCCGGCTGCCCCGCCGCCGCGCCCCCGACGACCAGCGTCTGGGCCTCCGGCCTCGAACGCCGCCGCGACTGCGTCAGGTCCATCTGCGTGCGCCGGTACTCCTCGATGTACTCGAGCACTGCCGCCGGCAGCGGCGGGGCGGCGCCGGCCGTGGCCAGGAACGGCGACAGCGCGGCGATCAGCCCGGCGGGCGTCGGCCGGTCGGCCGGTTCCACGGCGAGGCAGGCGAGCACCAGGGCCCGCAGTTCCGGCGGCACCGGGGCGAGGTCCGGGGGCTCGCTCATCACCTGGAGCATCGGCCCGGCTTCCCTGGCCTCCTTGTAGGGGGCCGCGCCGGTGGCGGCGTGGTAGAGCGTCGCCCCGAGGGCGAAGACGTCGGCGGCCGGGCCGGTGGCCGGGTCGCCCGCGGCCTGCTCGGGCGCCATGTACAGGGGCGTGCCGAGCACCATGCCGGCGGCGGTGCCCTGCGGCAGGCCGTCGCTGCGGGCCAGGCCGAAGTCGATGACCCGCGGGCCGTCGGCGGTGACGAGCACGTTGGCCGGTTTGAAGTCGCGGTGCACCAGCCCGGCCCGGTGCACGCACTCCAGCGCCTCGGCGCACCCGGCGGCCAGCCAGCGCACGGCCGACACCGCCAGCGGACCGCAGGCCGCGACCAGCTCCTCCAGCGACGGCGCGGGCACGTAGACGGTGGCCAGCCACGGCAGGTCGGCGTGCGCGTCGGCGCCCACCACCGCCGCGGTGAAGGCGCCGCTGACCCGCTTGGCGGCGTCCACCTCGTGCGCGAACCGCCGCCGGTAGCCGGGGTGCTCGGCCAGCCCGGCCCGGATGGTCTTCACCGCGACCAGCCGCGAGCTGGCCGAGCGGGCGAGGAACACCTCGCCCATCGCGCCCGCGCCGAGCCGGCGCAGCACCTCGTACGGCCCGATCCGGGCCGGGTGGAACGCCTGCGGCGGGTGCTGTGATCGCGTCCGCATCGAGATCCGCCCTCCGCGAGGTGGCCTTGCCGCCGGGGCCAGGTTGAGTACCGCCGACGACGGGCGCCCCGAAGTAATCTAGCCTGGCCGGCTCCGGCGCGACCACGGTTCTATGGATCAGCGGTCGTCGACGCTCCCCGGCGTTAACAGGAAATCGGGCACGCCGGTAGCGGGTATATCCCGGGTATATCAGGGGGCTCTATCAACCCGGCACCGTCACCGGCCGCGACTGCGCCGGATCCGCGTCCGCACCGCCGCTCCCGTCCTCGCTCTCGCCCTCGCTCTCGTCAGCCTCCTGTGACGCCGGCGCCGGCCGAGGCGAACATCGTCGCGAAGGTCATGCCGCCGAGCAGGCACCACACCGTCACGCCGGGCAGGATGGCCCGTCTATGAATCTGCGCCGTCTATGAATCTGTGCCGCCTATGGATCCGTGGCCGCCGTGCATCAGAATGCACTTATGGGCGAGAGCTATGACCGGCTGGCGGCGATGATCGTCAAGGCCCGGGAGGCCAGGGGCTGGAGCCAGTCCGACCTCGCCGGCCTGGCCTACGTGACCGACGCGGTGATAGCGAAGGTGGAGGCCGGGCGGCCGCCCAACATGGTGGCGCTGCGGGCCGTGGAGCAGGCGCTCGGGTGGCTGCCGGGGATGTTCGACTTCGTGCTCGGGCCGGACGCCGAGGCGCTGGAGGCGACCGCGTTCGGCGATGCGGCGGACGCCGAGGACGACGACGCCGACCAGTTGCGGGAGCTGGTCGCGGACAGCTCCATAGACTGGGCATGAGCGGCAGAGGCGGGGCCTGAACGGCACAAGCGGGCCGGAACACGGGAGGAGGCCGCCGTTGGGCGAGGTCCACGACCGGACCGGAGCCGAGTGGCTGGAGTGCTCGGTCGACCGGCTGATCGCCGTGCGGCCGGACGGCTTCACGATCGCGCGCGCCACCGCGGGGGACGGCGCCGAGCTGATCCTCTCCGGGCGGGCGCTGTCGGGGGTGCAGCCCGGGGAGACGGTGCGGGTGCGCGGCGAGTGGGTCACCCACGCCAAGTACGGCACCCAGCTGGCGGTGGACGCCTGCGAGCCGGCGGCCCCGTCCAGCGTGCGGGCGATCCGGCTGTACCTGGCCTCGGGGATCGTGCGCGGGATCGGGCCGAAGCTGGCGGCGGCGATCGTGGAGGCGTTCGGCGAGCAGACGCTGACGGTCATCGACGAGACCCCGGAGCGGCTGCTGGAGGTCAACCTCATCGGACCCGGCCGCAAGGATCTGATCGCCGACTCCTGGATCGCGCACAAGCAGGTGCGGGAGCTGATGGTGCTGCTCCAGGGCTATGGCATCGGGCCGAGCTTCGCGGTGAAGATCTATGGCGAGTTCGGTGATTCGTCGGCGGAGGTGGTCCGCGAGGACCCGTACCGGCTGATCGAGGCGGTGCGCGGCATCGGGTTCACCACCGCGGACAAGATCGCCATGGCGTCCGGGATTCCGGAGGACTCCCCGGTGCGGGCGCGCGCGGCGGTGCTGGACCGGCTGGACGCGGCGGCGGCCGTCTCCGGGCACTGCTTCCTGCCCTACGCCGGGCTGCTGGCCGCCGCGACGGCGCTGCTGGGGCAGGACCAGCTGCTGGTCCGGCAGGCCGTGGACGCGCTGGCCGAGCAGCGGCGGATCGTCATCGACACCGGGATCGGCGCCGGGCAGGCGGTGTATGAGCGGCGGATGTGGGAACGGGAGCGGCGGATCGCCGAGGGGCTGGCGGTGTTGGCCGGTGCGGCGTCGGATCTGCCGAGGGGCGTGCTCAAGCGGCTGGAGGCGCTCGTGGCCGCCGCTGAGACGTCGGGTGCTGATACCGGCACCGAGACCGGCACGGACCCTGGCGCCGACACCGACACCGACACCGGCACCGGCACCGGCACCGGCACCGGCACTGACGCGGACCCGGCGGACGGCGCCCTGCACCCGCAGCAGCTCGCGGCGGTCCGCATGGCCCTGACCCACACCGTCTCCGTCCTCACCGGCGGCCCGGGCTGCGGCAAGTCCCGCACCGTGGACACCATCGCCGCGCTGGTCCGGGCCGGCGGCGGCAAGGTGACGCTGGCCGCGCCGACCGGCAAGGCGGCCAAGCGGCTGGCCCAGCTCACCGGGCATCCGGCGATGACCGTGCACCGCCTGGTCGCCGACAAGAAGGACAGCATGGACTCCGGCGCCTTGTTCGACGACGACCCGCTCTACGCGGACCTGATCGTGGTGGACGAGGCGTCGATGCTCGACGTGTCGCTGGCCGCCAAGCTCGTCTCCCGGCTCGTGCCGGGCAGCCACCTGCTGCTGGTCGGCGACGAGGACCAGCTGCCCTCGATCGGCGCCGGGCGGGTGCTGGCCGACCTGCTGCGGGTCCCGGAGCTGCCGCACACCCGGCTGTCGCATGTCTTCCGGCAGGCCGCGGGCAGCTCCATCACCACCAACGCGCACCTGATCCGCCAGGGCCGGCCGCCGGTCCTGCACGCCTCCCCCGGGTTCTGGTTCGAGGACTGCGACGAGCCGGCGGTCGTCGCCGACCGCGTGGTGGAGATCGCCACCCACCTGATCCCGGCCAAGCAGGGCGTGGACCACACGCAGGTGCAGGTGCTGTGCCCGTCGCGCAAGGGCCTCACCGGCACGATCGAGCTGGGCCGCCGCATCCAGGAGCGGCTGAACCCGGCGGTCGAGGGCCGGCCGGAGCACTGGTCGGGCGCGGCGGTGTTCCGGGTCGGCGACGCGGTGACGCAGATCCGCAACGACTATCTGAAGGGCCGGGCCGGGGTGTTCAACGGCACCACCGGCACCGTCACCGCGATCAACACCGAGGACCGGACCCTGACGGTCCTGACCGAGGACAACGAGAGCGTCGCCTACGACTTCGACGAGCTGGAGGACCTGCTGCACGCCTACGCGATCAGCGTCCACCGCTCCCAGGGCAGCGAGTATCCGTTCGTGGTGGCGCCGATCACGACCGAATCTGGCGGCCTACTGCTGCGCCGCGCGCTGCTCTACACACTGGTCACGCGCGCCAAGACCGCCGTGGTGCTGGTCGGGCAGCGCAAAGCCCTGCGCCTGGCAGTGGAGGTGGCCGGGCAGCCCCGGAACACCGGCCTGACGCAGCGGCTGGTCGCGGCGTTCGCCGGGCCGGGGACGAAGGTCGCCGAACCGGAGGCGTTGCTCTGAGCCGGGGTTCGGGAAAACCGAACCGCGGCCGGGCCGTTCTTGCCGGAGGAGAAGGTGCCGGTGGCGCTGACCGGACCGGACACGGTCTCCTGACGCTGAGCGTCCCGCTGCTGCTCGGCCCACTGGCCGAAGCGTTGATGAAGTGCGGACTGGTGGCAAGCGCCGGCCCGACTCCCACAGCGACCGTTCCCAGTGCCGACGCCACCGTCGTCGCGATGCGACCCAACACAATCTCGACCCTCTTCCGGATATATCCGGTGCGGCGACGGAAGGGAAAGTCCGATGCGGGCGGCCGATGGTCGCGTATATCAGCACTCGTTGACACTCGTCGGATCCGTCCCTACCATCCGGCCTACCGTTCGTGCACGCCACCACACCCCACTCGCCACATGGAGACCCCATGCTCAAGCGAACAGCGGCGGTGCTCGCCGCCCTGGCCGTGACCGTCGCGGCCGCGCTCACCGCCGGCAGTGCCGCGGCCGGACCGGCCGCCACCGGCAGCACCCGCACGGCGCCGGCGTTGGCCTCGGTCAGCCTGGCGAGCACCATCGCCCTGGACGACTGCTCGGCCTCGCTCGTGCGGTACCCGTCCTCGGTCAGCGGCGACCGGGCGCTCATGCTGACCGCCGGGCACTGCTGGGAGGGCGGCATGCCGTCGGCCGGGCAGGTGCTGCAGAACGTCGCCAGCAGCCGCTCCGGGACGCTGCTGAACTCCGCCGGCAACTCCGTCGGCTCGGTACGGGCCGACAAGCTGCTCTATGCCACGATGACGAACACTGACATCGCCATCTACGAGCTCACCGACACCTTCGCGGCCATCACCAGCCGCACCGGCGCGACCGCGCTGACCATCTCGGCGAGCCATCCGACCAGCAACGAGGCGATCTCCATTCCGTCGGGATACTGGACGCGCATCTGGGCGTGCAATCTGAACGGCTTCGCGAACACCGTGCGTGAGGACCAGTGGACCTGGCACGACTCGCTGCGGTACGACATGGCCGGCGGATGCGAGATCATCGGCGGCAGCTCTGGCTCGCCGGTCGAGGACACGGCGACCGGGGCGGTGATCGGGGTGAACAACACGATCAACGAGAGCGGCCAGATGTGCACGCTCAACAACCCTTGTGAGGTCGCTTCGGATGGCAGCACCACCGCTACCAAGGGCCAGGGTTACGGGCAGGAGCTGTACTGGGTCACCACCTGCCTGAACGCGGCGAACGCCATCGACTTGTCGGTCTCCGGCTGCCTGCTGCCTAAGCCGCCGGGTAGCGGCAACACGGTCACGGTGGACAACCCGGGTAGCCAGACGGTGGCGCAGAACGGCAGCGTGCATCTGCAGATCACCGGGCATGACTCGGACAGCAGCCAGACGCTCACCTATACCGCGTCCGGGCTGCCGGCTGGGCTGTCGATCAGCTCCTCGGGGCTGATCTCCGGCACCGCGAGCACCGTCGGATCCAGCCAGGTGACGGTGAAGGCGACTGATGGCACCAACGCGTCTGGGAGTACGACGTTTGCGTTCAGCGTGACGTCGACGAGCGGTGGTGGTGTGACCAACGGCGGGTTCGAGACTGGAAGCCTGAGCGGCTGGACCTCCGCCGGGAGTACGAGCGTCACGGGCAGCGGGGTGCATTCGGGGAGCTATGCGGCGATGGTGGGTTCGGCGAACCCGTCGGGCACGTCCTCGATCGCCCAGACCTTCACGGCGCCGGCGGGGGCGAGCACGCTGGCGTTCTGGTACAACGTCAGCTGCCCGGACACGGTGACCTATGACTGGGCCACGGCGACGCTGAAGGACAACACTGCGGGGACCACGTCCACGGTGCTGGCTAAGACGTGCACGCAGGGGGCTGGGTGGAAGCAGGTCAGTAAGGCTGTCACTGCTGGGCATTCGTACACGCTGACGCTGGTCAGCAAGGATGACAACTACGCGGGGGATGCGACGTACACGCTCTATGACGACGTGACAGTGTCCTGATTTGTGGAGCCGCCCGCGCAGGCACGGCCCTCGCTGGTCGTGGGTTGCGCGGGCGGTTCGCTGTCACTGCTCGGAGTGGTGCTCGATGGCTAGGCGCGCGGAGTCCATGGTCAGCTGCGGCCGGTGGGTGACGGCGCGCTCCAGCTGGCGGGCCAGGCGGGGGATGGTGGTAGAAGCCAGATACGCCTCCACGCCGGAGTCGAGCATGCGGCGCACCGGGCCGCGGTAGTCGAGGCCGAGCTCCGGGTCCTCGACCTCGGCGACCATGACCCGGGCGGCTGGGAAGCGGGCGCGGAGGGCGCCGAGGAGCTGGAGGCTTATCGGCGGGACCAGGAGGATGTCGGAGGTTGCCGGCGCCGTGTCCATGTCGAGCACGATGTAGTCGGCTCCGAGTTCGGTTGACAGGGATGTGCGGACGGTGTCTGAGAGCTTCATCGCGGTGGCTACTACGGTCACGGCGGTGTTGGTGCTGGCGCTGGTGGCGGTTACGGTACCGTCCGCGGCGGTGCCGGTGCTGCCGCTCTCAGGGCGGATGACCGTTCCCGTCAACGGACCGCCGGCGCCGGTGATCTTCGCCATCGGCTCGCCGTCGCGGGTGACGGTCAGCACCTCGCCCGGCCCCAGCTCGGCGATCAGCTGCACGACCTCCACGGGCAGCCGCGCCGCGTCGATGTGGCGGACTCCGGCTCCGGGCCTTCTGTCGCTCATGGCACCCCTATGCAAAACCTTAATCGAGAGATCCGATCAAGTATCATCGCAGCAAAGCGGACGGACGAGCAGCATCGGGAAGGCGCGACGGGGTGAGCGACGAGGAGTACCGCGTCGACGACCTGGCACGCCTGTCGGGGATGACGGTCCGCAATATCCGCGAACACCAGTCCCGCGGCTTGCTGCCGGCACCGACCGTCCGCGGCCGCGTCGGCTACTACGGCCCGGAGCACCTGGCACGGCTGGAGCAGATCAAGCGGCTGCAGGCCGACGGCTTCACGCTGGAGTCCATCCGGCGGATGCTGGGGGGCGGGGCGGAGTTCACGTCCTTTGCCGCGGCGGTGCATCAGGCGTTCGATGATGGGGAACGGCGGGTGGTGCGGCTGGAGGAGCTGCATACGCTGTTTCCGGGGGTGGAGGGTTCGCGGCAGGGTGGGGAGGGTGAGGGTGAGAGCCTAGGCGGCAGCGGCGATGGCGATCGTCGCGGCGACGGCGAGGGCGATCGTCGCGGCGACGGCGAGGGCGGTCGTGATGGCGATGGCAATGGCGGTGGCGGTCGTGATGGCGAGGGCGCCGCGTTGCTGGACGCCGCCGTCGATCTGGGGCTGCTTCGCCCGCTGGGCAACGGCCGCTATGAGGAGCGCTCTCCGCGACTTACGCGCATCGGCGCGGAGTTGATGGCCCTGGGCATTCCCCCTGCGAGGGCACTGAAGGCCGCCGCCGAGGCCCGTACTCATGTACAGGCGGTGGCTCGCGCCTTCGTCCAGCTCTACATGGACCAGATCTGGGCTCCGTTCGAGGCTGCCGGCTATCCGCCGGACGCCTGGCCGGACATCCTCGGCGGCCTGGACCGACTGCGGCCGTTGGCCCTGGAATCGGTGCTGGCGCTGATGCGGATGGCGCTGGATGAGGCGGCTACGACGCTTATTGAGGAGCGGGCGGGGCTGCGGTAGGGGTAGGCATCCCGGCTTGCGATTGGCCTGTGGGATTACAAGCTTTTATTACGAAGCGCGGGTGTATGCGGTCTCGGGGTTCGTGGTGAGAGTCGGTCCTTCGGCTGGCGGTCGTCGTGTGCACGGTCCCGGCACCGGTGGGTCCTCCTTCGGTGGCTGTTGGTGAGGTGGCTGAGTTTCAGTCGAAGTCAAAAGCCAGTCAAGAGCTTGATGAAGAGCCGGCGCCTCCGGCGGGGGCCTCGGTTCCCTCGGGGAACTGGCGCGAGTCCATCGGGGGGTGGCGGCTAGGCGCGGCGGCTGCGGTCTGTGAGGTGGGCGGTTCGGTCCCCTCGGTCCCGACGGCAGCCGCAAGCGGTACAGCACCGGCCCTGGGGTGTCAACTCT
>JABFWL010000250.1 GCA_013362315.1 Catenulispora sp. | reverse complement strand
GCGCGAGGTGACCTGCCGCCACACGGTGTCCAGGACCAGCAGCGTCCCGACCGACTTCAACTCCTCCGGCAGGTGCCGCAGGCAGAACACCTGCAAGTGGCCCGACGGGGCGGTGGTCGTCGGGCCGTCGAACAGCCCGGCCCAGGACCCGGTGGTGAACGGCTCCAGCTTCGCCGCGAGCGAGGCCGCCGCCGGGTCGGAGTTGGCGTGCAGCGCCTCGGCCAGATCCGACAGGATCGGCGCCTGCCGCTTCCACGTGCGCGGGTCGGCCGTGATACCCACGGCGGCGTAGGCGGCCAGAACCGCCCGGTCCAGCGCGGCGCGCTCGGCCGGGGTAAGCGGCTCACCGACCAGGACGGCGATGAAGGTGTGCAGGAAAAGCGCGCGGCGCACCAGGGCGTTGGTCTTACCCGCCGACTTCTCGGCGTTCTCCGGAAGGTCGAACGGGTTCAACCGCACCCCGTCCGCACCGAGGTCGAGGTAGGCGCCGCCGACGAGCGCGGCCAGACGCTCGTACTCGTTCTCCGGATCGACGATCAGGACCTGCACCCCGCCGTAGAGGCTGCGCAAGATCTCCAGCTTGGAGAAGAACGACTTCCCGGCCCCGGAGCGGGCCAGCACGATCGAGTTGTAGTTGTCCTGCGCCCACCGGTCGTAGATCACCAGACCGGAGGAGGCAGCGTTGACCCCGTACAGGATGCCGTCCGGGGCGGCGGTGTCGGTCGGGTCCGACGGCGACAGGTCAGGGCTGGTGAACGGGAACGCCGATGCCAGGGACGCGGTGTCGAAGGTGCGGCGCAGCTTGATGGCGTCCACGCCCAGCGGCAGGCAGCTGGTCCACCCGGCCACGGCCCGGAAGCTGGTCGGCTGCATCTGCAGCAGCAGCCCGGAGGCGAGCGACTTGACCGCGGACGTCTGCTCGGCGAGTGCCTTCTCGGAGGCGGCGTACACGGTGAGGTAGAGGCCGACGCGGAACAGGCGGCCTTCGCCGCGGGCGAGTCGATATGCGAGTTCGGTGGCGTCCTCGGCGGCGGCTTCGGCGTAGGGGTCGGCCAGGCGTCCCTTCTCGAAGTCCGAGCGTTGGCCGGACTCGAAGCGGGCGCGCTGGCGGCGCAGCCGCTCAGCGGCGACCTGGGTCTCGATCGGCTCGATGTGCAGCGAGACGTCCAGCCGTCCCGGGTAGGTCAGCAGCGGCTCCAGCCAACCGGGACCGACCTCGGAGGGGAAACCGGTCACCGCGAAGGAGGCGGCGAACATCTCCCCGATGCGCAGATAGCGCGGGGCGACCTGCACCGACTCCGGCGCCGGCATCGCGTCCAGGGCACGGACCGGCGCGCTTCCGGCTTCCTTCTCGCGCCGTGTTCGCGCGCGGGTTTTGAGCATCATCGGTCGGTCTCTCCTTCCAGGGGTTCGGCCTCCTGGCCCGCGCCGGTGGCGTCGGTCAGCAGGTGGCGCAGGCGCTCGGATTCGAAGGCGCGCACCGGGATCTGCGCGCCGGACAGGGCGCGGGCGGCCTCGTCCACGCGGCGGTGCAGCCGCATCGGTGCCGAGGCGTCCGGGCTGGCGGCGCTTGTCTTCCGGCCGCGTCCGGTGCGCGGCTCGCGCGCGGCCAGCAGCACCTGGCGGTGCAGGACATCGCGGCGGCCGGCCAGGGCCTCGAGGTAGTCGGCGTGCTCGGCGGCAGCCTGCTCGAGCGCCGGGTGCGGCAGGCCGGGGGCTGCGGCGCGCAGCTGGTCCACCGCTCCGGACAGATCCAGGCGGTGCGTGCGCACCAGCAGCTGGACCGGCGCTGTGAGGCCGTTGAGCCAGCGGCCGAACGCGGCCACGAGGGCGTCCTGCTCGCCGGCGGTGCGCAGCGCGAAGTTGACCGTGCCGCAGGCGGCCAGCGCCGAGAAGCCCTCGGCACCGAGGTCGATCACGCCGGTCTCGTCGATCCCGCGTGCGGGCATCGTCATCGCTGCAGGCGCCGGTCCGGCCTTCGCGCGGACCGCCTTGGGCAGGAACTCCGGCAGCGCCGGAGTCTGCTCCTCGCCGCCGGGCACCAGGTGCTTCTTCGCCCGGCCGTGGCGCAGCGCAGCCAAGACGAAGCGGTCGGCCGTCAGCCCGTCGCGCTTGCCCAAAGCCAGCCCGATCGCGATCGCGGCGATCGGCGCAGCCGGAGCGATCAGGTAGGCCGAGGGGACCTTCGGCAGGGCGGCGTGCGCGGTCATGAATCCGGCCCACACCAGAAGCCCCGTGGCGGCCAG
>JABFWL010000082.1 GCA_013362315.1 Catenulispora sp. | reverse complement strand
CGCCGCATCCAGCCGGCCGACCCGCCTGGCCCACCGACAACGAGGGAGTCGACAACGATGGCCTATGTCATGGCCCCCGAGCGGGTGCGCGAGGGCACCGCCGGCCGCAGGGCCTGGCGCGAACTGCGCCGCGCCGCCGCCCGCAACGCCCGCGCGCACGCCTTCCTGCTCGGGGCGCTGGTCTGCTTCGCGGTGTTCACCTGGTACCCGATGATCCGCGAGATCACCATGTCCTTCCAGCGGGTGCACCGCGGACAGACCTCCTGGACCGGGCTCGCGAACTACCGCCAGATCGTCGACGACCCCGAGTTCTGGTCGGCCTGGCGCAACACCCTGGAGTTCACCGCCCTGGCGCTGGTCTTCGGCTTCGTCGCGCCGTTCGCCGTGGCGATCGTGGTGAACGAGTTCCGGCACGCGCAGGGCTACTTCCGCATCCTGGTCTACCTGCCGGTGATGCTGCCGCCGGTGGCCGGGATCCTGCTGTTCCGCTACTTCATGGACCCCGGGTTCGGCTTGTTCAACCAGGTCCTGCACTTCCTGCACCTGCCCACATCCCAGTGGCTGGGCTCGAAGTCCAGCGCGATGCCGTCGCTGGTAGTGATCTCCACCTGGAGCAACATGGGCTCGGCGACGCTGGTCTATCTGGCGGCGTTGCAAGGGATCCCGGGCGATCTGTACGAGGCGGCGGAGCTCGACGGCTGCGGCATCCTGCAGCGCGTCTGGCACGTCACCGTCCCGCAGACCCGGCTGATCCTGTCGCTGATGCTGATGCTCCAGGTCGTCGCGACGATGCAGATGTTCACCGAAGCCTTCGTGCTCACCGGCGGCGGTCCGGAGGGCTCCACGACCACGGTGGTCTATCTGCTCTACAACTACGCGTTCAACTACAACAAGTTCAACACCGCCGCCGCGCTCGGCGTGATGATGCTGCTGGTGCTGGCGTGCTTCTCGGCCCTGTACGTCTGGATCGAGCGCCGCGGAAACGAGGACTGACATGGCCGCGCAAACCTCACCTCGAACCCTGATCTCCCGGACCCAGCTCGCCACCGCGCGCGGCAAGCGGCTGTACTGGTCCTTCACCTCCCTGGCGCTGGTGCTGGCCACCCTGGTGTTCATCGGCCCGCTGGTCTGGATGGCCACCGGCGGCTTCAAGACCTCGCAGGAACTGGTCGCCAACCCGCCGGTGCTGGTCCCGCACCACCCCTCCACGCACGCCTTCTCCCTGGCCTGGAACCGGCTGGGGATGGCGCAGCTGCTGTGGAACACCGTCGTCTACGCCGGCGGCGCGCTGCTGTTCCAGCTCGTCTTCTGCGTCGCGGCCGCCTACTCGCTGTCCAAGCTCCGCCCGGTCCTCGGCACCTGGATCCTGGGCGCGATGCTGGCCTCGATGATGATCCCGGCCGCCGCGCTGGTGGTGCCGCAGTACCTGACCGTGCTGGACCTGCCGCTGGTGCACTGGAACCTGCAGAACACCCCGTGGGTGATCTGGCTGCCGACGGTCGCCAACGCCTTCAACGTGTTCCTGCTCAAGCGGTTCTTCGACTCGATACCGAACGAGCTGCTGGACGCCGCGGCCGTGGACGGCGCCGGTCCGCTGCGCACGCTGTGGCAGATCGTGCTGCCGATGTCCCGGCCGATCCTCGGCGTGGTGTCGATCTTCGCGGTGGTGGCGGTCTGGAAGGACTTCCTGTGGCCGCTGATCACGGTGCCGGCGCACGAGACCCTGAACGTCGGGGTGAACACCGCGGCCACCTCGATGCCGGACAACGCGCTGGTCGGCGGGCTGTTCCTGGCCTCGATCCCGACCATCGCCCTGTTCTTGGTGTTCCAGCGCAACATCATGGCCGGCCTGACCGTGGGCGGCGTCAAGGGCTGACAGGACCCTGAGTTTCCTGAGCGTTCCTCCCGTCGTTGTCCTCACGCACCGGGCACATCCGCGCCGGCTGCGAGTACAGAGAGCAGGTTCCCCCTTGTCCGCGCTGGAACAGCTGGAACAGTCACAAGCGCCGTGGTGGCGTTCGGCCGCCATCTACCAGATCTATCCGCGCAGCTTCGCCGACGGCGGCGGCGACGGCGTCGGCGACCTGGCCGGGGTCCGCGCGCACCTGGCCTACCTGGCCGACCTCGGCGTGGACGCGGTCTGGTTCAACCCCTTCTATCTGTCCCCGCAGGCCGACGCCGGCTACGACGTCACCGACTACCGCGTCATCGACCCGCTGTTCGGCGACCTGGCCGCGACCGAGGCGCTGATCGCCGAGGCGCACGCGCTCGGCATCCGGATCATCATCGACATCGTGCCGAACCACACGTCCTCGGCGAACCCGTGGTTCCAGGCGGCGCTGGCCGCCGGCCCCGGCTCCGCCGAGCGCGAGCGATTCTGGTTCCGCCCCGGCCGCGGCGCCCACGGCGAGCTGCCGCCGACCAACTGGCAGGGCCACTTCGGCGGCTCGACCTGGACCCGGGTCACCGAGCCGGACGGCGAGCCCGGGCAGTGGTACCTGCACCTGTTCGATCCGGCGCAGCCGGACCTGAACTGGCAACATCCTGAGGTGCGGGCCGAGTTCGAGGCAGTGCTGCGGTTCTGGTTCGACCGCGGCGTGGACGGCTTCCGCATCGACTCCGCGGCGCTGCCGGCGAAGGACCCGGCGCTGCCGGACGTCGCCGAGGGCGACGACACGCCGTTCACCGACCGCGAGGAGGTCCACGAGATCTACCGCGCCTGGCGCGCGGTCGCCGACTCCTATCCCGGCGACCGGGTGCTGATCGGCGAGGTCTGGCTCCCGGACGCCGCCCGCCTGGCCCGCTACCTGGGGCCGGACGAGATGCACACCGTGTTCAACTTCCCCTACCTGGGGTGCGCCTGGGAGGCGGACAAGCTCCGCGCGGTCATCGACGAGACACTGAGCCTGCACGGTCCGGTCGACGCCCCGCCGACCTGGGTGCTGTCCAACCACGACGTGGACCGGGTGGTGACCCGCTATGGCCGCGAAGACACGTCCTTCGTGATCTACGCGCGGCAGCTCGGCCGCCCGGTGGACCTGGACCTGGGCACCCGCCGGGCGCGCGCCGCCGCGCTGCTCACCCAGGCGCTGCCCGGCTCGGTGTATGTGTATCAGGGCGAGGAGCTGGGCCTGTGGGAGGTCGAGGACATCCCCGACGAGCTCCGCCAGGACCCGATGTGGGAACGCAAGGGCCGCAATCCCGCCAATCCGGGCCGCGACGGCTGCCGCGTCCCGCTGCCGTGGTCCGGCACCGAGCCGCCGTTCGGCTTCAGCCCGGAAGGCGCGGCGGCGCCGCCGTGGCTGCCGCAGCCGGAGGCCTGGAAGGCTTACACCGTGGAGAGCCAGGCGGCCGATCCCGGTTCGATGCTGACCCTGTATCGCAGCGGCCTGCGGCTGCGCCGGGAGACCGCGGGCCTTGGCGACGGCCCGTTCGCCTGGCTGCCGGCGCCCGCGCGGGTGCTGGCGTTCGAGCGCGGCCCCGGCTTCGCCTGCGTGGTGAACTTCGGCCCGGAGCCGGTACCGCCGCCGGTCGCGGGCCGGGTGCTGCTGGCCAGCGGGCCGCTGGATCAGGACGGGCGGATCCCGGCGGACACCGCGGTGTGGATCGCGCGGGTCGAGCGCTGATCCTTAGAAGGTGCGCGGACCATCCGGAGTCTGATGAACGCCGGTCCGCTGGGGGACTGGTGCCGCGCCTGCCGCTGGGCGCGGCACCAGCGAGCCCGCGACCGCCGGACCATCCGGTCGCGGGCTCGGCTGTGCCGACCGCTATCCGCCGAGCTCTCCGAGCGCGCGAGCGCCCAGTGGTCCAGAACGGAGGCGGGGCGGTTTTCCGACGGCGGGCCCACCCGCGGGTCCGCCGACGGAGCTTCTGGAAGTGCCCGACAGACCCGGGCTCGAGATACCGGCGCCGGCATTACGCGGCGCCGGGCGGTGGCGTCGGCCCGGTACCGGACGCGGTGCGTCGACGGCCCGCGCTATGGCGCCCTCCGCTTCGGCGAGCGGACCGCCACCGGACTCCGCGAGCGGACTTCTGCCGGACTCGGGGGCCGCGCGTCCCACCTCGAAGCGGACGGTCTTGCCGGTCTCGTCGGCGCGCACGCCGAGCCGGTCGACGGTCTGCGCCACCAGGGCCAGGCCGCGGCCGGAGTCGTCCTCGAGCGCCGCGCGGCGCGGCTGCGGCACGCGGGCCGAGCAGTCCGCCACCTCGCAGGTGGCGCCGCCGGGGTGGATGTGGGCGCACACCGTGACCGGCCCCGCGCCGTGCACCACGGCGTTGGTCGCGACCTCGCTGTAGGCCAGCACCAGGCGGTCGGTGTCGTCGCCGGCCCCCCACAGCTCCCGCGCCGCGGCGGCCAGCCAGCGCCGCGACAAGCTCACGTCCAGGGCCGTGCCCGGGAACGACCAGTACAAGGCAGTGCTTTGCGGGTCCCGCGAGCCGGCCGGCTCGGCACCGGCCTCGCGGGCGGCCACCCCGCCGCCGGCTTCGCTGCCGCTCGCACGGCACGCCGGGGCGGGGTGGCGTAATTGCTGCATGACGGCCTCACATCATCGATGTCTGCGCGAGTCTGTCCCCCAGCGCGCACCCCACAATGAAATATCCCACCGCGGGTGGACCCGCGCAGGGGAATCCATGAATTCGCCACGGTCCCGTCGGGCACAATGGCGTCGATCACAGAAGCGAACCCGCCAGGGGGTGGCGATGACATCAGCAGAACTTCCCGGTCCTCGCGTACGGATGAAGAATGCCGAGATGCGCACGCAGGAACCGGACCGCGAGGACGCACCGGGCGCGACGGCGGCACCGTTCGCGACCGCTGCATCGGCCCCCTCATCACCACAGTCAGAGGCACAGCCAGAAGCACAGTCAGAACCACAGTCAGAGTCCGAAGCACGACCACAGCCACAGCCGCCGCCACGGTCCCAGCGGAAGTCATCCCCGCCGTCCCCCTCCCCGCCGCCCACGGTGCCCACGGCACCCACCGCGCCCGTGACGCCGACGCCCCCGATCCGCCGCCGCCGCCTCGGCGCGGCGCTGCGCCGGCTGCGCATGTCAGCCGGCCTCACCCTGCAGGGTGCCGCCGAGCGCCTGGAGATCTCCGACTCCACCCTCTCCCGCCTGGAGAACGGCCAGGGCCGGCTGCGCCGCATCGACGTCGCCGCCGCCCTCGACGTCTACGGCGTGCACGACGAGGAGCTGCGCACGACGCTGCTGAACCTGACCGGCCAGATCCGGGACAAGGGCTGGTGGCAGTACTACCGGCGGGCGATCCCGGAGCCCTACGCGGACTACATCAGCGTCGAGGCCGCGGCCACCACCATCGACGCGCACACCGTGCAGCTGGTCCACGGCCTGCTGCAGACCGAGCCCTACATCCGCGCGGTCGCCGAGGCCTGGCGGGTGCGCACCGAGCCGCTGGACGTGGACGCGCTGGTGGCCGTGCGCCGCACCCGGCAGCGCATGCTGGGCGGCGCCGACCCGCTGCGGCTGCGCGTGGTGATGCACGAGGCGGCGCTGCTGCAGCAGGTCGGCGGGCCGGAGGTGATGCGCGGACAGGTCGAACGCGTGTTGTCCGAATCCCGGCGGCCGAATGTCGTCATCCAGATCATCACCCATTCGGCCGGCGCGTATTCCGGGCTCGATGAGCCTTTCGCGATTGTAGGATTCGGTAATCCTCTGGAACACGACGTGGTATGCCTGGACAACCTGACGCGAACGCATTTCCTGGAGACTATCGACGAAGTGCGCAATTACGCGTCGGTGTTCGACCAGCTGCGTGCCGCGGCGCTTTCCCCCGAAAGGTCGGCGCGCTGGCTCGCCGACCTGCTGACGAAGATGGAGAGCTAGTTGAGCACCAGCAACGCCCGGATCGACACCAGCCCGATCGACACCACCCGGGCCGATCCGGCCCACTCCGACTCGATTCCCGATCTGAGCACCGCCGTCTGGCGCAAGAGCAGCCACAGCAACGGCGCGACCAACTGCGTCGAGGTGGCCCTGCTCGCCGACGGCCGGGTGGGGGTGCGGCACTCGCACCGGCCCGACGAGGCGGTGATCGTCTACTCCCGCTCGGAGTGGGAGGCGTTCCTGGCCGGCGTGAAGGCCGAGGAATTCGAGGTCGGCACGGCGTGATCGGCCCACGGCCCCGTTCCGTCGCCTTCGGAATGGGGCCGGTCGGCACCGGCGCGGGTACCGAGCCAGGGTGACAGCCCAGGTGAGAGGATGGCGCGCATGGCCCACTCCGGCGCGAAGCCCGCCACTCCCGCGCCCCCGACACCCCCCGCCGCCGCACCGGCGGCCGAGCACGAACACGCACCCGCCACCGCGCTGCCCGACCCGGTCGTCGACACCGCCGTGGGCCTGCTAGACCTGCTCGCCGAGCCCACCCGCCTGCGCCTGCTGTGGGCGCTGCGCGGCGGCGAGCTCGGCGTCACCGCGCTGGCCGAGACCGCCGGCTGCACGCCCACCGCCGCCAGCCAGCACCTGGCCAAGCTCCGGCTCGGCGGGCTGGTGGAGCAGCGCGCGCAGGGCCGCGCCCGGCTCTACCGCCTGCGCGGCGGACACCTGCGCCGGCTGCTGGAGGAGGTCGCGGGCCACGCCGAACACGCGGTGCGCGGTATCCCGCACGAGGAATGACGCGCCCGCCGGGGCGGACGGATTCTCAGAACTTTGATATGCAGAACACGTGATCCGCATCGCCAAGGTCTTCGACGGCGCCGCCGACGGCATCCCGTACTACTCCCCCGACCACCCGCACCTGGACCCGCCGGTCCGCGATGACGTGCTGGCCTATCTCGACGCCGGCGCGCCGCTGCTCGTCACCCCCGAGCTGGAGCCGGACCTCGTCGACCCCGCCCGGGGCCGGGTGGTGCCGGTCAACTTCCGGACTGACGGCGTCTGGATCTGGAACGACGCGCTGGCGTACTACGTCGCGGAGTACGGCTACGCCCCCGAGCCGGAGTTCATGGCGGCCATGGAAGCGGCCGAGTACGAGTGCCCTGTTCCCAGCTCCGAAGCGATGGAGCGGGCGCTCGACAAGCTACTCGCCGAGGACGATGGGGATGCGGAAGGCTGATGGGGAAACAGACTACTCGGATCAGTGGGATACAGACTGGTTGGGATCAGTCTGACCGGGATGCCTAAGCCCGGCGCAACGCACGCCGCCGCCGCACGTTGCCGACCCACGCCGGCACCAGCCACGCGGCCCCGCCGCCGACCAGCAGGACGCCGGCCAGCGCCCGCGACTTGCGCACCGGGATCGGCGCCGTCGACGGCGGCACCAGCAGCTTCGTCGTCACCCGGTCGTCCGGGTTCACCCCGGCCCGGTCCTGCAGGCTGATCAGGCCTTCCCGCAGTGCCGTGGTCAGGATGTCGAGCGAGGACATCGCCGCCGGGATGGTCGGCCCGTCGGCCGTGATGTCCAGCCGCGGCAGCCAGTAGTACGGCTCCTGTACCGTCCCGCTGTTCCGCGGGTTCAGCGAATACCCGGCCGCCAGCCCCCGGGAGTGCAGCTCTTCGGCGCTCGACTCGCTGCTCAAGCCCTGCGCGACCATCGCCGCCGTGGCCGCCAGCGACCCCTTCACATCGGCATAAGGGTTCGGATTGTCCGAGTGCTGCAGCTCCTTCGCCGGGGCCTGAACCTCAAACACCGCCTGAGATCGGAACCGCGGTGCGGGATGGGAGGCGAGATAGCCGACCGCCATCGTCACCACCAGGATCGGTACGGCCAGCTGCCACGGCCGCCACCGGCGTCCGATCACGTGCCACAGCGCTCCCATTAGCTCCCACCCCCGCCGACGGCGATCCAGCCCCTCCCATTCTGGCCCCGCCGGGCCTTATCGCACCCGCGGACACCGGGAGATCCCTATGCCCTGTCCTTTACTTTTTCTTTCCAGAGCCCTGACGGCCACATATCATGGACCTTCGTCGGGTCTCGCTGTGGCGGGACCGCTGACGGCCGACGCGAAACGTGGGGGGACCATGGATCTCGGCACGATGCTCCGCGTCATGATCAAACGGTGGTACGTCAGCGTGCCCGCCTTGCTCATGGCGTTGGCGCTGCCGGTGCTGGCGTGGCTCGCCGTGCCCGCGAAGTATCAGTCCACCTCGACCATCAGCCTGCTGAACTCCACGGCGGTGGCCAATGCCGGCGGCAAGGGGACGGGCAACCCGTTCACCAACTTCGACAACTCGCTGACCGGCGCCGCCGACTTCCTGGCCCGCACGCTCAACTCCGACCAGTCGATGGCCGACATGGCGAAGATGGGGGTCACCGACCTGGCGTCGGCCGAGCTCGCGCCGAACGCGTCGGGCCCGTTCCTGATCCTGACGATCACCGGCAAGGATCCGCAGAAGATCCTCACCGAGATGGACACCTTCGACAAGTACGCCGACCAGACGATGCTCAACATCCAGACCCGCTCGCTGGCCACTCCGCTGCCGGCCAGCGTGCTGGTCCACACCATCGTCATGGTGCCGCCGCAGAAGCCGACCACGTCGATGAAGTCCCGGCTCGAGGACGCCGCCGGCGCCGGAGTGGCCGGCATGGTGCTGCTGTTCGTGGCGGTGTTCGGCTCGGAGGCGCTGGCGATCCGGCGCGGCAAGCCCTCGGTGGTGCCGGCCCGGTCCGGCGAGTCCGCGCGCGGGGCGGCCGGGGCCCGACGCCGTCCCCCGGCCGCCGCCG
>JABFWL010000458.1 GCA_013362315.1 Catenulispora sp. | reverse complement strand
GGCGGCCTGCCGATCGGACAGGTTGTCCAGGAACTGCAGCACGCACACGGTGGCCAGCTGTGCCGGAGACCAGGCGGGCCGCCCGTCGCGCGAGTACCAGCCGGCGAAGTCCTCGTCCGCCCACAAGCCCTCGAGTCGATCCCGCACCCACATCGCGGTGGTGCCCTTCGGGTTGGCCGCCCTGGCCACCCGCGCGGTCAGCTCCGGGATCTCGGCGCCAAGGCCTGAACCACCCGCGTCACCAGCCCCGAAGCCCAACAACCGCTCCGGAGCAGAACAACGCTGCGATCGAATCACCGCATTTTCGAGTCAGTACTAGACCGGACTCCTCGGCCGACCCAGAGTAGGCCGCACCGGTCGGATTCGGGCCGCTCGTTATTGGGTGGTCGTGTACACGTCAGTATACGAAGCCTCGCCCGTCTCCGGTGGGACCGAGATGACCGGCAGCGGCTTGCCGATCGGCTCGCTGCTCAGGGAGCCGTTGTCGCCATGGAATGTGAAGCTGAGGTCGCCGCCCGCGCCCGGGACGAAGAACTGAGTGTTCATGTCCACCTCCTGGTTGAGCACGTCGGCCGCGTTAGGTACGCCCTGCGCCTGCGGCATGGCCTGGGCCGCCAGCCGCGCGGCCTGTGTTGCGGCGAGTACCGCGTCGTGGCTCATGATGGCTCCCCCGTCGACCAGGTCGACGTCGGGAAAGCCGAGGTCGTGGAAAGCCTTGGCGAAGTCGGGGAAATGGTGCGGGGTTCCCGGTCCGCCGGCGAGCCAGCCGGCCTGGTCGGCCATGGTCGCGTAGACCACGGTGAGGCCCGCTGATTGCAGGAGCGGCGCCTGCCCGTTCAGCTCGCCGAGGTTGTTGCCGGCGGTGAGCAGGGTGATCGGCGTCTTGTCGCAGACCCGGTTCTTCAGCGCGTCGACGAAGCTGGGCAGGTCCACGCCGCGACCGGCGTAGAAGACGGCCTTGGGCTTGACCGAACAGATGTTGGCCGTGATGTTGGCGAACAGGTCGGGATTGGCCTGGGAGGGCTCTGAGACACCGGCGAAGCCCTGCGGCGCGAAGGTGAGCAGTTTCTGGAAGCCGTCCGGGCTCTGCAGATCGTCCCGCAGAGACTTGGTGAACAGGTCGGACGCGCCGGTCTTGTCGGAGTTGGAGTCGAAGACCAGGATCGCTGAGTCGAGGTCCGGGCGGGTGTCGAGATAGGCGCGCAGGCTCGCGACATATTGAGCGTTGTTCGCCACGACCCGGATGAATCCGTGGATGTCGGCGGCGTTCAGCTGGTCGGCAGTGTCAATGGCGGCGATCGTGGGGATGTCGTGCCCGGCCAGGTCTTTCGCGCCGTCTCGGGTCTGCGTGGTGCTGACGCCCATCCCGGTCACCGCGACCAGCGGCGCCGGGCCGTGGACCATACCTTCCAGCTGGTGCACCACGGGCTGCCACTGGTCCTCGTGGCTGCCCTCGTTCGCCAGCACCAGCCGGATCAGCGGCCGCTGGTCGCCGAGGACGTGGGTGTGGTTCACGCGGTACTGCGCCGTGTAGGCGCCCTCGAGATCGTTGCGGACGTTCGCCATGCTCAACGGGCTGGTGGCGTCTACGGTCATCGGGTCGAGCACAGCGACGGTCACCACGGGGCCGCCCGGTTTCGTCGCGGAGGCGTTCTCGTCGGCGATCTCCTTCTCGATCGCCGACAGCTCCGGGCTGAACGCATAGGACCCGTCCGTGACGCCGACGCACTCGCCGCCGACCTTGCTCACCCCCGAGCCTGGCCCGCCGCAGGCATCGGAGCCTCCGCCGAGCCAGGCGATGAGCCCTAAGCCGGCAGCGGCGGCCACGACCACCACGGAGCCCGCGACCAGCAGACGCCTGCGACGCCGCCGCTTCAGCGCGCCCTCCAGCACCGGAAGTTCGAAGCCCTGACCAGCGCTTGCCATTGCAGCTCCTTCCTCAGCTCCAACGACCCGCAGCATCCTCATGACGCTGAGCAGTCTCGTAGAGCGATTCGTTGTCCAGGGGCCACCGATCGACCAGTCCGGTCAGCACGTGGGCGATGTGCCGGTGGAGGATGCGACGCCGGTTGCCGAGGAAAGGATCGTTGACCACCCACAAGGCGGCCACGAGTTCGGCGACGTGCCGGGTGGACCGCCCCATCGACGGCGCCTGCGATGCCAAAGCCCTCATCTGGTCCATGGGCGAGAGCGCGGGCGTCGCCGGAGCACGCCTGCGCCGAGGCGCCCGGACTACCGTGCCTAGGGCCGAAAGCCACGACGCCGAGGAACCCAGACCGACCGCCAGATCGAAGCGAGTCACGACTTCCTCAAGATCACCGGAGGCCAGGGCATAGTAAAGACCGGTGGCGATTTCCGCAGTCAACGCTGTGTCCTGCGCGGAGTCCGGCGGTTCCTCGGCGAACCGTTTCGGGAGGGTGTTCTGGCGCATCCGGCCGAAGGCCTGACCCCACAAGGTCACCGAACCGTCCGGGTCGGGAAGGCCTTCCACCGCTGGCAGCCGGTCCTTGTCGTGCAGAGCCAAGTCACGCAGCAGCAGCCGGCGCAACAGAACCGGCGCGGCACCCGAGACCTGGGGCCACAGCACCCGGTCGATGTCGTCGAAGCCGGCCAGGCCGCCGGCCAGCAGCGCGTCGTCCCCCGTGCCCAGCCACAGCGCATGCTGCCGACGGACTGCGACGGCACAGATCTCCAGGTCGTCACGGTTCACGCGGGTCTGCGTGTCCGTACCGAGCAGCACACGCTCCATCAACGTGCCGACGCCGACGGGATCGATCTCCGTCGTCGTCGCAGGCACGTCGAGCAGGGCCGCGGGCTCCGACCACAGGCCCGGGTGCCGCGCCACCGCGGTGAGCAGCAAACTCACCGACGCTGGATGCCCACCGGTCAGATCCGTGATCATCGTCGTGAGCTGGGATTCGTCACCCTCGCGGTGTGTCCGCTCGGTCAGCGCCTGGCTGATCTCGGCGGCCGTGAGATCCGGCAGCCGGACGCGCAGCCAGGCCGGGACCGGGTCCAGCGGCGGCAGGGCCCCCCGCTCCTGGCGATCGACCTCGGCCACCTCGCCGGGCAGGGCGTGGGCCAGCAAGACGCCGCGGCTGGTGGCCGCGAACACCACCGGCGCGGGACCGTGCCGGTTTCCGATGTCCAGCGCCCCGCGCACGGCGGCGAGACCGTTCAGGAAGCTGACTCCCAGCGCGGTGTCGACGTCGTCGAGCAGAATCAGAGCGGACTGCGAGAGATCCTTGGAGTGCCGAGCACTGTCGAAGCCCTCTCGAAGATCGGTGAGGAACGCGTCCCACAGTAGTTCGCCGATTTTCTGCCCGTTACCCTCGACGCGCGGATTCGCGTTCCACTGATTGAGATCGACGAGCACGTCCAGGGAGTTGTGGGTCAGCCCACGCCCCCGGTGCCCGTACCAGTCCTGGTATCGGCCCAGGACGATCCGCCGCCCCCGAGGCCGGCGGGTGAGCCGATCCCGCAAGGCGTCGACGGTGACGTTAGCCAGCCCACCGGCAGACGTCGAAGGAGAAACGCCGGAGGCGGCCAGCACCACATCAAGCGCGGTCCCAGCGCTCTCCCGAAGGATCTCCTGGAGGGCCGCCCGATCACGCTCCTCGCCCAATGCCTCAACCACTGCGGCCCGCGCCGCATCCCGCCGGTCAGGCTTCAGCTTTAACTGCATTGCCTTGAGGCCGGTCGTGAGCCGGGGACATTCGAGCTCGCCATAGACCGGAGTGCTCCGGCCGAGCTGGAACGCCAGTGAGGACAGGACCTGCGCCGCACCGTCCTGGGCACCGAGCGTCCCGAAGTCCACGCGAGCCCAGGGCACCCGCTGATCAGCCCTCTTCTCCAGGCCGGCGAGCAGCTGGGTCTTACCCCCACCGTGAGCGCCCTCGACCACAAGAATCGGCAACGCCCGGGTCGCCGGCCGCTGCCCCCGCTCGGGCCGTAACATCAAGCCCCGAACAAGGTCGAACAACCACTCCTGTCCCAGCGGCGAATCGGAAACCGGCGGCATCAGCAAGAAACCGCTTGAATCGGTGCCAGTGCGCGCGTAGCCATGGCGACGCCTCCAGATCACACGCAGACTAATCAGACGTCTGATACGCCGCAGACTCTATCCACCGGCGCTCACACCGTGCCGGATATTGCGCCGGTTCACCCCTCGACATGGGGATATCCCGCCATACCGGAACCTAAGTTCCGCCGCCTACACCATGATCGCCAGCAGCGCCCGGCCGGAATGTCAGCCAGCGAAGGGCCGGTACATGCCGACCGCCGCCATTGCCGCGGAACACGAAGGGCCTGTCGCGGATCGCGGTCGGCGATGCTATGGCCTGCCCGGCCGTCCGTATTCCCACGACGGATCGCTCCCCTGTCGCCTGCCACTCGGCCGATCCGATCCAGTGAGGATCCACCATCCTGAAGTGGCTGGTCAGAGAGCTGGCATGGTGTGGTTCGCGGGTGCTCGTGCTGGTCGTGCGCGGTTGTCTGTGGTCTCGATCGTTTGACGTTCCGCCGTTTCGGGGTCGCGGGACGTGGTGCTGTTCCTACGCTCGGTCGTTATGACGGATTCCGTGATGTTGGACCGGATCACCGCTCGGCGTGCCGAGCTGGATCTTTTGGAAGAGGAGCTGGTCAAGCGGCTGGCCGATGTGCGCGTCGAGCGTGACGAGCTCGTCGTGGCCGAACGTGTCGTGCAGCGGATCAGCGAACAGGGCTTCGGCGAGTACTTGTCGCTTGCGCCTGCGCTGCCGGAGGCGCAGGTGGGCGGCCGATCGGTGCTGCTGATTCCGGCCCGTGCCGGCGACCTCGGCGCCGAGGCGCTCCCGCCGGACTACCAGCGGATCTTGGCCATCGTGCGCGATGCGGCCGGGCCGGTGAAGGTCAAGGAGGTCGGCCGGAAGCTTGACCTCCCAGTGGAGGTGTGGGGCAAGCTGGAGCCGCTGCGCGGGAAGATGAACAAGCTCGCCGATCGCGGCTGGCTGCGAAAACTCGGCGACGGCCGGTTCACCATCGCCTTCTGAGCACCCCTTACCGCCAGCGGATCGGCCATGGGCCGCGAAACACGCGCTGACCTGCGTAGAACGCGTGGACACGGCCTACCAGACACTCATGCCTCCGTCGTCGGAAGATACTCCGGCCAGCAGGACGACGTCCCGCATAGCAGCGATTATGCGGGCTCTGATTTCACCCCAAAGTGGGGCGGCGCCCAGGGCTGCGAGTAAGGGGCGTCCCCGGCGCTCATCGAGTTGGTGTGAAGAACAACGAAGAGACCTCCGGGGGCGCCGTCAACCTGGTCTACCAGTGCCGCCTGCCGCTGTCCACGAGCACCGTCACCTACGTCGCCGACCTGCTGCGCGCCCACCTGAAAGCGATCGGATCACGCTGGCGGTCCCTGCCCGCCGACCGGATCGTCGTGATCGTCCTGGCAGTGCTGCGTCACGACCAGCGCGCCGCCGACCTGGCCGGCGGCTGCCGGCTCGCCCGCGGCGCGCGCATGGACCTCGAAGAGTCTGCTGCCACGGTGAAGTTCCTGATCCGGGACCGCGGCTCCAACTTCACCGCCGCCTTCGATACTGTCCTGGCCGATGCCGGCATCTGCACCGTGCGGTGCAACGTACGACCCCCGCGCATGAACGCGATCATGAAACGCTGGATCGGCTCGGTCCGCCGCGAACTCCTGAACCGCTCCCTGATCTGGAACCACGAACATCTCCGCCAGACCCTGCGCGCTTACGAGCTCCACCACAACAGCCACCGGCAGCACATGAGCCTATCCGGGGCCGCCCCGCTCAAGCCACTGCCGCCGAACGTCACCGGCCTTGACGCCTTCCGAGTCCGACAAACCCGCCGCGCGGGCGGCGTCATCAACGAATATCGAGCAACCGCCTGACCAGCACGGATGAACATTTCGGCAAGAACAGCCGCCACGACCGCATCAGCTCCCCGAACCGGTTGCCCGAGTCGTGCGGCGGAACCGTTGTCATGTGCCGAACAGTATCGGCTCGGCCGCCGAGTGGGACGAGCTGACCGGCGCGTCCGAATCGCATGAGCGGCCGGCCTGGACCCAATAGGCTTCATAGCTGTCCGTTCAAGGTGCAGCAGGGGGCGTGGGATGTACGAGTTCTCATTCGAGTTCGCCGACTCTGACGAGGCGAGTGCCAGTGCTCTGACCTCGCTGTATCGGTGGCTGCGCGAGGATGAGACGGTGACCGGCGAGGTGAAGATCGCGCTCGGCGAGGAGACACGGCCGGAGGCGATGGGTGCTGTGGAGGTGGTGACCGCGTTGCTCACGCAGCTGACCGCCACCGGCAGCCTCGCGGTGTCGTTCCTGACGTGGCGGGACTCACGGCCGGCTGCTCCTCGGGTTCGGATTCGGAACGGCAAGGCGTCGATCGACGGCAACGATGCTGAGATCACCCCCGAGCGGCTGGCGGCTGCGCTGCGAGCACTGGCTGAAGCCGACGTCCGCGAGACCGGGTACGGGGACGTCGAAGGCTGAGGTAGGGCGTTGATGCCGCTGTCCGATCCTCAGTTGTCGCGCGTGGTGTTGATCGGCACTTCTGAGTATGACTCGCCGAATCTGGAGCCGTTGCCCGCGGTGGCGGCGAACGTGGCGGGCCTGCGTTCGCTCTTCCTGGCGGACGACCTGTGGGGCCTGCCCGCGGAGAACTGCTCCGTCCTGCTCAATTGCCGGCACCCCGGCGAAGTCCTGACCGCTGTGCGCGAAGCGGCAGAGGCGGCGACGGACACGCTCGTCGTGTACTTCGCCGGGCATGGCCTTCGCAGCGCTGACGATGACGGGCTCTATCTCGCCCTACAGGGCACGATCAGAGACCGTATGTTCACCGCGCTGCGTTTCGCGGACCTACGCCACGAGGTGCTACGCACCGCGGCCGGCGTGAAACGTAAGGTGGTCCTACTGGACTGTTGCTACAGCGGCGCCGCATTGCAGGGGGCCATGAGCGCGTCGCAGGACATCGCCGACCGGTCTGTGATCGATGCCGAAGGCACTTACGTGATGACCGCCTCGGCCTCCACCGCGCTGGCGCTGGCCCCGAAGGGTGCGACCTACACCGCTTTCACCGGCGAGGTCATCGAAACGGTGAGCAGCGGCCTGCCCGGCGGCCTCGACCTGCTCAGCATGGAGCGAATCTACCGGCATGTCCGCCGCGAGCTCGACGCGAAAAGCCTGCCGATCCCGCAACAGCGCGCGGGGAACTTCGGCGGCATGATCTCACTCGTTCGCAACCGGGCAGCCACCGCGGCGGTAGTGCGAACAGCGCCGGGAACACTGACAGCGCCTCGACCAACCCTCATCCCCGGTTCGCGCCGCCAGCCGCCGCCCGACATCCCCACGGGTTACGAATTCGCGCTGACCGCGCCGGCCCGAGAAGTCGCGCTGGCGCTCGACGAACTCGCTGCCGCCGATCGCGCCGACGACTTCGCAGCCCTGCTGACCGGCGTCGGAATGCGAGCGGACGCGCAGCGAATCGTGGATCTGCTCGGCTATCTCTCCGTCAAGGAGCCCGACTACGCGTCCGCGCTCTTGGAGGCACTGCTCCGCGAGAGCCCGGAACACTTGGTGAAGCTCGTAGACGCAGCCCAGATACCGGAACAGGCCCCCCTCGTCGCCGATCTGATGCAGCGGGCGGTGGCGTTCCTCGATGTCGCCGCCGCCCCGGTCGCCGAGTTCGCCCGACTGCTTCGCATCGATCACCTGCGGATCAGCCGCAGTCTCACGGAGTGGTGTCTGCACGCGGCGGCAAGCAGTGGACCCGACACGTTCGTCACCGTAGTCGGCGCGCTGCGTGCGGCCGGGCTGCAAGAGGATGTCGAGGGGATGCTGAGCATCGCGCCTGGCGACTTCGGCATGGACTTGGCGACCGCGCTGCGATCCGCCGGCCGCAGTGACTTGGCAGTCGTCCTGTACCTGAGAGACCCTCACGCCGCCGCAGCCCAGCAGTCAGCCGACGAGATCGCAACCGTCGTGGCGGCCGTACGGCAGTCTGGCCGGCCTGGCGCGAGCAAAATAGTGAACATCGCCTTGCACGGATGCACCAAAGAGCGCGCAGCAGAGCTGGCAGTGTCTCTGTCGTCTGCCGGGCTTCTCCGGGACCTGGACGACATTCTCGACCACGTGGTCGGGTCAGGCATGGCGGGAATCAGGGTCGCAGCATCAGCCCTTCACACCGCCGATCACATTGACGCTGAATTCGAGCTCTATCGCAGGGCGATCACCCGACGGCCGATCGATGTGGCTGAACTGCTCGGCTCGCCACCCGCTCACTGGAGCGCCGGCGACGCTTCCCGAGTGCTGGAGGAGGCAACGAAACTCGCACCCAAGGACATCGTGGATGTCACCCTTGAACTCCAACGCCGTGTTCTGGGGCCGCACCTCAGGCGGTTCTCGGCACTCGTCCTCAACCGGCCGGCAGCGGACCTCGCTGATGTGGCCATTGGTCTGAGTGGGCGTGATTCTCTCGCGCGCCCATTTCGGCAGGCGGTCCTGAAGAGCGGTCTCCCCTTGGCATATGCAAAGGTCATCGAGGACCGCTTCGACGCAACCGATATCGCTTGGCTCGGCAGACGGAACACCCTGCTGATCGTGAAAGCCTGCCAGCAGGCTTCTCAATTCGCAGCGGCCCGCATCGCCTTCGCCCAACTCACCTTCGAGGGGATCGGCGACCAGCTCGCCGCCTTCAGCGAGGTGGACTGGATCGGAGGGCTGAAATTCATGTGCGGAGCCGCGTTCGCGATAGACCTCAATGCCGCCCGCTCCCAGTACCTCAAGCTAATGGAGTCGCCGAATAAACAGGCTGAGGCACGGCTACGGATCGAACAACTCGCCATGTTCCAGGATCCCCACCGGATCCCTCTCGCCATCGATGCATTCAGTCGGCCGGACACCCGAGCGGCGGTCGGCATCATCGTCGAGACCGTCGGCAGATACCGCTCAACCGATGACATCGCCCGGATCGTCGAGTCGCTGAGGACGCGCCGCAGCTGGCGGAAGTGGATCCCGAAGATCGCCGTTTCCGTGCCGCACGCGGAGATCCTCCGGCAGGAGGTCATCTGATGCCGAGTCGCTCACACCGCCGCGGGCTCGGCGAGCGCCACCGGCACGAGTCGCCCAGTGCCCGCGAGGCCACGGACCGCGCAGGCTGCGGCGAATCCGACGGCCGCGAGCACCGGCCACGTCACATTTTCAAGCCGCGCTGGTCCGCCCAGCAATACAGGCTGCCGATCAAGAGGTTGCCGATGGTGATGCCGAGTCCACATACGGTGTTATAGAGGCCGTCGTGGGTGGCGATCAGGCGGTCGGCGGCCAGGGTGACGATGGTGTCCATCTCGAGCGGGTAGACCAGGGCGGTGCCACATGCCAGCAGCGCCACCGTCGTCGCCAGAGCGAGGGGTATTACGCTCATTCATCTTCGGACACTGCGGCGCGGACTTCTTGATCTCGATGTTCTCGGCGGTGAAGACGGCGTCGAACGCATCGGTGAAGATGGAGTCGCGGTCCCGGATCAGATACCGGAAACGGTCGGCTCGCTCACCAACATTTACCATGAAGTTCCTGGCGAGTTGGGTCGCCAGGCCGCGGTGGGATGCTCGGTGACCCCGAGGATGTGCACGCGCCGGGTCCCCAGCTCACGTCCGGCACACACGAGCTGGGACTTGCGCATCCCGCCGAAACGGCCCTCACTAGCGACGGTCAATGCCCATCACCACCGAGAAGTCCTGGTCCCCGATGAACTTGTACAACACGCCATAGATGATGAAGCCAGCGAGGAGTCCTATGGCGTACCACCCGAACAAGTCGGACTTCGGGTCGACGATCGCGGTCACCGCACCTCCGCCGACGGCGCCCACCACAGTGGCGAGATCATTGATCGCCGCCTGCGCGGTCGAGCGGATCAGTGTGCGGTAGGTGATGTATCCGACCAGAAGTCCGAAACAGACGACGCCGATGGTGAGTACGTGCATGTCAAGCCTCCTCCATTGCGGGCGAACGCAGACTTAGCTGGGATAGGCAGTACGGTGTATAGGCGAGCCCCATCAGGTTGCCCCTGCCGAGCATGGCCCAACGAGTGTTTCGCAGCGCCGAACCAACGGGGGCGCCCTGCGCGAGTTCGCCGAGGAACAGTTCCATGGCCCAGCTGGCGACTCCCTGTTCGAGGGCGATCTCAGTGCCCAGCACGCCGGAGGCGCCGGCGGTTCTGGTGAATTCGGTGACGAAGCTGGACAGGGTGCCGGTCTCGACCTCAGCTGTGTGGCACCCGTTGAGGACCACAAAAGGATGACGGTTCTGCCAGTGATCGAGGGGCCAGGTGTCGGTGTCAGCCCAGAGATCGATGTCGAGCGGCTTGAACTTGACACGACGACCAAGTTGCAGGTAGGGATCCGGGTCTGCCTCGGTTCGGGATCCGCCGTATCCGGAGTGACAGTAGAGGTAGACCACGTCCATGTCCTCGTCGGTCGGTCAACGCGCGCCCCAGATCGCCCACCTTGGCGATGGGCGGCTGTTCAAGCCGTGCCTCCAGCGCGTTCCCGAGATTCGTCATGTGCTTGTCGCGGATGCTCTTGTCGAGGCTCGAGTCGGTGGCGACGAGGAAGGTCACATCGGGGTTGTCGACGGTCACCACGGCTTCGAGGTCTCGGTCGACCTTGGGCGGATGCTCAATGACTGCCGACAACCCCCAGAACCCCCAAGGGCACAGCTGGTTCGGCTTCCATCGCCCGTTACGCCCTCGGTGTTCGTCTTCCTGCGGACATCGCAATGGTGCGGGCTCGACCGTTCGGCTGCCCGGCCCCCAGCGATCCAGGGATGGGCACCGAGTGTAGTCATCAGTTTCGTCGCTGAACGGAAGGTCATAGAGCAGCGCCCACGGAACCGGCATGTGACCGAAGCTCAAGTCAATGACCTGAATCGTCGGCACTCGGCGTCGTGAATCGGCCTCCGATCGCAGCATCTCACGCAGTTTCGCGCCGGTCCGCTGACCGAACAGACTGCTATACACGGCCCTACCCCGCCTGGCCAACTGAGCCAGGTCCTTATCGAATTGTTGCTTGGAAGCCCCATGCTGGGGCAGGGCTTTGCCGATTCTTCTCTCGTAGCGGCTGCCGCCTGCTACCGAGAAGGCTGGAACGGCGGCTCGATCAGCGGCACGCAGATCTACGACAACACCTCCTACTGGAACCCGGCGACCTCGACCGATATGGCGGTGTACGCGCAGAACGCAGCACTGACCGGCACGAACTTCTTCAAGAACAACGCCATCTACTCCACCGGCAGCGTCTTCACCTGGGTCCAGCCGGGTCTGACGTTCGACAACAACGACTACTGGTACACCGGCAGCGGCTCGCCGCAGTGGTTCATGGGAAACACCCCTTACGCCTCGCTGGCGGCGTGGCAGGCGGGCAGCGGCCAGGACACCCACTCCCAGTACGCCAATCCGCTGCTGGCCAGCCCGACCACCCATTCCACCGGCTGGCCGACCACGGCCTTCGTCCCGCAGGCCGGCTCACCGCTGATCAACGCCGGCGCGAGCCTGGGCAGCATGGGAAGCAGCGACTTCCTGGGCAACCCGCTGCCGTCATCGGGACCGTACACGGTCGGCGCCGTCCAAAGCGGCACCGCGACCGGCGAACTGCACGCCGTGGGCGCCGGCCGGTGCCTGGACGTGCCGGGAGCCGCGACCACCCCCGGCACGCAGGTGGACATCTGGGACTGCGCCGGCTCAGCGAACCAGGTCTGGACCCACACCTCCGGCGGCCAGCTGACGGTCTACTCCGGCAGCACCCTCATGTGCCTGGACGCCTGGGGCCACGGCACCACCAACGGCACCATAGTCGACGTCTACACCTGCAACGGCGGCGCCAACCAGCAGTGGACCATCAACGCCAACGGCACCATCACCGGGGTCCAGTCCGGCCTGTGCCTGGACGTGGCCAACCAAGGCACCGCAAACGGCACCCCCGTCCAGCTGTACAGCTGCAACGGCGGAAGCAACCAGCAGTGGGCCCTCCAGTAGGCAGGGTCGACGCAGCGACGGTGACGGACTTCCACAAGCCGTGACCCCGCTGGCCCGCTGCCGGCAGCGATCGCCGCTGCCGGCGGCGGGCCGAACCGGCCTGAGCGCAACAGCCGGCCGAGCTGGAACGTCGGCGAGCCCGGCATGCACTTCAAGCCGGCACGATACGCACCATTGAAGGACTCTGTCGGGATCTTGACGAACGCCGACGGCTGATCATGGCGGTGCGTCAGCCTCGTGGTGAGCGATTCGTTCGTGGACCTCAAGGAGTCTGCGTTGTCTGTTCGTCCTCGTCCTGGCGCTGAGATCCCGGAGCTGACCGCGCGGGCGCGGAGGCGGTGCGGTGCCGGATCGACTTCAAGTACGCGCTCGGGCTGGATCTGGAGGACCCGGGGTTCTGAAGCCTTGCAGGTTGTAGGTGAACGTTCACTGGTTCCCTGCCAGATCGTTGACTTTCGCCGTGCGGCTGGCGTTGTCGTAGCCGTAGCGGGGTCGGCCCGGCTCATCCCTTGTAGAGTTCGACTGTCTCCGTGTCAGATTCCGCGTCGACCTCCGCGGCGTCCCCGCCCGAGCGCACTCGCAGCATCCTCGCCACTTCGTCGGCCAAAGCCGCGTCGGACTCGAGCACCTTCTTGATCCGCAGCCGAAGCGTCGACGCCGCGTCCTGATTCTTCCGTCCGGCCACGTAGTCGTTCACGGCGGTCTCCAGCGGAGGCACACTCTTGTCCCGCCAGTAGATCTCCTGCAGCAGCGCGCGGCCAAGTTCGACCTGCTTGGCGGCCGCCCGCTGCGCTTCGCGGGTCGACGCCGCACTCCCGGATGTGCCTATGGCGGGTCCGACCACGGCGAAAACCCGGTCGGCCAATTCCGGAATCTCCATCCCCGGCTCCATGCTCATTCCTTCACCCCACCCCTGGCAAAACCGATGTCGTCTGAATTGAGCAGTTCACCCGCGGGCGTGCGGTTCCCCGTCGCCGCCGCACACGCCATCGCCGCGGACGCGGTGGCCCAGGGTGTCTCCGGAGGCACGACGAGAAGAAGCCGATGGTCCTGGATCCCGAGGCTGAGGCTGATGGTCCCCGGGCTGGCGGCCAGCCAGCCGATCCTGACGACGTCGCCGTTCACTGTGATGAAGCGAGGCCTGTCCTGCCATGCCGCGGTGTCGAGGGCGACCCGGCGGATCCGGCCCACATGGGCGCCGAACGCGGTGATCAGATCGGGCAACTCGGCCGCGATGTCGTAGGTGCGCGGCCACCACGCCCCGTCGAACAAGCCGGTGCCCGCCATCGTCGGTTCGAGCATCAGACGTGGCAGACAGTCCGCGGCGGAGTGCCGTGGCCCAGGTTCAGGTGTCGACATGGGGAAGATGCGCTCCGACATAGCGGAAGCCGCCCGTCTGATCCGATGAGAGATCGGTCATGAACCCAGGGCGACATCAATGCGGATATCGATGTGCGACATGTCCTCGGCTGCGGCCAACCCTACTCCCGCCAGACCGCATGCACGCGGCGCGGCTTTCCGCCGATGCCCACCACGGGACGACTGGAGCGCATGCTGCGGTATCGGCGGTTTCCTGATCCGCACCGCCACGAAGGCGTACTGTTCGCCACAGCGGGACGGCTCGCTCAGCAGAGCTCAGAGCCGGCCGCGCAAAGGAGGCACCACCATGGCACGCAGTGCGATACGCGGGAGCAGGATCGGCGCCGGACCCACAGGTGAGAACGAACGAGGCCCATCGGTCACGCGGATCGCGGTGACCTTCTGGTGCGCCATCGGCCATTCGACCAGCTCGATCTTCGCAGCCTCCGCAGAAGTTCCCGAGATGTGGGACTGTCACCACTGCGATCGCCCCGCCGGCCTGGATCAGCACAACCCCCCGGCTCCGACGGCGAAGGCTCCGTACCGGACCCACCTGGCCTACGTCCGGGAACGGCGCAGCGACGCCGAAGCGGAGATCATCCTCGCCGAGGCGCTCACCAAGCTCCGCACGGCCGCCTGACACGAAAAGTACGGTCCGGCACCTGGGCCAGGTGCCGGACCGTACTCGACGACCAAGCTCGGCCTGTGAGGACGGCCGTGCGACGGACTGTGCGGAGCGCGCGTTTCACCGTGGTCGGCGGCTGACCGTACCAGCCGGTCATGGAACCGGTGCGTTCGTGGTGCGCGCCGACAGAGCGCCGATCGGTCGCCGCAGAGCGCGCCCCAGGTGGTCAGGACTGCCCGAGGAGGACGGCGACGAGAGCGTCGTACTGCTGTAGTGCGTCCTGGAGGCGGTCGATCCCAGGCCGGCCCACCTGCCATCGGGCGGCGAGCCCGGCGCGGTGCTCCTCGATGGCCTTGGTGAAAGCCGCGGAGATGTCCTGCAGCTGCGCGTCCGCGTCCTGGACGCCGCCACGGGGGTTCTCGGCGAACGCTTCCCGCAGGCGGGACCAGCGGTCACGCAGTTCTGACGCGACGTCCGCGCTCAGAACAGTGGTTCTGGCCGGTGGCCTGCCGGCGAGCGGGTCCGGACCGGCCGGTCGTGGCTTCGGCGCGCGGTCCGGCCCGGAGGCGGTGACCGGCTCGAAGCCGCTCCTTCGGGGATCGGGGGCTACCAGGATGGCCCTGGCCCCCATCAGGGCCGTCCCGGTGGAACTGAGGTGCCGGGCGTTCATGCCGATCTCCGGATTCTCGTCGTAGCCACGACGGAGTGCTGGTCGCGCCGTGCCGGCGAGCATCGGCCGGCACAGTGGGCGACAGCGGGCCAGGTTTCCCGGTCACGTCGCTGTCGGTTCCGAAGCGGCGGGATCAGGAACGCTGCCGACAGCCCTGCGTACCCGGATTGCCGGCATTTGAAACAATTGTTCGGAAACAATGTGCCCGACGCTCCGGAGCCGCCGACCGGCGGGCCCTCGGACGATACAGTTGCCGCAGACCCCTGACTCGGCCGGCTGGACGTGCGGACGGGCAGGGGGAGCCGCAGCCTCCCGGTTCGGAGCCGGAGTGGGCCCGGCCGGCGTCCCGTCCCGCGACTACAGCCGAGGCTCGGGTTCCACCAGGCGCACACCGAGGCGGGGGTTCCTCTGGCGATGTCAGTCGTTCGCCGGTTCTGCGGCGAGGATGCGGTCGAGGTTGAACCAGCGTTCGGCCTCGCGCAGGCGGCACCAGGCCAGCAGTGCCGAGCCGCCGGCCAGTTGGATGTTCTCGATGGTTCGGCTGCTCGCGCCGCCTTGCCGGTTGACGTAGTCGATGGTCACCGGGAGGCGGCTGTCGACGGCGTGGGCCAGGATCCGCGCTTCGGCCGCGGTGAGGTTGCGGGCATGGCTGGAGATCGTGCGGAACGTCGGACCAGGCGCGGCGAGGACGAAGTCCGGTGTGGCCAGCAGTTTCCTGGCGATGAGCGTCGGCTCGGCGGGAGCCGACGGGACCGGTGCCCGGCGTGGTGCGGGCACTGATGTGCGGCTGGGCCGGGCATCGCTGATGCCGACAACCTTCGCGGTCCGCGCGGTGGTGTTCTTGGTCGGGGCGCGGCGTGGTTCGGCGTGTTCGAGGACCGTGACGCCGTCGGCGGTTTCGGCCACCGGTGCGTAGCCGGCGGCGCGCAGTGCGTTCAGGGTCTGCTCCACGCTCTGGTCGCTGGCGAGGACGGTCGGGGCCAGCAGCCGAAGGCCGAGCGTCCGCAGACGGCGTTCGGCTGCGATCTCGGCCAGCAGTGCGGTGTCGTCGCTGCGCAGGCAGCACGCCACCGGCTGAGCACGGACGGTGCCGTGGCGGCGAGCGACGTCGCCGATCAGGTAGTCCAGCGGCTGGGGCAGCCCGCCGTCGGCGACGGCGGCCAGTTGTTCGCGCAAGGACTGCTCGCTGCCCCCTGCGTCGAGGGCACGGCGGATGCTGGCGGGGCTGAAGCGCCAGATGCTGGCCGCGCCTCGGGTCTCCAGGTCGGCGCAGGAGTCCAGCAGTTCGCTCAACGCTGCTGAGGGGGTGCCGGCGACGACTGCGGTCAGGTCGGCCTGCAGCCGTGCGGTGCCGCGGGCGCTCTCCAATCCGCACAAGGCGGCGGCCGGGTCGGCGCCGGACATCAGGGCGAGTCCGAGGTCGGTGGCCGCGCCGGCGGCGACCGCGCCGAGCAGTTGCGCCTCGCGCCAGCAGGCCGCGGCGCGGGTGGTCGCGCTCGCGGGTGGTCCGGCCAGCAGCGGGAATCGCCAGGTGACCGTGGCGGCCACGGCCGCATCGTCCGCGATGGCGGCGATGGTCTGCGTGGTGCCGTCGGGAAGCGCGCCCTCGGCGGCGGCCGCGTCCGTTGCCAGCGTCATCATGGCGCGGCGCAGCGGGTATCCAGAGGTGACATCGGGTTCGGCCGGGTTCCACGCGGAGTCCCCGGCGGCCGGCACCGTCGGCAGCGTCCACCAGGCGGCGGCCAGCGCGGCGTGCCTGTCGGCCGGGTCCGCGGCCAGCCACTGATCGTACGCACCGGTCGGCGCCGCTTGGCCGCCGTCCAGGGCCAGCAAGCCGGCGGCGTGCGTGACCGCCAGTGTCAGCCGGACCTCGGCGTCGGTACAGCGCACCGCCTTGACCAGCTTCGCGATCTCGCGGGTGCCGATGCCTCCGGCTTTCAGGGTCGCGACCTTGGTGCGGCCGCAGTGGTCCAGCAGCGCGGCGGCCAGACGGACGAAACCCCCGGCCGCGGCCAGACCGCTGTCGGCGACCGTTTGGACCGCGACCTCGGTGCGTGCCAAGACGGGCTCGGCGTAGTCGAACGGGGCGGTGTAGTCCGGGCGCAGCGCCAAAGCCACCTCGGCACACATCCGCAGTCCGGAATCCCAGTCGGCCCGCACGACCAGACCGGCGGCGATGGCGTGCTCGACGGCCGAGCGCGGTGTGCTGTAGCGCGCAGAGAAGTAACCGTACTCGTGGACTTCCTCACCCTCGGCGATCCGCCGAAGAACCTCCTGCGTCTGTTTCGGCAGCCCGGCGGCCACGGCACGCACCTTCTCCGGGTCGCTGAACGCCGCGACGACTCCAGCGAGCACCTCAGCCTTGCGAGTGCCGACCTTCAACCCGGCGGCGCGGGCCATCGCCTTCAGATCCTCGGCACTCCGGCCGGCGTCCAGCTCCGCCGCCGGCGTCCCCAGCCCCAGCGGTCGCGCCCACGCCCCGGCCAGCGTGGGCGACAACGACCCGGATTCCGGATCCAGCAGCAGGTCAGCCAACTCGTCGGCACCCAACGCCCGAAGCCGCGCCGCCGACACCGCGCCCGCCACCGTCATGCTCACAGCCGCAGACCCTACCGTTCAAGCACCGCGTGACGACCGTGCGCCCGACAGCGACCACCCGTACCGGCGAGGGGACGCGCAGCGGCTCGTCGGGTGGTCCGCCGTCGACGACGCGCCCGCGCTCATGGGGCCGGCGGCCAATAGACGTCCGTTCACCCGAACGAGTGCCACTGGCCGCGCGCCCTACCGGACCTTGGCGGGGTGCGACGTCCCAGCGCTCTCGTCCGCGCTACCGCGGGCAAGTCGCCCCATGCCGAACGAGCGTCACGTAGTGTCAGGAACCTGACACCATCGGCTCGCCCTGCGTGTGAGCCGGCACGAATCGCCGGCCGGCGCGGGCCTGATCGCCGTCGACTGGACATCGCACGACACGCCCGCCGCTATCTCGCTGGCCCACGAGGTCATTCGCTTCATGGAAGAAGCGGTGGCTCAAGCTTCGCCTGCCATGCGCCGTATGAGCTGGGCATGATCGCGTCGGATAGGGTGACCGTTATGTCCCGAACGCGGCTTTATCGCCACGGCGCGCTGGAGGCCGAGGATTTCCCCGCCACCGAGATCTCCGACTATTTGGCCGACCCGTCCTCGGTGGTGTGGTTCGATCTGTGCGATCCGACAGCCGAGGAACTGGCCTCGATCAGCGAGGAACTCGGGTTGCACCCGCTGGCGGTGGAGGACGCCGTCAACCAGCACCAGCGTCCGAAGCTGGACCGCTACGACTCCCACCTGTTCCTCAACGCATACGCGGTCGAGTTCGACGAGCTGAGCGGCCACCTGGTCAACCATGAGGTAGCCGCGTTCATCACCCACAGCGCCCTGGTGACCGTGCGGAAGTCCGGCCGCTTCCAGATCGACCAGGTCGTCGCGCGCTGGGACCGCGACCGCGACCTGGCCCGGTTCGGCGCCGGCTTCCTGGTCTACGGGCTGGTGGACTACGTCGTGGACACCCACTTCGAGGCGGTGCAGGCCCTCGACACGCAGATCGAGGCCCTGGAGGAGCAGCTGTTCGAGAACAACCCGAAGGACGACGGGCTCCAGCGGCGCACCTTCGAGCTCCGCAAGTCCCTGGTCAGTTTGCGCCGGGTGGTCCTGCCGATGCGCGAGGTCGTCAACACGTTGCTGCGCCGGGACCAGCACACGATGCAGGACGAGATGCTCCCCTACTTCCAGGACGTCTACGACCACGTGCTGCGCGCCACCGAGTGGACCGAGTCGCTGCGGGACCTGGTGTCGACCATCTTCGAGACCTACCTGACGGTGCGTTCCAACCGGCTCAACGTGATCATGAAGCAGGTGACCAGCTGGGCCGCGATCATCGCCGTGCCCACGGCGGTGACCGGGTTCTACGGCCAGAACGTGCCCTACCCCGGCTTCGCGCACGCCAGCGGTTTCTGGACGTCGACCCTGGTCACCGTCGGACTGTCCGGCGTGTTGTTCGTGGCGTTCCGCCGCAAGGACTGGATCTGAGCCCTCTTTCGGTCCGAGTGGGCCGGGAAGGATCGCCCGAGGATCAGGCCCCTGTCTCCCCGTGCGCCCCGGCGTGGCGCCGGCGGGCTGCGGCGATGACCTCCTCGTCCACATCGACGTCAACGTCCGCCCGCAGCGTCGCAGCTCAGTAGTTGGAGCCGCCACCCGACGAACTCGTCGCGGACGGGGCAACGGTGACGGCCTTGCCGTCGACGCCGACCACGTACCAGATGCCGCCGAACGTCGCGATGCCCTGGCCGTTCACGTCACCCGATTTGGCGTCGCCGGTGTAGGTGTACAGCGGGTGGCCGTTGTAGGTGACCTGAGTGCGTGGCCAGGAATGAAACTAATCATTCGTCCGAGATTACGCAGCCCTGTACCAAGCGCCGCTATTCGGGAACGCTCTGAGGCCCCCCGAACGAATGAGCCCGAACGAGTGAACCAGACAGACTCAGAGCCGTTCTGAGCAGGCGAGCAATCCCTCGGCCGGGTTTGGTCGGCCGCCAGGTGGTCTTCCGGCATGAGAGCCCCTGGACAGATCATGACTATTGCCCGACAGCCTGTTCGCCCGCATCGTCCCGGCGCCCGCTCGCGCTCAACGCCGCGGTCTGGCTACCGCTGGGCCACCGTCGCGGATCAGATACGACCACCGATCACCTACCACCGCTGCCCACACCACGCCGGGCCCACGGCACCAACCAACCCGCATCGGCCATTCGGGCAACATACGACACCAGCATCGTCGTCACCGACGGCAACGACACCGGCGGATCGCGACTCGTCTCATGTCTGGCCGCTGCTGCCCGCGGGTCCGCCGTGGTGGAACCGGAAGGTTCGATCGTGGTGGGGGACGATTCCCCCGCCGCCGATGACGAGCAACTCCTGCGCCGGTGTGTGGTTTCCGGTCTCCGCGGCGCTCCGCATTGCTGCGGCCGCGGAACCTGCGCTGAAGCCGGGTGGCACTACCAGGTACAGGAAGTGGTCCTGCAGCCCGCGGGTGACGCTGATGGTCCCCGCGCCGGCGGCGAAGCAGCCTACTCTGACCGCCTGACCGTCGACCGTCAGCGAGCGGGGGACCTGGTCCCACGCGGCGGGGTCGAGAGCCACGCGGACGACGCGGCCCAGGTGGGCGTTCAGCGCCGTGATGAGATCCGGTAGCTCGGCCTCGACGTCGTGCGTGCGGGGCCACCACGCACCGTCGAACAGGCCACCGCGCGCCATCGTCGGCTCCAGCAGCAGACGGGGCAGCCAGTCCGTCCCGGGCGCGAAGGCCGACTCCAGCCGGTCCGGGTTGGGGAAGAAGGGCTCCGGCATGATCTACGCCGCCCATCCGGCCCGTCAGCGGACCGATCATGAACCCAGTCCGACAACGGCGCGGTACCAATGTGCGACATATCCCGGGATCACTTCCACTGTACCTCATTCGGCTCATGTGCCCCCACCTGCACACCGCCAGATGACCGCGCGCAACGTAGAGTGGGTGGCAAGTGAAGGAAGCACGTTTTCCTCGACTGCCGAGAACAGGCGATCCGCAATGGGGAACCCCACAAGCCGCGACAAGTCCCAGCCCCAGCCCGATTCGCAGGGCGAGTTGCCCACGGCGGTCCACACGGCCGTGGCGCCGGGGACCGCGGTTGTGCGCCTGGAGACGATCGGGCCTCGCGGAGGCGTCCTGGACGGCGCCTGGTGGCCGCGCTCCCAGCACATCGAATCCGAGCTGCCTGCCCTGGTCAGCGCCTTGGCCGGGTACATCGGCCCGATCACCCGCGTCGGGCTCGACGCGACGGCCTGGGAAGACCTGCCGACCCGTCTGGTCGTCGACGGCCGGGTGGTGCGCATCGACTCCTACCCGGTCGGCGATGACACGATCCTGATCACCCGGGGTGAGCGGGACCGCTTCTCGCTGCTGGTAGTACCGCCGAACACGGATCCGGAAACCGCGAAGGCGGCCATGGCGCAGTCCGTCCGGCAGGACAACGCATCGGACGCCCAACAGATTCTCATCGACACCGGCGCCGACTCGCCGGGACTATCACACCCCTGATACCGGCGACGGTCCGGCGTCGCCGCACGCACCCTGCCGGCGAGTCGTGTCGACCGCTCGGCCTGTTCGACGGCTGGAGCGGGAAGAAATCCGAGCGCCCCCCGTTTGGACTTCCCGATGCGGGTAGTCATGGGCGAACGCCCCTCAGGAGGCCACCATGACCATCTGCGTGATCATCGCCGTCGTAGTGCTCGTTCTCATCGTCGCCGTCGCGGCATACGCCACCCGGCGCGAGAACGACAACTGGAACATCAGAAAGGCGTTCGGGCCCGAGTACGACCGGGTGAGGACCGAATACGGCGGGGCCCGTGCCGCGGACAGAGAGCTGGCCCGGCGAATACGGGTGCACGACGAGCTGCGGCTGGAACCCGTCAGCACCGAGGAGCAGGACTCCTACGCCATGTCGTGGGAACGTATCCAGGGCGGTTTCCCCGACGACCCCGCAGTCGCCCTGCGAGGCGCCGAACGGCTGGTCACCCGGCTGCTGGCAACCAGAGGCTACCCTGCCACAGACCGCGGCGAGCAGCTTGCACTGCTATCGGTTCAGCACGGGAACACGCTCGTCGAATACCGACAGGCGCAATGGACCAGCGAGCGTCTGCAGGTCACGCCCAGCCGGGTCACGACCGACCAGATGCGGACCGCCCTGATGCAGTATCAGGCGTTCTTCGAAGAGCTCCTCCTGACTGCTGGTACGGCGACTCCGCGCAGAATCCAGCAAACCGAGGCCACCCCGTGACCATCGAACCGACCACGAGCCAAGACACCGCCCCGACAGAGCCGATACGCCACCGGTGGGCTGACGACGGGGGCTCGTTCACTGAAAACCAGCCACCGGAACCCGCCCCCACGGCACCGGACGCTTCCTTCGAGACCGGCGAGGCTCCGACCGAGGCCGCAGCGCAGACAGACGGCTCGGGGAAGCCGGCACCGAGGCGCCGGTCGAAGCATCGGACTCCGCCGGCACCAGGCCGCTACTGACGGAAGCAGCCGAGCAGGACTTCCTCACCCGATGGGCCGAGATCCAGGTGGGATTCCTGGAAGACCCGGCGCAGTCCGTGCAGGATGCGGACGGCCTCATCGAGGAAATCACCACCGCTCTGCTCAAGTCCTTCCAGGAACGCAGACTCGTTCTGGCCGCCGACTGGCAGAACGGCGGAACCGGGACTGAGGAGCTTCGGCTCGCCCTACGCCGCTACCGCGCCTTCCTCGGAGTCCTCCTCCCTGAGTAGCGGGCCGGACCGATGCCGCGGCTCCCCGGGGGGCCGCGGCATCGCCGTGATGCGAAGCCATATCGAGCCGGACCCTTACACTTCCGGCATTATTCAACATCACTTACCCAGAGCGGAAAAACTCGCTGTATAACGCGCATCACAGATATTTACGCTAGTATGGCAGTGGTTTCATACGCCCCGGACCCCGGCACCGCAAACTTCTGACGCGCCTTGCGTGGTCCGAGCGGACAGCGGTTCATCGTGAACCGTTGAAGGCCCGCATCACTGATCGGCGCCCTAACCCCGAAAGCGCAGGGCGTTCCATGGGCACTCCCCTCAACACGGTCGCCACCACACCGGCAGGCCGTCACCCGCCCGGTCGCAACGACCGGCCCACGCCCCGGGTATCCCGGCTCCGGTGCGGCCACGGTCTCGATCGCAACGGCCGCGACCGAACGACTCAGAGAGCCGCGGCACTGCTGTCACTGGACCGGATGCATCGCTTGCCCCACGGGCTTGCCGAACGCGAATCCCTGCGGGTAGCCGTGATCACCGAATACATGCCGTACGCCCGCCACCTCGCGGCACGCTTCGACGTACGCGGCCCGTGGACCGAGGATTTCCTGCAAGCGGCCTACGTCGGGCTGGTCAAGGCCGTCGACAGATTCGACCCCGACTTCGGCACCGCCTTCCTCAGTTTCGCCACCCCCACGATCGTCGGCGAACTCAAGCGGCACTGCCGGGACACCACGTGGGCTGCTCACGTGCCACGGCGTGTCCAGGAGCTCAGCACCGAACTCCCCTCCGCCATCGAGACCCTGTCCCAGCGCCTGAATCGCGCACCCACCTTCGACGAACTCGCGACGATCCTGAGAACCGACCCGGCGGAAGTGGCCGACGCCGTACACGCGGTCGGATTGCGTACCCTGATGTCCCTCGACGCTCCGGCCGCCACCGACGACGGTCGCGGCAGCCCGCTGGGCGACCTGCTGGGCGGTGACGACCCGCACCTGCAGACGGTCGTCGACCGCGAAACGCTGCGGCCGCTGCTGGCGGCCTTGTCCCCGAGGGAGAAGAGGATCCTGTCGATGCGGTTCTTCCAGAGCATGACGCAGACTCAGATCAGCGTGGAGCTCGGAGTCTCGCAGATGCAGGTCTCCCGGCTGCTCACCGGCATCCTCGGCCGGCTCAGAACGGGTGCCGCCGCCGGCGCGGAGCAGGCGGACTCGAACCATGACGCGTGACGCGTCGCGGCTCGCGCCGGCCCCTCCTGCGAGGGCCGTCCGTCAGCCTTCCGACCTGGCACGACACCACCCGGCTGTCATCGCGCACCAGTCCCGCGGCGCGAACCTCCAGTTGCGCACCGCCGACGCGATCACCAGGTTCGCCGGATCGATGACCTTCGTCTATCTGCACGTCCTGGTATTCGTCGGGTGGATGCTGTTCGTCGAGACCGATCCCTGGCCCACCCTCACCCTCGCCGTATCGCTGGAGGCCATCTTCCTGTCGACGTTCGTCATGGTCGGGCAGAACCGGCAGGCATCCTTCCAGCAGGCCAAGGCGGACCACGACTTCATCGAATCCGAACTGGAGCTCAAGACCAACACCGAGCTGACCCGGGCCATCCACGCGATGACCATCGAGCTCCACGGCCGCCTGCCGGCCGCGTCGGATCCGCGATAGCGCCGGCGACGGGTGCGGCTATTCGCAGGCCTGCAGCAGTTCCGAGGCGGTCGCCGAGCCTTCGGCGACCTCCCGGGCCACGTCGGACAGGCGCAGGTTGCGGCGGCGAGCGTAGCCGCGCAGCAGCTCGAACGCTTCGTCGACATCGATGGCGCGGCGTTCGGCCAGCACGCCCTTGGCCTGTTCGATGACGATGCGGCTGGTCAGCGCCCCTTGAAGTTGCGCTGCCAGCAGCTCGGCCTGGTGCAGGCCGCGCTGGGCCAGGATCCCGATGGTCGCCACGTCCGCCAGCGCCTGCCCGGCGCGGGCGTCGTCGTCGTTCAGCACCCGCCGGGCGGAGCTGAACAGATTCAGAGCGCCGATCACGGTGTCCCGCAGGCGCAGCGGCAGGGCGTGCACCGCCACGAAGCCCGACCGGCGGGCCGCTTCGGCGAACCGCGGCCAGCGTTCCGCCTCGGCTTCCAGGTCGGCGTTGACCACGGCTTCGCCGCTGCGGCAACAGTCGACACACGGGCCGGCGTCGCTTTGCAGCTCGAACAGCTCCACCAGCCGGGCGTTCTCGGTGGAGGCCGCCGCGGCGTGCAGCTGCCCGCGCTGGTCGATGAGCATGATGCCCGCGGCTTCCACGTCCAGGAGCTGTACACAGCGTTCGGCCAGGGTGTGGAGCAGGTCGATGACGTCGAAGTCGTCGACCAGGGTGTCGGCGACCTCGACGAACGTCGCGACGAGCTGTCGTTCACGGGTCACACTCATACCTCCAAGGTAGACCTGTCGGACCGGTCGCGGATGCGACCGCGTTCTCACAGGTTCGGGTCGTCGAAGCGCAGACGGCGCGCCACCACGTCGCCGGCCACCTCGGTGAGCAGACGGTCCCGGGCCCAGGCATAGGCGCGTAGCCGCACCAGCGCGTCGGCCAGGCTGATCCCGAGCTGCACGCTGACCATCCCGGTCGCCTGATGCACCTCGGCGCGGTAGGTCGCCGGCCGTGCCCAGCCCGGTCCCGGCCGGTCGCCGTCGTCCTCTTCCGGCCACCGGCTCGGCAGCAGCGCGAGCGTCAACGCATCAGCCAGCGCGAGCGCATCGATGGTCTGCCCCGCCGCGAGGGAACCGGAGACCGTCCGGTATGCGAGCATCGTGCCGACACCGATCGCCCCGATCCGCAGCGGGAAGACGAACACCGCCCGCACCCCCAGGTCCATCGCGGCCGGAACGAAGACCGGCCAACGGCTCTCCGCCCCGGCCAGGTCCGACGTCAGGAGCGGCACCCCGGTCGCCACGACCTCGCGGCTCGGGCCCTCTCCGAGCCCGAACTGCAGATCCTCCAACGCGGCGCCGACCGTCCCGGCCCCCCAGACCAGGACCGTACCGGCCGACGCGGTGCCCACCCCGGCGCAGAGCCCGTCGACACCGACCACGTCTGCAGCCACCGAGGTGGCCAGACGCGGGAAACCGTGGAAGCCGCAGGAGCCGCCGGAAGCACTTTCACGGTCCAGCTGCGCCAACACCATCGCCATGCGGTCGCTGACCATGACGGCACCGCCTTCCTATAGCGCATCACCGACAGCTGGGCACCGGCCACGCCACCCTCGCGCAACCGGCGCCCCAGGCCGCCGCGTCGCGTCAGCGGCGCACGCTGCGCCGCCGAGACGAGCCGAGGCCCCGCCGCTGCCCGGTCGCCAGGTCGACGACGGCCAGCAGCGCGACGGCCCCGCACAGCGCGGTGATCCACGTCGAGAGGTTGAAGAAGCCCTGCAGGTTGGCGACGTGGAAGACCCTGGAGGCGACCCAGCCGCCGAGCAACGCTCCCGCGACTCCGATCAGAGTCGTGATGACGGGTCCGTGCGAGCTGCGCATGATCTTCTCGGCGATCAGGCCGACGACGAGTCCGAGCACGATCCAGGCGATGACGCCCATGGGGAAGCACCTACTTCTTCCGGCCGCCCGGGAAGCCCGCGAACGCGAGCCGGGTCGTCGGCCGGTATCTGCTCCCTAGTGCCCGCGTCACGTTTTCCAAACGGTGAAAGACATCCGCCGGTGACGGCGGATGTTTCGCACTCGGCAGTCGGCATACGCCGCGGGTCCTCAGGCAGCCGAACGGTCCTGCGGATCGCCCAGCTGAGGGGCCGCGGACCTCGCCGGCCGCGGAATCCGGTGGTCCGCCAGGCGTCGCGGGTCCGGCCAGCGGACGTCGGAGGCCCAGCCGAGACGCTCGAACAGGCGGATCAGGCCGGCGGACAGATCGATCTGGCCGCGGTCGACGCCGTGCCGTGCGCACGTCGGATCGGAATGGTGGGTGTTGTGCCAGCTCTCGCCCATCGACAGCAGGGCCAGCGGCCACAGGTTGGTGGCCCGGTCATGACGGCGGGTCGCGAACGGTCTGGTGCCGAGCAGATGACACAGGGAGTTCACACTCCAGGTCACGTGCTGGAGCAGGAACACCCGGGCCAGCCCGGCCCAGATCAGCGCGGTCACCCCGGCCACGACGCTGAATCCGCTCAGGACCCAGCCGGCCAGCGCTGGCAGCGCCAACGACAGCACGCACAGCCCCGGGAAGGCCCGGGAGATCCTGCGCATAGCCGGTTCGGCGTGCAGGTCCGGGGCGAAGTGCCCGACGTCAGTCGGATCGTCGCCGAACAACCAGCCGAAGTGGGCGTGGAGCAAACCGTGAAGCTGCGCCACCGGCCCGGTGCCGTACCGATAGGGCGAGTGCGGATCACCGGGACGGTCGGTGAACGCGTGATGGCGCCGGTGGGTGGCGACCCAGCTGATGACCGCGCCCTGGAAGCTCATCGATCCGGCCAGCGCGAGCCCCGCGCGCAAGGCCGGCTTCGCGGTGAAGCTCCGGTGGGTCAGCAGCCGGTGGAAGCCGATGGTCACCCCGAAGCCGGTCAGGAAGTAGAAGAAGCCGGTGAGCACCAGATCTGTGACGCCGACGCCGTGGCCCCAGAACAGCCACACCGCGGCCACGAGGCCCAGAAACGGCGCGAGGACGAGCAACGCCGTCACCGCCACCTGGATTCTGCGCTGTCGGACAGTGGCCGTGGTCGGGGAACGGTCGGGGAACGGCTCCGCGCCGTCATAGGGAATGGCAGCCATGGTGATCGCCTCGCACGGTGAGGGCAGCAAGGCGAGTCATGGGACCGGCGTGAGGTCTAGACCTGATCACAAACACGGTCAGGCTGCGATGAAGGGTCTTGCGACTTCATCGTACTCCCCCCCGTCGAGGCGCCACCCGAAACCGTCATCGAACCTTGTGCCGGGTGATGGTGGCCTGGCCGACTTCGTCCTCGTCCAGCGCCTCGACCTTGGCCTGGTCCGAGAGCAGGGTGCCGTCGGCGAGTTCGAAGCTGCGCTTGAACTGCGCGACCGCGTCCTTCAGCGCCGACACCGCCTCGTCCGGCAGCTGGCCGGTCTCGGCGATCGAGCTCAGGATCCCGGCGTGGTCGGTCTTCAGGTAGGAGATGAACTCCTTCTCGAAGCGGCGCACGTCGGCCACCGGCACGTCGTCGATCGAGCCGGAAGAGCCGATCCAGATCGCCGCCACCTGCTCCTGCACCGGGTACGGCTCGTACTGGCCCTGCTTGAGGATCTCGACCATGCGCTGACCACGGGCCAGCTGCGCCTTGGAGGCGTCGTCCAGGTCCGAGGCGAAAGCGGCGAACGCCTCCAGGTCGCGGAACTGGGCCAGGTCCACACGCAGCGAACCGGAGACCGAACGCATCGCCTTCACCTGCGCCGAACCACCCACGCGGGAGACCGAGGTACCCACGTTGATCGCCGGACGCACGCCGGAGTTGAACAGGTCGGTCTCGAAGAAGCACTGACCGTCGGTGATCGAGATGACGTTGGTCGGGATGAACGCCGAGATGTCGTTCGCCTTGGTCTCGATCACCGGCAGACCGGTCATCGAGCCCGCGCCCATGTCGTCGCTCAGCTTCGCGCAACGCTCCAGCAGGCGGGAGTGCAGGTAGAAGACGTCACCCGGGTACGCCTCGCGCCCCGGCGGGCGGCGCAGCAGCAGCGACATCGAGCGGTAGGCCTCGGCCTGCTTGGACAGGTCGTCGAAGACGATCAGCACATGCTTGCCGGCGTACATCCAGTGCTGGCCGATGGCCGAGCCGGTGTACGGCGCCAGGTACTTGAAGCCGGCCGGGTCCGAGGCGGGGGCCGCGACGATGGTCGTGTACTTCATCGCCCCGGCCTCCTCCAGCGCGCCCTTGACGGCCGCGATGGTGGAGCCCTTCTGGCCGATGGCGACGTAGATGCAGCGGACCTGCTTCTTCGGGTCGCCCGACTCCCAGTTCTGCTTCTGGTTGATGATCGTGTCCACGGCCACCGCG
>JABFWL010000266.1 GCA_013362315.1 Catenulispora sp. | reverse complement strand
CATCCCGGCGACCGAGGCGAGCAGGGTCAGGAAGATCGCCGTGGTGACCGTGGTGAACAGGAACGTCTCCGACGCCGACACGTTCGCACCGAAGGCCGCCCGTGAGCCGAGCAGATAGGCCGTGTTGCCCTGCGGGTCGGCCTGCGCGATCACCGCACGGCCGATCAACGCCGTCGCACCGAACCCGACGACCGTCATGATGAGGACGAACAGCACCACCGACGACACCGCCCAGGACATCGAGCGCCGGACCTGGCGGGCGCTGCGCGCGGTGTACATGCGCATGGTGACGTGCGGCAGACAGGCGCCGCCGAGGACGACCGTGAGCTCCGAAGTGATCATGTCCAGGCGGGGGTTGGAGCTGCCCGCGAACTCGACGCCGGAGTGCAGGAAGGCGGAACCGACCCCGCTCTGCGCGGCGGCGGCGTTGAACAGCGCTGCCGGATCCCAGTCGAAGCGCCGCAGTACGAGCAGGGCGACCACGGCGCCCGAGCCGAGCAGCATCACGATCTTCGCGATCTGGATGAGGGCGGTGCCCTTCATGCCGCCGATCGCCGCGTAGCTGATCATCAGGGCGCCGAGCCCGATGATGCAGCCGGTCTTCAGCGAGTCGCCGGAGAAGCCGAGGATGAACGCCAGCAGCTGTCCGGTGCCCGCCAGTTGGACCAGCATCAGCGGCAGCAGCGCGGCGATGGTGACCACACAGGCGGTGATCCGCACCCCCCGGCCCGGCATACGGCGGGCCAGCGCGTCGCCCATCGTGAACCGGCCCGCGTTGCGCAGGGGTTCGGCCAGCAGGAACATCAGCAGCATCAGCGACAGCGCGGTGCTCAGGGCGAGTGCGATCCCGTCGTAGCCGCACAGGGCGATCACGCCGCCCGTGCCGAGCACGCTCGCCGCGGAGATGTAGTCGCCGGCGATGGCGAGGCCGTTGCGCATGGGGGAGAGGGAGCCGTAGCCGGTGTAGAACTCGTCGAGGTCGTCGCCGTCCGGGCCGGTCATCACGCACAGCAGCAGGGTGATCGCGGCGACGGTGGAGAAGGCGACGAGGGACATGGCCTGGGCGTTTCCGCTGAACCCGGTGGTCATCGCGCCGCCTCCCGCTTGGCGTCCAGCTCGGCCTGCTTGCGGATGCGGTCCGCGATCGGGTCGACGTAGCGGCGGGCCGTGTGCTCGTACAGCGCGATCGCCAGCCAGGTGACGGGTATCTGGAGCAGGGCGAGCAGCAGCCCGGTGGGCAGTCCGTCGGTGACGGTGCTCGTCATGAACGACGGGGCGAACGCCGAGAGGATCAGGAACAGCGTGAAATAGCCGAGCGCGGTGAGGGTGGCGGTGCGCCGCTGCCAGCGGTGCGCACTGCGCAGGATCCGCAGATCGCTGTGGTGGCCGAGAGGGGCCTGCGGAGGGCGGCGCCGTGCGGCCGGTTCGGGCGGCGGGGCGGGCGGCATCCACGGGTAGGTGGCCTCGTACGGCAGGGACGTGTTCTGCGGTGCATGGCGGTACGGGTACGACGGGGACCGGTCGTGGGACATCCCGGTGCTCCTTGCGTGGCTCGGGTCCTGTGCGGGGGACCGCAGGGAGGTTGGGGGGTGGGCGGAGCCACGCACGCTACTCGCCGGTTTCCGACCACGCGGCGTTTTCACCAAACTGGCCGGTCGGTATGCGCTTACTACGCTGACCTGCAATGTTACCCGCGTTAACTCAGACTTTTGCGGCCGGGGAGCGGTCGATGCACCCGCCGCGGATCCTCAGTCCTTGAGCACCGGAAAGCGCCGCGGCGCCAGGAGCAGCAGCACCAGGAAGGCCGCGGCGGCCGCGCATCCCGCGCCCAGATACACCGCGTGCACCGCGTCCGCGATCGCCCGCCGCGTGGCCTCCGGAACCGCACCCCCGTCCAGGCCCCGGGTCACCGAGTCCAGGTCGCTCGCACCGCCCAGCCGCGACGCCAGTACTCCGTTGGCCACCGCGCCGAAGACCGAGGCGCCGATGGTCTGGCCGGTCTGGCGGCAGAACAGCACCGACGCCGTGGTCGTGCCGCGCTCCGCCCAGCCCACCGTCGACTGCACCCCGACGATCAGCGGGAGCTGGAACAGGCCCAGGGCCGCGCCGAGCAGCAGCATCAGCAGGGCCGGCTGCCAGGCCCGGCCCGGGTAGGGCAGGAGAGGGAACGCGAACAGGATCAGCGCCGCCGTCCCGATGCCGAGCATCGCGGTGTTGCGGAAGCCGATCCGCCGGTACACGTGCTGGCTC
>JABFWL010000080.1 GCA_013362315.1 Catenulispora sp. | reverse complement strand
GCACCGGGCCGGTCGGCTCGACCACCGCGCCCGGCGGCGGGCCGGCGTTCCCCGGCGACACGTCGCAGGGTATTGCCATGGGTTATCCGGACACGCAGCAGGGTGCGCAGGCCGCCGCGGCCAACTACTTCGCGGCCTTCGCCTCCGACGCGATGGTGCACCCGGACTCGCGGCACAAGCTGGTCCAGACGATCGCCGACCCGGCCATAGCCGCCGGGCTCCAGAAGTCGCTCGACGACGCATTCACCAGGGGCCTGAAAGGGTTCGGGCTGGACGCCCAGGGCACCCCTCCTAAGGGGCAGACACTGGTGTACCGCAACGTGCCGATCGGAGTCAGCATGCAGTCATACGCCGGCCAGAAGGCGGTCGTTGCGGTGTGGGGCATCGGCATCGCGGGCCTGGCCGGCCCCGGCTCCACCGAGCCGGTCACGCAGACCTGGAACACCCTGACCACCACGCTGACCTGGGTCGGCGGCGACTGGCGGCTGAACGCCTTCGAGCAGGCCGACGGGCCGACGCCGGTGTCGACGCAGCAGGCCTCGATCCCCGCCGACCTGCAGAAGGCCGTCGAGCAGTTCTCGAGGCTCCGCTATGCACCCTGACCTGCTGAGCACCCTGCCGATGGCGCCGGACCCGGTCTGCAACGGGCTGATCGGCGCCATGAAGAAGAACTGCGAGGACACCCAGCAGCTGATCGGCGGCGCCACCCCCGGTCCCGGCCAGGACCCGGCCGGGACCCCGACCACCGCCGACACCATCACCGACCCGCTCGGCGCCATCGCGCACGGCTGCGCGCAGGCCGCGCAGTGGGTGATCGACCACCTGTCGGACGCCATCAGCAAGACCGCCACCGTCGACTTCACCAACCTGGGCTTCGTCGGCCAGTACGGGATCGTGTTCGCCGCCTCGACCGTCCTGACCGTGCTGCTGTGGCTGCTGTCGGTGGTCAAGCGCGCGGTGCGCGGCGACTCGGTCCTCACGGCCATAGGCGAGGCGACGGGCTATCTGTGGATGGCCGTGCTCGCCTCGCTGTTCACGCCGCTGGCGCTGGTCGGGATGGTGAAGCTCACCGACTCGGTGTCGAACGCCATCGGCAACGGCTCCTCCTCGTCCAGAAACGGCTTCCTGCAGTCGTTCTCGCACGCGCTGGACCCGAACTCCGGGCTCGGCGGCGGGCCGATCATGCTGATCTTCGTCTCCGTGGTGTCGATGATCGCGGCCGTGCTGCTGTGGCTGGAGCTGGTCATCCGGGCCGCGATGCTGTACGTCGGCGCGGTGTTGGCCACCGCCGTCTACGCCGGCTTCGTCGACAAGTCGATGTGGGGCCACATCCGGCGCTGGGTCGGGCTGATGATCTCCATCGACCTGGTCAAACCGATCATCGTCATCGTGCTGTCGCTGGCCACCGCGGTCTCCTCCGGGCCACAGGACTCGTTCGGGGCGGTGCTGTCCGGGCTGGCGATCATGATCATCTCGATCTTCGCCTCCGGCCTGGTCTACCGGTTCGTGCCGATGTTCGGCGACGAGATGCTGAGCCTGCACAAGGAGCGGGCCGCGAAGATCGGCAAGGCCGCGATCACCAGCGCCGCCTTCACCTCCACGGCCGGCACGATGCGCAACGGCATCGCCGCGCACGCCAACCGGATCGGCGGGGCGTTCGCCGGCGGCGGGGGCGGCGGGAACATCGGCAGCGCCATCTCCGGGATGTCGGTGGGCGCCCTGGCCTCCGGCGCGGGCGCCGCGGCCGGCATCGCGGCGCACACCGGCAGGGCCCTGACGGTGCGCCCCGGCGCGGACGGCGGGAACGCCGGGGGTGCCGTGGGCGGCGGCAACGGCGGGAACGGGGGGAACGGCGGCAACACCGGCTCGGCCACCTCGGCCTCCCGGCTGCGCGCCGCGCCGGCCCCGACCGTCCCCAAGCCTCCGCCGCCGCCGCGCGGCGGATCCTGAGGACGGGGCGGGAGAGGCGACATGTCGGGCATCGGGTATCAGCCTTCGGAATCGGCCGCAGCGGCCCGTGGCGGGCCGTTCGCGGCCGGACGCGGCCCCGGGCGCTCCGACGGGCCGCCGGGCCGTGTACGGACCCCCTGCGGCCGGCGCTGTGACATTGAGGGTCGCGACGACCTCGAGGGCTGCGACGCGCCAGGACCCTGTGAACATCCGCTGGAAGGCACCGCCGTGAGCACCACGTCAAGCATGATCCGCACCCTGAGGGCGCCGGCCGCCGGGGGTCCCCGATGAGCACCACGCAGCAGGAGCCCCCGCAGTACCGGCGCGCCTACCTGCTGGGCAAGGCCAAGCCGAGCGCGATCATCGGCCGCAACCGGGAGACCGGCGAGATCGCGGTGATCGTGCTGTGCTGCGCGCTCTCGCTGATCTCAGGGTTCTTCGTCCCGACGACGTTCCTCAAGGTGCTGGGCATCCTCGCCGGCCCCGCGCTCGCGCTGATCCTGGTGTTCATGCCGTACAACGGCCGGACCGTCTACAAGTGGTACGAGATCAACCGCTCCTACAAGCGGCTGCTGCGCTCCCCGGCGGCGGCCTGGCGCTCGCGCGCCATGGAGGCCGGCACCCGGATCGACGGCAGCGAGGTGGAGATCGGCCCGCCGCCCGGCGTCGGCCGGCTGCGCTGGCTGCGCGCGCAGTTCGGCCCGGACGAGATCGCGGTGCTGATGCACCTGGACCGGCGCACCGTCACCGCCACCCTGGAGATCGAGGGCCCCGGAGTCGGCTCGCGGGACTCCGAGGACCAGGAGTCGCTGGTCGACCGGTTCGGCACGCTGCTGCGGCACGTGGCCAACGGCGACGGCTTCGTCACCCGGCTGCAAATGCTCGCCCGCACGCTGCCGGCCGACCCCGACGCGCACGCCAAGGACGTCGCGCGCCGCGGCGACGAGAACGCGCCGCGCTGGCTGCAGGAGTCCTACGAGCACCTGCTGTCGATGGTGTCCACCTCCTCGGAGCAGCACCGCGCGTACCTGATCGCGTGCATGCCCTACACCAAGGAGCTGGCCTCGGAGGCCTACGTCATCGGCCGGGGCGCGGTGGACGTCGGGATCGGCATCATCATGGCCCGGGAGCTGGCCGACATCTGCGCCCGGCTGGCCGACGCCGACATCAAGGTGCGCCAGCCGCTCGGGCCGGTCGCGCTGTCCTCGCTGATCCACTCCATGTACGACCCCGACCACCCGATCGACCACCTGCACGCGATGTCGCGGCGCAACGCCTGGCCGGCCGAGCTGGACGCCACGCACCCGCAGTTCCTGCGGGCCAAGACCCGCGAGTCGGGGACCGCCGAGCCCTGGTGCCACGCCACGGCCTGGATCAAGGAGTGGCCGCTGACCCCGGTCGGCGTCAACTTCCTGGCGCCGCTGCTGGTGCACACCCCGGACGTGATCCGCACCGTCGCGGTCACCATGGACCTGGAGCCCACCGACGTCGCGATCGAGCGGATGCTGACCGAGAAGATCAACACCGACGCCGAGGCCTCGCGGCAGGCCAAGCTCGGGCGGGTCGACGACCCGCGCGAGCGGGCCCACGCCGGCCGGGTGGACCAGCGCGGCGAGGACCTGGCCTCCGGCGCCGCCGGGGTGAACCTGGTCGGCTACATCACCGTCTCGGCGCGCGGGCCGGAGCCGTTGAGCCGGGACAAGCGCACCATCCGGGCCTCGGCCGGCAAGTCGTTCCTGAAGCTGGAGTGGTGCGATCGCGAGCACCATCGGGCCTTCACCAACACCCTGCCGTTCGCCACCGGACTGCGGAAGTAAGGAGGGCGAATCATGGCCGGACGCTCCGTCATCGACTCGCTGACCGAGGGCTTCGCCTCGCTGCTGTTCGGCAAGATCGAGACCACGCGGCCGCCGGTGCGCACCTCGTCCTCGCAGGCGCAGGCCGTCTACCTGCCGACCGCGGCGCCGGGGCTGGGCGACTCCGGCGTGATCATCGGGCGCGAGGTGTACTCCGGCAAGGGCTACATCTACGACCCGTTCCAGCTCTACGGCCAGCAGCTGCCGGCCCCGCACTGGCTGGTGCTCGGCGAGTCCGGGAACGGGAAGTCGGCGCTGGAGAAGACCTATGTGCTGCGCCAGCTGCGGTTCAAGGACCGGCAGGTGGTGGTGCTGGACGCGCAGGGCGAGGACGGGGTCGGCGAGTGGCACCTGATCGCCCGCTCGCTCGGCGTCACACCGGTGCGGCTGGACCCGCACGGCGCGCGCGCCGACAGCATCCGGCTGAACCCGCTGGACCCGGCGATCACCTCCACCGGCCAGCTGGCGCTGCTGCGCACGATAGTGGAGGTGGCGCAGGGCCGGCCGCTGGACGAGCGGGCCGGCTACGCGCTGAAGGCGGCGCACCTGCGGGTCGGCGAGAACGCGGCCCGCTACAGCCGCCAGCCGATCCTGTCCGACATCGTGGAGGCCCTGCGCACGCCGGTGACCTCGGCGGCCGAGGACATGAACGTCACGATAGAGGACGTGCAGGCCTGGGGCCTGGACGTGGCGCTGGTGCTGGACCGGCTGGTCGACGGCGACCTGGCCGGGATGTTCGACGGCCCCACCACGCAGGGCATCGACCTGGACTCGCCGCTGATCGTCTTCGACCTGTCGGCCATCGACCGCAACTCGATCGGCATGCCGATCCTGATGGCCATCGTCGGGGTCTGGCTGGAGCACACCTGGCTGCGCCCGGACCGGGTGAAGCGCATCCTGCTGGTCGAAGAGGCCTGGCACATCATCAACTCGCCGTTCGTGGCGCAGCTGTTCCAGCGGCTGCTGAAGTTCGGCCGCCGGCTCGGCCTGTCCTTCGTCGCGGTGGTCCACCACCTGTCCGACGTCGTGGACGGCGCGGCGGCCAAGGAGGCGGCGGCGATCCTGAAGATGGCCTCGACCCGCACGGTCTACATGCAGAAGGCCGACGAGGCCCGCACCACCGGCAAGGTTCTGGGGCTACCACGCTGGGCCGTGGAGATCATCCCCTCGCTCACCCCGGGCATCGCGGTCTGGGACGTGAACGGCGACGTGCAGGTGGTGAAGCACATCGTCACCGAGCACGAGCGCCCGCTGGTGTTCACCGACCGCGCGATGACGGAGAGCTCGGCGGACCGCGCCGAGGCGGCGGCGCTGGCCGCGGCCGAGGCCGAGGCCGAGGAGGCGGCGATGCTGCGCGAGCGCGAGGTGAAGCCGGCGCTGCCGGCGCCGAGCACTCACTACCGCGCGATCGCCGCCGGCAACCAGCTGCCGAGCTCGCCGGCCGGCCGGGAGCGGGCCGAGGTGCGGCCGCTGGACCCCGACGATGACGACGAGCTGACGGCGATCGCCGGGATGCTGTTCGGGAAGAAGGCGGAACTGCCCTACCGGCCGGCGCCGATCGTGCCGCCGAGGCAGGCCGAGGAGGACCGGTAGGGCCCTTGCGGACCGGCCGAAAAGGCCGAGTCGAGCATCCGCACCGCCAGTTCCTCACGGCGGCACGGCCACACGTCCCCGCAGGTGCAGAACTCCGGTCCGGCGGTGCCGGCCGGGGTTCGTACGGCGACCCGGCGGTGGGTGGCGAACAACGCCCCGACCCAGCCTCGGGAATCCGAGGCGACCGGGGCTTCCGGGCTCGCGGTGCTTAAGGCGCTTAAGCCGCCTAAGCCGCTCAGGGCGACACTCAAGGTACGACCTCCTCCTGCGGTGCGTATTCCGCCCTGCCCAACGACGGCCGGCGGCGCGGGTGACGGCTACGGCCGTCTAAGGCGGCGAATAACGCTTCGACAGCGCGGCCCGAGTGTGCTGTAAGCGTCTCTGAGGTACCTGAGGACCATACCTAAGGTACCTCAGTGCCCGGGAACTGGTCTGCTTCCTCATGTGTAGGGAGCACCTCTGGGCGGAGACTAGTACACATCACGAGAAGAAGTCTCCGAGAAGACGAGCTCCTCCGAGAGGGTGGACGACCACACCATGACCAGCACCATGAACAACACCCTGTTCACCATCGACCTCGCCAAGTCCCACAACGCCGACCTCATCCAGGCCGCCAAGCGCTACCGGCTGGCCAAGTCCGCGCGTTACGCCCGGGGCAAAACCCCGGACAAGGTACATACCGTACGGCGGTCATCACATTCCGATGAAACGCCGGTGACCTGACACAGGCGCCTGTGCGATGCTCGACCATGTGTCGATGCGCCAGGTGAGCCCCGTCTTCGTCGGCCGCGGGCCGGAGCTGTCCAAGCTCCGCTCGCTGCTGGCCGCAGCGGCGGGCGGGGAGCCGGCCGTCGTGGTGGTCGGGGGCGACGCCGGCATCGGCAAGTCCCGGCTCGTCGAGGAGTTCGTCCGGCCGCTGCTGGACCCGGAGCAGGCGCCCGGACCGTCCGCCGAGGGGGGCGAGCGGCCCGCGGACGTGCGGGTGCTGATCGGCGGGTGCGCCGAACTCGGCGACGAGGGCGTGGCCTACGCGCCCTTCGTCGCCGCGCTGCGCCAGCTGCTGCGGGACTGCCCGTCGGCGTTCGGCGACAGCAACGGGGTGCGGCGCCGCGAGCTGTCGTGGCTGCTGCCGGAGCTCTCCGAGGGGATGAGCGCGGAGGCCTCCGCTCCGGCGCGGATGGAGCGGCACGTCGAGGGGCTGCCCGCGGTCGCCCGGGCCGGCGAGATCTCCGCCCGCGGCCGGCTGTTCGACGCGGTGCTGGGCCTGCTGGAGGACCTGGGCTCGGACGAGACGCTGCTGCTGGTCCTGGAGGACCTGCACTGGGCCGACCGCTCCACCCGCGACCTGCTCGGCTTCCTGGCCCGCTCGCTGCGCGAGTCCCAGGTGCTGATCGCCGCCACCTACCGCACCGACGACCTGCACCGCGGCCATCCGCTGCGGCCGTTCCTGGCCGAGGCCGACCGGATCCGCGGCGTGCACCGCATCGACCTGGGGCCGCTGACCACCGGGGAGAGCGCCGAGCAGCTGGCCTCGATCTACGGCCGGACCGGCCGGGACCTGCCGCCGGGCTTCGCCGAGGAGGTGTTCGCCCGCGCCGAGGGGAACCCGTTCTTCACCGAGGAGCTGGCCTGCGCGGTCACCGAGGGCACCGGCGGCATGCCCGCCGACGTCGGCGGCTTCGCGCTCTCCGACACCCTGCGCGACCTGCTGCTGATCAAGGTGGAGCAGCTGCCCGAGCCGACGCAGCGGATGCTGCGGCTGCTGTCCGCGGCGCTGCCGCCGGTGGACCACCGGTTCCTGCTGCTGGTCACCGGCACCACCGACGACGAGCTCAATGAGCTGATTCGCCCGGCGTTCCAGGCGCACATCCTGGTGCCCGGCGAGGGACCGACGAGCTACCGGTTCCGGCACGCGCTGCTGCGCGAGGCCGTGCACAACGAGCTGCTGCCCGGCGAGCACTCGGCGCTGCACCGGCGCTACGCCGAGCTGCTGGAGGCCGAGCCCTCGCTGGTGGCCGCCGAGATGCGCGAGGTGGAGCTGGCGCACCACTGGTACTCGGCGCGGGACTACCCGCGGGCCTACGACGCGGCGCTGAAGGCGGCCGAGACCGCCGACGCCCGCTACGCGTACGCCGAGGAGCACCAGATGCTGGAGCGGGCGCTGGACCTGTGGGACCAGGTGCCCGAGCCCGGCCTGGACTACGCGCGGCTGCTGTACAAGACGGCGTGTGCGGCGCATCTGGCCGGCGACCCGCACCGGGCGCTGTCCCTCACCGACAAGGCGCTCAAGCGGGTGGACCCGGCCCAGGAGCCGGAACTGGCAGCGCTGTTGCACCACTTGCGCAGCCGCGACCACCACGTATTGGGTCGCGGCGACGGCATGGCGGACATCTGGGCCGCGCTGGACCTGGTGGACGGCGAGTCCAGCCCGCAGGTGCGGGTGCAGATCACGAACAGCGCCTCCTTCATCAAGATGCTGACATCCGACGACATCGACGCCGCGCTGCGCTTCGCCGAGGAGACGGCGCTGCTGGCAGACAAGATCGACTCCGACCTCTACCGGATCGCCGCGGCCATCACCAAGGGCACCGTGCTGGCCGGCCAGGTGTCCCTGGGCACCCACGAGGAGGGCCTGGCCAACCTGCGCCAGGCCATCATCGACGCGCTCGGTTACGGCGACCCCGGCATCATCGGCCGCGGCTACATCAACCTGTGCAGCGCCCTGGAGACCCTGGACCGGCACCAGGAGGCGGTGCAGGTGGCGCGGGCCGGGCTGGCCGAGCTGAAGCGGCGCGGCGTGCGCCTGCGGATCGCCGAGAGCATGCTGTGGACCAACATGGCCGAGTCGCTGATGGCCCTGGGCCGCTGGGACGAGGCGGTGGCGGCGCTGAACTCCAGCCTGGACGTCGACCCGCCCGGCATCCACGGCTCCAGCACCCACGAGTACCTGGCCGACCTGGCCATGCTGCGCGGCGACCACGACACCGCGCGCGCCGAGCTGGCGCTGGGCGCGCGTACCCCGAGCCGCGGCTTCGAGCACCAGTACGCGCTGCCGGGCATTCGCCGCGAGATCGAGAAGGCGGTCTGGCTGACCCGCTCCATCACCGAGGCCCGCACCGCGTTCCAGGCCTTCCTGGACAAGCCGCAGTTCCTCGGCGACGAGCGCTACGCCTGGCGGGTCCTGACCGCGATGGCGATGGCCGAGGCCGACCACGCCGAGACCACCCGCGCCGCCGCCCGCACCGCGGCCGCGCGCGCCGACACCGCCGCCTCAGCGGTGGTCGCCGCCCTGGCCGAGCGCGCCGGCC
>JABFWL010000639.1 GCA_013362315.1 Catenulispora sp. | reverse complement strand
CGGCGCGCTCACGAGGCGGCCTCCAGGTCCGCCTCCGCGCCGGCGTCGATGTCCTGGCGGCCGTCCAGGCCGAAGCCCTGCGACGGGTCCCAGGACACGACGACGTCCGAGCCGGGCCGGAAGATGCGGGCGCCGTCGTTCTGGACGAACACGCCGAGCTCGTCGCAGCCGGAGGCCTTGACGAGGTACTGCGTGGAGACCCCGACGAAGCTGGTGTCGGTGACGACGCCGCCGGTCAGGACGTTGCGGTCGGCCGGGACCTCCTCGGCCGAGGCGTGGATCGACATCTTCTCGGGGCGGACGCCGACGATGACGTCCTCGCCGGAGGCGCAGTTGCGCTCGGCGGGGATCAGCACGCGGGTGCCGTCCTCCAGGGTTACCTGGACATGCTCGCCGACCACCCCGCCGGCCTTACCCGGCAACAGGTTCGACTGGCCGAGGAAGTTCGCCACGAACGTGGTCTTCGGGTTCTCATACAGGTCGGTCGGCGAGCCCAGCTGCTCGATCCGCCCGTGGTTCATCACCGCGATGGTGTCGGCCATGGTCATGGCCTCCTCCTGGTCGTGCGTGACGTGCACGAAGGTCAGGCCCACCTCGGTCTGGATCCGCTTGAGCTCGATCTGCATCTGCCGGCGCAGCTTCAGGTCCAGCGCGCCCAGCGGCTCGTCCAGCAGCAGCACCTGCGGCCGGTTGATCAGCGCCCGGCCCAGCGCCACCCGCTGCTGCTGGCCGCCGGAGAGCTGGCTGGGCTTGCGGCCGCCGATGTGCGAGAGCTCGATCAGGTCCAGCATGTCCTGGACCGGCTTGCGCACGTCCTTGATGCCGCGCCGCCGAAGGCCGAAGGCGATGTTCTCGGCGATGGTCAAGTGCGGGAACAGGGCGTAGTTCTGGAACACCGTGTTCACCGGGCGCTTGTAGGGGCGCAGCCGGGTGATGTCGTCCTCGCCGATCAGCACGCGGCCGGCCGTCGGCTCCTCCAGGCCCGACACCATGCGCAAGGTGGTGGTCTTGCCGCAGCCCGAGGCGCCGAGCAGCGCGAAGAACGAGCCCTGCGGGATCGTCAGCGTCAGGTCGTCCACGGCGGTGAAGGCGCCGAAGCGCTTGGTGACGTTGACCAGCCGGAGGTCACCGGCCGCTGTGTTGTTGGCCGCTGTGTTGTTGCTCATGTACCGCTGCCTGCCTGTCTTGCGGTCGGGAGTGGGATGACGGGGACGCCGGGCCGGACCGTCCGCGATGCGGGTGGGACGAGGCGGACAGTCCGGTCCGGGAAGAGGCCAAGCGTCAGCCGGTGACTTCCTTGAACTGCGCGATGTACTTGTCGAGCGTCTTCAGGTCCAGGTCCATGAACTCGTGCGCCTTGGCCTTGATGGCGTCGTCCGGGAAGATCAGCTCGTTCTTCAGCGCCGCGTCGTCAACGTCCTTCATCGCGGCGTCGGCACCGGTCATCGACGGGATGTAGCTGATGAAGTCGTCGAGGGTGGCGGCGACCTTCGGGTCGAGCATGTAGTTCATGAACTTCTCGGCGTTGGTCTTGTGCGCGGCCAGCGCCGGGATGCACATGTTGTCGGCGAACCACATCATGCCTTCCTGGGGCACCACCCAGACGATGTTCTCGTCGTCGAGCTGGGCGACGTCGCCGGAGTACGCCATGCACATGGCGTAGTTCCCGTTGGTCAGGTCATTGATGTAGTCGTTGCCGGTGAACTGCCGGATCTGGTTGCTGTCGCGCGCCTTCTGCACGTAGCCCACGGCCTTGGCGAACTCGTCGTCGGTGAACTTCGCCGGGTCGATGCCGTTGGCCAGCATCGCGAAGCCGACGCCGTCCTCCATCTCGGCGAAGTAGCCGACCTTCCCCTTGTACTTGGTGTTGGTGAGCATGTCCTTGATCGACAGCTGCTGGGCCTGGTCCTTGGTCAGGCCCGAGGACTTCAGGTTGACGCCGATCAGGCTGAAGCCGCGCGCCCACGGCACGGTGTGCTTGCGGTGGGGGTCGTAGACCGGGTTCTGCGCCTCGGGCAGCAGGTTCTTGAAGTTCGGGATGTTGTCCAGGTTCAGCGGCTGCAGGTAGCCCAGCTGCCGCAGCTTGCCGACCATCCAGTCGGTCAGCACCATCAGGTCGCGGCCGGTGTCCTGGCCGCTCGCCAGCTGCTGGTGGATCTTGGCGAAGAAGTCGTCGTTGGAGTTGACGTCCTCGGTGTACTTCACCTCGATGCCGGTGGCCTTCTTGAAGCCGTCCAGCGTGGGGTGCTTGTTCTTGTCGTTGGGGTCGACGTCGATGTAGGACACCCAGTTGGAGAAGTTGATGATCTTCTCGGCGTCGGACTTGTCGGTGCCGGCCTTGCCCTCCGGGGCCGCCGCCGACGTCGGGCTGCTCGCCGCGCCCGAGCTGCTGGAACTGCCGGAAGCGCCCGAGCTGCCCGCGCTGCCGGTGCCGGTGCCGCCGGCGGCCTTCTTGGTCTTGGTCGAGCAGGCGCCGAGCAGGCCGGCCGCGCCCACCCCGACGCCGGCGGCCAGGAACCCGCGGCGCGAGGCGCTGCCCACCTGGTGGCGGAAGGCCTCGGGGTAGCGGTCGGCGGATTCGAGGAACTCGTCGCGGGCGCGGGATATGTCGTTCATGCGAGGGGTCCGTCCTATCACCTGTGGGGTCGGGGGGCAGAAGCGTGAAACGGGTCGGGTCGGAACTGGATGCAGGAGCGGGAGATCAAAGTTCGAAGATGGTGCGGTGCCAGGGCTTGCGCGCTACTCCGGTGATGTCGTGCATGGTGTGCTTGACCTGCGTGTACTCCTCGAAGGAGTAGGACGACATGTCCTTGCCGAAGCCGGAGGCTTGGTAGCCGCCGTGCGGCATCTCGCTGATGATCGGGATGTGGTCGTTGATCCACACGCAGCCCGCGGCGATCTCCCGCACGGCGCGCAACGCCCGGAAGTGGTCCCGGGTCCACGCCGAGGCGGCCAGGCCGTAGGGGGTGTCGTTGGCGAGTGCGAACGCCTCGTCGTCGGTGTCGAAGGGCAGCACGGTCAGCACCGGGCCGAAGACCTCGTCCTGGACGATCTCCGAGTCCTGCGCCACGTCGGTGACCAGCGTCGGCCGGTAGTAGGCGCCGGCTGCCAGGGCGCCGCCGGGCGCCTCGCCGCCGACCACGATCCGGGCGCCGTGGCCGCGCGCCCGCTCGACGAACCCGGCGACCCGGTCCCGCTGCCGGTGCGAGACCAGGGGTCCGAGGTCGGTCGCCGGGTCCATCGGAGCGCCGAGCTTCACGGTCGCGTACAGGTCGGCGACGCCCGCCACGAACTCGTCGAACCGGCTGCGGTGCACGTAGGCGCGGGTGGCGGCGGTGCAGTCCTGGCCGGTGTTGATCAGCGAGCCGGCCACCGCGCCGTGCACCGCGGCCTCCAGATCGGCGTCGTCGAAGACCACGAACGGCGCCTTGCCGCCGAGTTCCAGGTGCACGCGCTTGACGGTCCGGGAGGCGACCTCCATGACCCGCTTGCCGACCGGCGTGGAGCCGGTGAAGGACACCATCCGCACGTCGGGGTGCGCCATCAGCGCCTCGCCGGCCACCGGGCCGGTTCCGGTGACGACGTTCACCACGCCGTCCGGAAGGCCGGCGTCGGTGCAGGCCTGCGCGAACATCAAGGCGGTCAGCGGCGTGATCTCGGCCGGCTTGAGCACGATCGTGTTCCCGGCGGCGACGGCCGGCAGGATCTTCCAGGCGGCCATCTGCAGCGGGTAGTTCCACGGCGCGATCGAGGCGACGACCCCGATCGGTTCCCGCCGGACGGCGCTGGTGTGGTCGCCGGAGTACTCGGCCGAGGCCTTGCCTTCCAGGTGCCGCGCGGCGCCGGCGAAGAACGCGGTGTTGTCCACGGTGCCGGGGACGTCGAAGCCGGTGGTCAGGCGGATCGGCTTGCCGGTCTGCCGGGACTCGGTCTCGGCGAAGTGCGCGGCCCGCTCGTCGAGGATCCCGGCGAGCTTGTGCAGGGCGGCGGAGCGCTCGACCGGCGCCGCCCTACTCCATTCGGGGTAAGCCGCCCGGGCCGCGGCCACCGCCTGGTCGGCGTCCCGCGCGTCACCCAGTACCAGCTCGACGATGACGCCGCCGTCCGCCGGATTCGCGACCTGATGCCCGACTCCCGACGACCCGGTCCTCAGCGCTCCGCCGATGTACTGGTGCACAACGTTCTCCCTTGACGGCTTGCAAACCTCGACACGCTGCCAGGTACACCGGCGCACCCGCCGGTTCCTTACGGTTCGGCACACGGCTACCCGGGTCCGAGTGAGGATCGTTACAGACATCCGGCCGAGAAACAAGGGATTCCGTCGAGGAAAAAGAACCTCGCAACGAAATCGCGACCTACTTCTGACCTGCACAACCCGATCCCGCGTTAACCCCTACACGGACCGATCTCACCGAATCCCTTGCGCGGCCGTCGGCGCACCTGGCAGGGTGCGTCGGCAGTGCGAGCCTTCTGAACACTTTGCAAAGAACAATGGGTGAAGAAACCCGCACGCGGACCGGGCGCCGGCCCGCCCGGGAGTCCGTTCTGACCCGCACGCCACCAGGAGCCACCGTGAGCAGCACAGACCGGCCCGAGGACCGCCCCGAAGCCACAGCGCGGCCGGACGCCAGGTCCGAACAGCAGGTCGGCAAGCAGTCCGAGCAACAGTCCGAGCCGTCGGCGCAGCCCGGTGCGCCGACGGCGGAGTCGGCACCCGGCCCCGGGTCCGGCACCGGCCCGGATTACGGTTCTGAGTCCGGCTCCCTTTTCTCTCCCGGAGCCGGCCGTTCCGTCTACGCCTCGCAGTACCCGACCGTCGGCGACGTGCTCCAGCTCGGCCCGGTCAAGCAGGGCGGTCCGCGGGTGGTGGCCGGGGCCGCCGGCCTGGACCGCGTGGTGCGCTGGGTGCACGTCACCGAGCTGGTCGACGTCGGGACCATCCTGCGCGGCGGCGAGCTGGTGCTGTCCACCGGCATCGCCTGGCCCGAGGACCGCGAGCGGCTCGCCGAGTTCGTCGCCGACCTGGCCGAGCTCGGCGCCGCCGGCCTGGTGCTGGAACTGGGCCGCCGCTACACCGACAGCACCCTGCCCAAGGCGCTGCTGGCCGCCGCCGAGAAGCACAGCCTGCCGGTGATCACGCTGGCCCTGGACACCCGGTTCGTCACCATCACCGAGGCGGTGCACGGCCTGATCATCGACGCCCAGCTGGCCGAGCTGCGCGCCTCGGACGAGGTGCACCAGACCTTCACCGAGCTCGCTGTCGAAGGCGCCTCCCCCGATGAGGTGGTACAGCAGATCGGCCGGATGTCCGGCTGCCCGGTGGTCCTGGAGAACATGGCGCACCAGGTGCTCACCTACTCCCAGGCCGGCGCCGACCCCTCAGTACTGCTCGACGGTTGGGAGGGCCGCTCCCGCTCGGTGCGCACCCTGGGCCGCACCTCCTTCGACGAGCGCTCCGGCTGGCTGACCACGGTGGTCGGCGCCCGCGGCCACGACTGGGGCCGACTGGTCCTTATTTGCAACGACGCCGGACCGCTTCCGCGCCTGTCCATGCTGCTGGAGCGCGCCGCCTCCACGCTGGCGCTGAACCGGCTGGTGGAGCGGGACCGCGACTCGCTTGAACGGCAGACTCACCGGACACTGCTGACCGCGATCCTGTCGCACGGCCAGCCGGCGTCGGAAGTCGCGCTGCGGGCGCGCGCCCTCGGCGTCACCCTGGACGGCCGCCGCCTGGTCGGCGTGGTGCTGCGGCTGCGCACCGCGGCGCACCCGACGGCGCTGGAGACGCAGGCCCGGCTGCGGGAGCTGACCGACCAGGCCGCCGCCGCCATCCGGGACCGCCGGCTGTCCGCGCTGATCGGCACGCTGGACGAGCACAGTGTCGGGCTGCTGATGGCGCTCGGGCCGCAGGACCGGGAGGACGCGGCCCTGGACGGGTTCGCCGAGCGGGTGCGGCGGCTGGTCGAGCGGCCGACGTCGCCGTCGGTGGCGGACGGCTACGTGATCGCCGTCGGCACCTCGGTCGGCGCGGTCCGCGACGCCCGCCGCTCGCTGCTGGAGGCGGTACAGGTGGCGGACGCCGCGGTGCGGCAGCCGCCGGGGCCGGCGCCGTACCACCGGCTGGTCGACGTGCGGCTGCGCGGGCTGCTGCACCTGCTGCGCGACGATGCGCGGCTGCAGACGTTCGTGGAGCGCGAACTCGGACCGCTGCTGGCGTATGACGCGGAGCGCGGCACGGACCTGGTGCGGATGCTGACGGTGTATGTGGAGTCGGGCCGGAACAAGTCGGCGGCGGCGGATGCGGCGCACCTGTCGCGGCCGTCGTTCTACGAGCGGCTGCACCGGATCGAGCGGATCCTGTCGGTGGATCTGGACTCGGTCGAGTCGTGTCTGGCTTTGCATGTAGCCCTGTTGGCCCTGGAAGCTATCAGGCCATGAGTGCTCATGAGGTAATCCAGGAGTCTTATAACGGAGTCGCCGAGGTCTATGCCGCGCAGTTCAGCGGCAGCCTGAGCAAGTTCCCGCTGGAGCGGGGCGTGTACGTAGCCTTCGCCGAGTTGGCGAAGGAGGTCGGCGGCCCGGTCGCGGACGTGGGGTGCGGACCGGGGTATGTCACCGCACACTTGGCGTCCCTGGGGCTGGACGTGTTCGGCGTGGACTTGTCGCCGGGGATGCTGGAGCAGGCCCGGAAGGCGTATCCAGAGCTGCGGTTCGAGGAGGGGTCGATGATGGCGCTCGACATCGCCGACGGCGCCTTGGCCGCAGTGGTGGCGCGGTACTCGATCATCCACCTGGTGCCGGAAGACGTGCCGGGGGTGCTGGCCGAGTTCCGGCGGGTACTGGCGCCGGGCGGGCACCTGTTCATCAACTTTCCGGCTAGCGACGACGCTTCGCACCCGACGCAGTCGTACGACCACAAGGTGGTGACGGCTTATCGGTGGTGGCCGGACCATTTCAGTGCTCTGCTGGCCGAGGCGGGGCTGGAGGAGCTGGCGCGGCTGATCGAGCAGCCAGGGCCGGATGCGCCGCGGCCGTTCTTGGCCGTCGGGATCCTGGCCCGCAAGACCGTCTGATCCGGCAGGGGCCGAACCGATCCGGCACGGGATACGTCATGCTGTCTACCGACACGACAGGTAACCGAGCGCACCGACGAAGGGCGTCCCATGGCATCCACTCCCGAGCTCGGCGTTTCGGCCCCCGACTTCACGCTGCCCGCGGTCGTCCTGTCGGGCGGCGACGTCGAACAGCGGCAGTTCACCCTGTCCGAGCACCGCGGCAAGCCGATAGTGCTGGCCTTCTACCCCGGCGACGACACTCCGGTCTGCACGAAGCAGCTGTGCGCATACTCCAATGAGCTGGAGAAGTTCACCGGCATCGGCGCCGAGGTCTGGGGCATCAGTCCGCAGGGCTTGGACAGCCACGAGAAATTCGCCCGGCGGCACGGCCTGCAGCTGCCGTTGCTCGCCGACCCGGACAAGACCGTGATCCGTGATTACGGCATCGCCCTGCCGGGACTCGGATTGAAGCGTTCTGTCTTCCTCGTCGACTCGGATGGAATGCTGCGCTGGAAGCACGTTGCGCGGCTGGGGCTGACGTTCCAGCCGGTGGCGGCGCTGACCGAGCAGATCGCGGCGCTGGGCTGACCACGCCCACGCCGACGGTACCTGACTACCCTGGCATCATGCCGACGCCGCCCGAGGGTCCCGTCTATGCCCGCCACACCGCCCGCGTCCTGCTGATGAACAAGGAAGACCGCCTGCTGCTGTTCAAGTTCCACAGCAGCAGGCGGCGCTTCATCTGGCTCACTCCGGGCGGCGGCATCGACGAGGGCGAGGCCCTGAACGAGGCGGCGGCCCGCGAACTGCGCGAGGAGACGGGGCTGGTGGTCTCGCCGGACGCGCTGGGCAGCCTGGTCGCGTACACCGGCGGCTTCGCCGACCTGGGCTGGATCAAGGGTGTCTTCCGCGAGGACTTCTTCTTCTACCGAGTGGATTCGCTGGACATCGACATGAGCGGCTTCACGGAGGTCGAGCGCAAGGCCATCTCCGCGCACCGCTGGTGGTCGCTCGACGAGCTGGCTGCGACGGACGAGGCCGTGGTGCCCTGGGACCTGGCGCCCCTGGTGACCTCGATCCTGCGGGACGGGCCGCCGCAAAACGCCGTCGCCCTGCCGTGGCACCACTGACACTGGAGACGGTTCCGCTGCTCAAAGGCCTGCCGGCCGGTGGTCTTCCGGACGAACCGGTCGTGCTCCCCCGCCGTCCAGCTCTAGTCAGCCCTCTGTCCCGCCTTCGGGTTATGGTCAGCGGGTGCTACATCAAAGATCCGTTCCCTCGCGTCCGGCCGGGGACCGCCGGCTGCGGTTCGGACTGCTCGGGCCCCTGACACTGCACACCGGCGGCGGACCGGCCACCCCTCTCCTGCGGCCCCAGGCCCGGCGGCTTCTGGCCCTGCTGCTTCTCGACGCGAACCACGCGGTCCCGCGCGACCGCATCGAGTCGGCGTTCTGGGGCGACCGTCCGCCGGCCACGGCACGGACGGCGCTGAACAATCAGGTCGTCCACCTCCGACAAGTGCTCGGTGCCGACGGCTCAGCCCGGCTGACCACGTCGCCGGCGGGCTATCTGCTCCAGGTGCTCCCCGGCGAGCTGGACGCCGACGAGTTCACCGAGTTCCTGCGCGCGGCCCGCGCCGCCCGCGGCCGCGGCGACC
>JABFWL010000357.1 GCA_013362315.1 Catenulispora sp. | reverse complement strand
TGTCCGCGTCCGTGCTCGCGTCCGTGTTCGCGTCCACCCCAGATCCCGGCTGCCCCATGGAGACCATCGTCCCAGATGTGGTGCACGGCACGTGCGGCGGGGACTTGGCAGTGCGGGATATGTAGCTTAGGCTCGCCTAAGTACCCATTGATCAGGCGCTCGACGTAGGTAAGCCGCCGGTTGATGAGCCGCCGATCGACAAGCCCGGAGCCGAGCCTTGTACGCCTGCATATGCCACGCGGTGACCACCGCCGAGGTCGACGCCGCGGTCGCCTTGGGCGCGGAGACGGTCAAGGAGGTCCGGCAAGCCACCGGGGCTGGCGCGTCCTGTGGGACCTGCGTGAAGCGGCTGAGCTGCCTGCTGGCGGCGGCGCGGGTGGCGGACTCGGCACCGCCGGAGGTCATGCCGGAGGCCGAGCGGCTGCCCGCCGCGGAGCGGTCGCCGGAGCTGGCGGAGCACGCCCCGTACTGCCCGGCCGCGGTTCCCGCCATGGGCGCTCTGAGCTGAGAAGGCAAGCCCCCGTTCGGCGCAATCCGCAGCAGCCTCGTTTCCACCGGTGCGTAGAGCTCTGGCAGGATCTGGCGGCATGCAGGGTGACAAGGACATCATCGGGTTCCTGAACGAGCAGCTCACCGCCGAACTGACTGCGATCAACCAGTACTGGCTGCATTACAAACTGCAGGAGAACCGCGGCTGGAAGAAGCTCGCGGAGTACACGCGCCATGAGTCCATCGACGAGATGAAGCACGCGGACAAGCTGGCCGAGCGCATCATCTTCCTTGAGGGCCTGCCGAACTTCCAGAAGCTGCTCCCCCTGGAGATCGGCCAGACGGTCACCGAGATGTTCCAGGCCGACATGAAGATCGAGCTGGCGGCGGTCGACCGCCTGCGGCGCGGGATCGCGCTGATGCGCGAGCGCGGGGATGTGACGTCGGCGAACTTGTTCGAGGAGATCCTGGCGGACGAGGAGCACCACATCGATTACCTGGAGACCCAGCTGGACCTGATCGGACAGCTCGGGGAGCCGTTGTACATCGCGCAACTGGTGGAGCAGCCGGAGTCGTAACGGCGGCTGGCACAAAGCAAAACGCCCGGCCGGTAGGCCGGGCGTTGCTGTGTTCCTGTGTTGATCTGCGTTCTTCTATTGATCTGTTGCCGTGTCGCTCACTTCGCAGCCTTGGCCCGGCTGGCCGCGGTCTTCTTCGCGGCGGGCTTGGCGTCGTCATCGTCCTTCTTGACGTCGTCCACCTGGTCGGCCGGGACGAACTCGGCGGCGGGGCCGGTGCCGGTCTTGTGGAAGCGCAGGGCCTCCCACAGGGGGCCGGGGATGACGTGGATGCCGTAGTGCGCCCGGTGGTGGTTGGCGCAGAGCACTTCGAGGTTGCCGGGCGACTCAGCCCACTTCTGGAAGTCCTCGTCGGTCTCGAAGTGCAGGCCGAGGGCCTGCTGGATCTTCTTCTCGTCGACCTGGTTGATCTGCGAGAACTCCACGTGCGTGTGGTGGAGTTCCGGGTCGCCCTCGCAGAGGTCGTCGTCGATGATGCACTTCCACATGCCCTGCCGCTTCAGGCGGGCCTTGGCCTGCTCGAAGAGGTGGTAGTGGGGGTCGTCCTCGCGGGGGGCGTGCTCGGGGACGTGGGTCAGGATGTGGACCGTCAGCATCTGGTCGTGGGCCAGGGTGTTGCCGGTCGCCACCGACTTGGTGGGATGCAGGGGGCTGCTGGTGCGCTTCGGCTCGTCGTCGTGGGAGTGCGCGCGGGAGGCGGGGACCGCCTTCGCCGTCTTCTTGGCGGCGGGACGGTGTTCACCGGCCTCGGCCTTCTTCGATTCCGCGGCCCGGCGGTGCTTCTCCTCCGGGCCCATCTCCTCCTCGGAACCGAACAGCTTGCTCATCCAGCCCATCGGGCTTCTCCCCACCTTGCTCGTTCAGACACCGGCCTAGCCGGGGCTGACCCTAGCCCCTCTCAGGGGATTGCATCAAGGCGGTGGAAACCACCTCGGCGGCGGTGTCACAGTCCTGCGGCGAGACGTCCAGATGCGTCACGATCCGCAGGAGTTTCGGCCCGAAGGCGGAGACTCGTACCCCGGCGGCGGAGCAGGCCTCGGCGACGGCCGGGGCGTCGTCGACGTCGACGAGGACGATGTTGGTCTCCGGGTCGCGGACCGTCGCCCCGGCCGCCTTCAGGGCGGCGGCGATGCGGCGGGCGTTCTCATGGTCCTGAGACAGGCGGTCCAGATTGTGGGTGAGGGCGTACAGGGCGCCGGCGGCGAGGATCCCGGACTGGCGCATCGACCCGCCGAGGCGGCGGCGCAGGGTGCGGGCTTCCTCGGCGCGTCCGGGCGGCGGCAGCACCAGGGAGCCGGCCGGGGCGCCCAGGCCCTTGGACATGCAGACCGCCATGGTGGTCGCGACGGCCCCGTAGTCGGCCAGCGGGACGCCGGTGGCCACGTGGGCGTTCCAGATGCGGGCGCCGTCCACGTGCAGGCCGATGCCGAAGGAGTCGGCCAGCGCCCGGATCTCGCGCAGCGTCCCGATCGGATAGACGGCGCCGCCGCCGCGGTTGTGGGTGTTCTCCACCTCCAGGGCGCGGGTACCAACCGTGTAGCGGTCGCCGACGCGGATCAGCGCCGCCAGCGAGGCCGGGTCCATCAGCCCGCGCAGACTGGGCAGGGTGCGGGTCTGGATGCCGGCGTGCGCGGCCAGCCCGCCGTTCTCGTGCGCGACGATGTGCGCGTCGGCGTCGCACAGCAGCTCCTCGCCCGGCGCCACCAGCAGGCGCAGCGCGATGTGGTTGGCCATGATGCCGGTCGGCACGAACACCGCCTCCGGGAAGCCGAAGGCGGCCGCGATGGTCTCCTCCAGGCGGCGGACGGTCGGGTCCTCGCCGTACTGGTCGTCCCCGACTTCGGCGTCGGCCATGGCCTGGCGCATCGCCGGGGAGGGCTTGGTGACGGTGTCGCTGCGAAGATCGATCGGCATGCAGGAGAAAATAGCGCTCCCGCCGCGGATGCGGCGGGAGCGGGGACTCAGTGTGGGTTGAGCGCCGGTGTGGGTTGAGCGCCGGTGTCGGTTGAGCGCCGGTGTCGGTTGAGCGCCGGCTCAGCGGCCGCGGAGCATCTCCGCGACCAGGAACGCCAGATCCAGCGACTGGCTGCGGTTCAGCCGGGGATCGCACAGCGTCTCGTAGCGGTCGTGCAGGTCGTCGAAGGCGATCTCCTCGCCGCCGCCGACGCACTCGGTGACGTCCTCGCCGGTGAGCTCCACGTGGATGCCGCCGGGGTGGGAGCCGAGGGCGTGGTGCACCTCGAAGAAGCCCTTCACCTCGTCGAGCACGTCGTCGAAGCGGCGGGTCTTGTGGCCGGAGGGCGCCTCGAAGGTGTTGCCGTGCATCGGGTCGCAGATCCACGCCACCTCGTGGCCCTCGCCGCGGACCTTCTCCACCAGGGCCGGCAGCTTGTCGCGGACCGTGCCGGCGCCCATGCGGACGATGAACGACAGCCGGCCGGGCTCCCGGTCCGGGTCGAGGCGGGCCAGGTAGGCCAGGGCGTCGTCGGGGGTGGTCGAGGGGCCCAGCTTGATGCCGATCGGGTTGCGGATCCGCCGGAAGTACTCGACGTGGGCGCCGTTCAGGTCGCGGGTGCGCTCGCCGATCCAGATGTAGTGGCCGCTGGTGGCGTAGGGCAGGCCGGTCCGGGAGTCGATGCGGGTCAGCGCCGACTCGTACGGCAGCACCAGGCCCTCGTGCGCGGCGTAGAACTCGACGGTCCGGAACTCCTCCGGGTCGGTGCCGCAGGCGCGCATGAACTGCAGCGCCCGGTCGATCTCGCCGGCCAGCAGCTCGTAGCGCTCGCCGGACGGCGAGCCGGCGACGAAGTCCTGGTTCCAGGCGTGGACCTGGCGCATGTCGGCGTAGCCGCCGGTGGTGAAGGCGCGCACCAGGTTCAGCGTGGAGGCGCTGGCCTGGTACATCCGCAGCAGGCGGCGCGGGTCCGGGATACGGGCCTCGGGGGTGAACTCGAAGCCGTTGACCGAATCGCCCCGGTAGGCCGGAAGGGTGACACCATCGCGGGTTTCGGTCGATTTGGACCGGGGCTTCGAGTACTGTCCGGCGATGCGTCCGACCTTCACCACCGGCACCGAGGCGGCGTAGGTGAGCACCACGGCCATCTGGAGCAGAGTCTTGAGTTTCGCGCGGATCCCGTCGGCGCTGACCCCGGCGAAGGTCTCGGCGCAGTCGCCGCCGGTGAGCAGGAACGCCTCACCCCGGGCGACCGCCGCGATCCGCTCCTTGAGCAGATCCGCCTCGCCGGCGAAGACCAGCGGGGGATACGAGCGCAGCTCGGAGACCACGGCGGACAGCGCGTCGGCGTCCGGCCACTCCGGCTGCTGGCCCGCGGGGAGCGCGGACCATGTGTCGTCGACGGATCCGGTCTCGGCCGGATTCCTGACAGCTTCGCTCATTGAGCCAGGGTACGCGAACCTTTGGGGGCTTCCGAGGACCCGTCCAGACCGTGGGATCGAGCCGTCCGAGCCGCAGGACCGCGGAACCCGGCTGACCAGGGTCCCCGCCGGCCGGCGGTCGAAGTGGCTGGTGTTGGCGGTGTGGCTGGCGCTGTTTTTGGTGTCGTCGGGAGCGCCGGGACGACTGGGGAAAGTACGGCATGACGACGCGCTGTCGTATCTGCCGCGGGATGCGCAGTCCACGCAGGCGTACCGGCTTGCCCGGCCGTATGGGGACGCGGATGTCGTGCCTGCGGTGGTCGCGTTCGAGCAGGTCGGCGGCGGTGCGCTGACCCCGGCGCAGCGGGCGGCGGTGCAGGCTGCGGCTTCGCGGCTGGATGCGATGAGCATCAGCCCGGCAAAAGAGGCAGAAGGAACACCTGGAGCAGGGGAAGCAGCGGGAGTAGCCGGCGCCGCTGCGGCCCGGTTCGCGGTAGACGGACACGCGGCGCAGTTCGCGGTGGCGTTCAACGCCAACGACCCACGTCTCGTCGCCCAGGTGAAGAGGCTGCGAGCCGCGGTGACCACACTCACAGCCGGCGCCGGCCTGGTGGTCCACGTCGGCGGACCGGCGGGGCAGTCCGCCGACTCCTACGGTGTCTTCGACACGATCGACGGCCCGCTGCTGTGGCTGGCCCTCGGCGTGGTGATGGTGTTGCTGCTGGCGACCTACCGGTCGCCGGTGCTGTGGCTGGTGCCGTTGGCGGCGGCGGTCGCCGGACTGACGGTGGCGCAGGAGGCGGCGTATCTCCTGGCCCGCGCGGGCGGCATCACGATCAACGGCCTGAGTCAGAGCATCATGCTGGTGCTGGCCGTCGGAGCCGGAGTGGACTACGCGCTGTTGCTCGTCTCCCGGTATCGGGAGGAGCTGACCCGCTTCCGGGACAAGCACAACGCCATGGCGGTCGCCCTGCACCGGGCCGGTCCGGCGATCGTGGCCAGCGCCGGGACCGTGGTGGCGAGCTTGTTGTGCCTGCTGTTGTCGGTGCTGAACTCGGATCGGGGACTGGGGCCGGTCGCGGCGCTGGGCGTGCTCGGGGCGTTCGCGGCGATGGTGACGCTGCTCCCCGCGCTGCTCGTGGCGCTCCCCCGCGCGATGTTCTGGCCGCAGGTGCCGCACTTCAGCGCCCAGCCGAAGCCGCGGACGTCGTGGTGGGGCAAGGTGGCGAAGGCCGTGGCGGCCCGGCCGCGCGCCACCTGGATCGCCGCGACGCTGCTCCTGATCGGGATGACCGCCGGGCTGGCCGGACTGCGGTCCACCGGTCTCACCGCCGCCGACCAGTTCCCCACCAAGCCCGACTCGCTGCGGGCGCAGGACGTGATCGCCCGGCACTTTCCGGCCGAGCCCGGCGATGTGGCGGTGGTGATCGGGAAGGCCGCTGCCGCTTCCGGCATGGCGCTGGTCTTGGCCACCACAGACGCGGCCGGCCGCGGCGCCGATCCCCGCGTCGTGGGCTCCTGGGCCCGGTTCGACGTCCCGCTCCCCGCCACGCCCGATGATCCGACCGCGCAGCGGGCCGTCCGGCACCTGCGCACCGCTTTGGCCGCGGTGCCCGGCGCCGAGGCGCGGGTCGGCGGGCTGGCCGCGATCAACCTCGACATCGCCGACGCCTGCCGGTACGACCGCGACCTGGTCATCCCGGCGGTGCTGGCGGTCGTGCTGCTGGTGCTGATCGGCCTGCTGCGGTCCTTGGCCGCGCCGCTGCTGCTGGTGGCCACGGTCGTGGTGTCGTTCGGGGCGGCGCTCGGCACCAGCTGGCTGGTGTTCCGGTACTGCTTCGGCTTCCACGGCACCGACGTCAGCTATCCGCTGTTCTCGTTCGTGTTCCTGGTGGCGCTGGGCATCGACTACAACATCTTCCTGATGACCCGCATCCAGGAGGAGTCGCGGCGGCTCGGCACCCGGGACGGCACGGTCCGCGGGGTCACGGTCACCGGCGGCGTCATCACCTCGGCCGGCGTGGTGCTCGCCGCCACCTTCGCGGTGCTGGCGACGCTGCCGCTGGTGACGCTGATCGAGATCGGCTTCACCGTCGCGTTCGGCGTGCTGCTGGACACGCTGCTGGTCCGGTCGGTACTGGTCCCGGCGCTGGCCGTGGACTTCGGCGAGCGGATCTGGTGGCCGGGCGGGCCGTGATCAGGACGCTGATCACCAAGCGAGCGACGAAGCCGGATTAGTCCAGCCAGCCCGGCCGGGCCAGCCCCGACTCGTAGGCCAGCACCACCAGCTGCGCCCGATCGCGCGCGCCGAGCTTGACCATGCTCCGGCTGACGTGCGTCTTCGCCGTCAGCGGGCTCAGCACCAGCCGGTCGGCGATCTCCTCGTTGGACAGCCCGGCCGCCACCAGCGCCAGGACCTCCCGCTCCCGGTCGGTCAGGGCCTTGATCTGCTCGGCCGCCGGGTTCGGGCCGGTGCGCTTGCTGCGCACCGCGAACTCCTCGATCAGCCGCCGGGTCACGCTCGGCGCCAGCAGCGCCTCGCCGGCGGCCACCGCGCGCAGGCCGCGCAGCAGGTCGGCGGGCTCGGTGTCCTTGAGCAGGAAGCCGCTGGCGCCGGCCCGGATCGCCTCGAAGACGTACTCGTCCAGCTCGAACGTGGTGAGGATGAGGATGCGCACCGCGGACAGCCGCTCGTCGGCGGTGATCCGGCGGGTGGCCTCCAGGCCGTCGGTGCCGGGCATCCGGATGTCCATCAGGATCACGTCCGGCTGCAGCTCGGCCGCCAGGCGCCAGGCCTGCTCGCCGTCGGTGGCCTCGCCGGCCACCTCGATGCCGTCCTGCACCTCCAGCAGCGCCCGGAAGCCGGCCCGCACCAGCGCCTGGTCGTCGGCCAGCAGGACCCTGATCACGCTGTCTCGTCGGGACATGCCGTCTCCTCGGGGTAGGGGATGCGCGCGTCGATCCGGAAGCCCGCGCCGGGCATCGGGCGCGCGGTGAGCTCCCCGCCGAGCGCCGCCGCCCGCTCGCGCATGCCGGGCAGGCCGTTGCCGGTGCCGTCGAAGCCGAGCGGGGCGCCGCGGCCGTCGTCGGTGATGCGCAGCCGCAGCCCGGCGGCGCTCTCGACCAGGATCCAGGCCCGGGCCGCGCCGGCGTGCCGGACCACGTTGGTCAGCGACTCCTGGACGATCCGGTAGCCGGCCTGGCTGACCGCCAGCGGCACCGCGTCCAGGTCGCCGACCACGCTCAGCGCCACCTTCAGCCCGGCGGCCTCGGCCATCTCCACCAGGTGCGCCAGCCGGGTCAGGTCCGGTGCCGGGTCGCGCGGGGCGGCCTGGTCGCCGCGCAGCACGGTCAGCACCGAGCGCACCTCGCCCAGCGCCGAGCGGCTGGCGTCCTTGATCGCCGACAGCGCGATCCGGGCCTGCTCGGGCCGGCGGTCCATGACCTCCAGCGCCACGTTGGCCTGCACCGCGATCAGCGAGATGGAGTGCGCGAGGACGTCGTGCAGCTCGCGGGCGATCCCCAGCCGCTCCTCGCTGGCCTGGCGGCGGGCCTCCTGCTCGCGGGCTCTGATCTCCTGCTCGTGGGCGTGGGCCGACTCCAGCGCGCGCTGTCGCAGCACCCGGAACAGCTCGGCGAGGATCAGCAGCGCCAGCAGCCAGCCGATGGTGGACAGGATGTCCACGGCGTCGGTGCGGGTCTGGCCCTTGTGCTGGTGCGTGGGCACGAAAAGCATGCCGACGGCGAAGGACACCGACCCGATCCAGACCTCGCGGCGGTAGCCCATACCGCCGATGAGGACCACCGGGACCAGGGCGTTGAGGAAGATCGGGCCGTACGCGTAGCCCAGGAGCAGGTAGCCGAGGGTGGTGGCCAGGCACACCGCGAGGGCGATCCGGGGCGCGCGCCGCCGGTGGTGCAGCGCGAGCGGGCCGGCGACCACCAGCGCCCAGGCGAACAGGTCCAGCGGCCGGACCTCGACGCCGGCCGAGGGCTTTGCGTGCCAGCCGCCGTCGTAGGCGCCCCAGGTGCCGAGGACGTCGAAGACCAGCAGCCCCAGGGGCAGGCCGATGGTGGACCGTTCCATCCACAGCCAGGCCAGCCACGGCCGGGAGGGCCGGGCGGGCGGCGCGGGCAGCGCGGCCGGTGCGGCCGGTGTCGGCGCCTGCTGATCGGTCATGCCTGAACGCTAGATCAGATCATCGTGCGCGGGTATCCGTCCGGCGGAGACTGTGCTCTGGCTGCGGGTACTCCGGTGGGAGTAGTGATCTCTGGAGTAGTGA
>JABFWL010000561.1 GCA_013362315.1 Catenulispora sp. | reverse complement strand
GGTGCGCGGCCACCAGCCGCGGCGTCTCGGCGACGCCGTGCCGCGCCGCCCGCGCCCGGTAGGCGTCCAGCAGCCCGCGCAGCTCGTCGCGCCGGTCCAGCGGCGCACGCACCTGCGCCACCCGCTTCTGGGCGTTCTCCAAGATCACGCGACTGTTCTTCTCCAACGCGGACAGGTTCCGGCCGAGCAACGTCCAGGACTGTCCGGATCGTTCCCGGCGCAGGTCGGCGACCTTGGTACGGAGGTGCGCGGCGGCCGCCGAGGCCGGGGGCAGGCGGGGCGCGGCGATCTTCTCCAGCACCTCGGCGCGCACCGTCTCGGCTTCGGCCTCGGCGCGGGCGATCAGGACGATGACGTCCTCGATCCCGGCCAGCCGGGCGTCGAACTCGGCGCGGGCGGTGAGCGCCTGGTCCAGCTCGGTCCGCACCGCGGCCACCTCGGAGGCCAGCTGCGCGACGCGGGCCGGCGGCTCTGTCGTCCCAAAACCCCCTGCGCCGCTGCCGGCCACCAGGCCCAGCGGATCGGACAGCGCGCGCCGCCGCAGATCGGCGGTCTGCGCCTCGATGCTCGCGAGCCGGGCGAAGACCGGGTCGGTGCTGCTCCCGACCGCGTCGGCGGTCGACCGGGCCGCCTGCACCTGTGCTTTGAGGTCGTCCAGCGGCTCCAGCAGCCGGTTCCACGCCTCCTCGGCGTCGACCGCGACCTTCTTGACGATCTCGTAGGTGCGGGTCATGGACGCCACGGCCTCGTCCAGGGTCAGGAAATCCTGCGTGGAGGCCGGATCCAGCAGCCCGCGCCGCTCGAACGGCACCGCCTGCCGCGGCAGGGCCACCGAGCGCCCGGTGAGCAGTTCGGCCAGCGCCGCGAGTTCCCGGTCGCCGAGCCGGGTCTTGGGGCCGCCGCGCAGCGTCGTGACCCGGTCCAGCACCTGCTGGTAGGCCTCGAACACGGTCCACAACGCGGCGAGCTCGGCCGAGGCCTGCCCCCACGCGGTGGCGGTGACGCCGCTGAGCTTGGCGCCGTCCAGCAGCCGGCGGCCGGGGTGGTCGTCCAGTTCCAGCAGGCCGGCGCAGACCCCGGAGCGCTCCTGGGCGCGGCGGTCGATCGCGGCGTCGATCGCCTGCCGGGTCCATATGGTCGTCACGGTCGTGCTCGTGCTCCCCCCATGCCTCGCTGTGTCCGATACAGCTGTGCCCGATACATCAGAGCGCTATCCCAGAGGGTACTGGCCCGGGATCTCCGGGAGACCAGCCGGAGGCGTTTGCAAATCGTGTGCATACAGCGTTTTCCAGCCGTTCGGCCCGTTGGTGTCGGCGATCAGGTTCGCCAGCGCGGTGTTGACGAACGGCGTCAGGTCGTTGGGCTTGCCGGCGTCGTAGGCGGTGGCGATGCCGTACGGCTGCCGCTGCACCGGCGGGGCGGTGGTGATCGCGACGTGCGGGTCCTGCGCCGCCATGCCGCGCAGCAGCGCGTCGTCGGTGAACACCGCGTCGACTTGGTCCTGCTGGAGCAGCGCCAGACAGTCCAGGGCGTTGGCGGCCTCATAGGCGGCATCGTCGCCGGCCTGTTTCTTGATGGTGTCGATCGCGGTCGAGTTCTTGGTCGCGCAGACCTTCTTGCCCTTGCCCTTCAGGTCCGCCAGCGCGGTCGACTGCGGCTGCCCGTCGGCGCCGAGCGGCATCAAGAGCTTCTGCTCGGCGGTGTAGTAGGGGTTGGAGAAGCTCATCCGGTTGTCGCCCTGCATGCGCGCGCAGGTGATGGTGGTGGTGCGCACCACCAGGTCCACGGAGCCGGTCCGCAGCTGGGCCGCCTCGCCGGTCTTCTGGTCGGCCAGGGTGACCACGCGGAACTGGATGTGGCCGTCCTCGCCGAAGATGGCACGCGCCATGGCCTTGGCGATGTCGACGTCGAAGCCCTGGGGCTGGTTGGTGTGGTGCGGGTCGTAGCCGAACAGGTAGGTGTTCAGGTCGATGCCGGCGGTGAGAAAGCCGCGGTTGCGGATCTTCTCCAGGGTGCCGCCGGCCGGGACCGGGTCCTTCGGCCCGGGCAGCGTGCCGCCGGGCCAGGTGGCGGAGGTCGCCTCCGGGCCGCAGGGCGTGGGCGGGGCGGTCGGCGCGGTGGGCAGGGCGTTGTTGTTGATGCCCTCGCCGGAGAGCGGGTTCGTCCCGCCCTTGAGGCCCTCCTTGGACTCGCTGCACGCGGCGGTGAGGCCGACGGCCGCCACCACGGCGGCGACGCCCCACCTCCGGATCCGGTGGCC
>JABFWL010000694.1 GCA_013362315.1 Catenulispora sp. | reverse complement strand
GGGCCCTGCGGGCGGCCCTCACCGCCTCGCAGGCGGCCGCTGCGGCGGCCGGCGGCTCGGCCGCGGGACGGGACACCTCCCTGAACGCCGCCGCCGACGACGCCGAGGAACGCGCGGTCGCCGCGGCCGGCGAGGCGGGGTGGGGCGTCAGTTGTTCCAGGACTCGTCGTACGGATCCTTCGGCGTCGGGACCGGCTTCGACGCCGTGACGCGGAGATAGGGGATCGGGCGGCCGTTCACGGGGTCCTTGGTCTGCCGGGCGGTGTACGTCCCCGTCACCTGGAGCCACTTGTCCGGCTGGAGCACCGGGGGGATCGTGCCGGTCAGGGCGATCTTCACCGGCTGGGCGTCGGCGGCACAGCAGTTGAGGGCCATCCGCACCAGGTAGGGATGGCCGGCCTGGTCCAGCGCGACGAATCCGGTGACCTCGACCTCGCGGCCGCCGATGGAGCGGCCGTGGTCGTAGACCGCGCGGGTCGCGTAGTCGACGACGGTCAGCGGCAGCGGGTTCGAGGCGGGCAGGCGGTTGTAGCCGTACGGCTGCTGCAGCGCCGTACCGGTGCGCATCGCGCTGTACGAGCCGAGGGCCGGCGGGGCGACCAGGATGAGGGCGAGGAGGGGGAGGGCGAGGAGCCAGGCGACGCGGGGTTCACGGTGGACGTGGCCGTGACCGTGATCGTCGTTTCCTTCCCGGGTGCCGTGACCGTCGTCGGGTCCGTCCGCGGGGGCGGGCCTGGCGCGGCCCCGCCACTCGTACCAGACGGTCGCGAGCGCCGCCGCGATCAGCACCGCGCCGGACAGGAGCAGCAGCGGCTGCAGTCCCGCCTTCACGTAGCGCAGGTAGAGGTCGGTGAAGCCCGCGTGCAGCAGGGCCGCGCCGAGCAGGAACAGGACCGCCGCCTGTGCCTGGCGGTTCACAGGAGCACCGCCCCGGTCAGGACCGCGCCCACGATCGCGAGGGCGAAGGTGGCGGGCGCGAACCGCAGCGCGAAGCCCCGGCCGAACGTGCCCGCCTGCATCGCGAACAGCTTCAGGTCGATCATCGGGCCGACGACCAGGAACACCAGCTTGGCCGTGAGCGAGAACTGGGTGAGCGACGCCGCCACGAACGCGTCCGCCTCCGAGCAGATCGACAGCAGCACGGCGAGGACGGCCAGCGCCAGGATCGCGACCAGCGGGTTGTCCGCCGCCGTGCGCAGCCAGCTCGCCGGGGCGATCGCCTTCAGGGTCGCCGCGGCCATCGCGCCGATGACCAGGAAGCCGCCCGCGTGCATCACGTCGTGCCGGACCGAGTCCCAGAACGCGGCGCCCTTGCCCTGGCCCTCGTGGTGCGGGCGCTCCGGCGGGCGCAGCCAGTCGGTACGGCCCAGGCGCTGCCACAGCCAGCCCATCACGCAGGCCACCAGCAGGCTGCCGACGAAGCGGGCGAGAACCATCTCCGGGTTGCGGGGGAAGGCGACCGCGGTCGCCGTCAGCACGATCGGGTTGATCGCCGGGGCGGAGAGGAGGAAGGCCAGCGCCGCGGCCGGGGTGACGCCCCGCCGGACCAGCGCCCCGGCGACCGGCACGGACGCGCACTCGCAGCCCGGCAGCACCGCGCCCGCCATCCCTGCGACCGGCACCGCGAGCGCGGGCCGCTTCGGCAGCGCGCGGGCGAAGAAGGACGCCGGCACGAAGACGGCGATGGCGGCGGAGAGCAGCACGCCGAGGATGAGGAAGGGCAGCGCCTGGACGAGCACGGCCACGAACACCGTCATCCAGCTCTGCATGACGGGCGCGGAGAGCGCGCCGCGGATGGGTCCCTGGAGCACCACCAGCACCAGGAGCAGCACGATCAGGGCGAGCGACTTCGTGTCGGCGGACTTCGACTCGACCGACTGCGACTCGGTGGACTGAGACTCGGTGGACTGAGACTTGGTGGACTGCGGCTCGGCGGACTGCGTGGCCACGGTCTTCGGGTCCACAGACTTCGTGTCCACGGTCTCCGTGTCCGCGGCCTTCGTGTGGAGCGTGTCGGCGGGACGGGTGGGTTCTGCTCTGGTGAGGGCCACGTGCGAGGTACCTCCGGTGGTACGAAAGGGCGCTGGATTCCCTCCCCTTCGGTACGCCCGGAAAGCGGCCGCTGTTCAGTCGTTTCTGGAACCACGCGTCTCTTTGGGGCAGTCTTTCCCCTCGTGGCGAGCGTTCCGAATCAAGGGCAGCCGGGCGATGACGGGTCCGCGCACATGGTCGTGTGCGGCGACGACGGACTGGCGCACAGA
>JABFWL010000350.1 GCA_013362315.1 Catenulispora sp. | reverse complement strand
CTTCCTGGGCCTGGTGCCGTTCTCCAGCACCAACTGGGGCGTCATGCTGAACCAGGCGGTGTTCTCCGGCGGCGCGATGAACAGCCCTGATGCGCTGGTGTACCTGCTGTCCCCGCTGATGTGCATCCTGCTGCTGACCCTCGGCATCGTGCTGTTCCTGGACGCCATCGACGAACTGTTCAATCCGCGGCTCAGGGAGCGCGCATGAGCGAGGTCCGCGTCCGCGAGCTCACGGTCGAGTACCAGACGCCGGCCGGCTGGCTGCCGGCGGTCGCCGCCGCGTCCCTGGACCTGCGCGCCGGGGAGATCACCGGCCTGGTCGGGGAGTCCGGCTCCGGCAAGTCCACGCTGGCGCTGGCGCTGCTGAACGCGGTGCCCGAGCCCGGCCGGGTCGCGGCCGGCAGCATCGAGGTGGCCGGGGTGGGAGATGTCCTGACGCTGACCGGCAAGCAGCTCCGGAAGGTGCGCGGCGGCTCGCTCGGCTACGTCTTCCAGGCGTCGCAGAACTCGCTGAACCCGCTGAAGCCCATCGGCAAGCAGCTGCTGGACCTGGGCCGCTCGCACGAGGTCAAGGATCTGCGGGCACTGATAGCCCGAGCCAAGGACCTGGCCAACCGGATGGGCATGGACGGCGACCGGGTCCTGGACTCCTATCAACACCAGCTCTCCGGCGGTATGCGCCAGCGCATAGGAATCGTCTTCGCGCTCGTACTCAACGCCAAGGTGCTGATCCTGGACGAGCCCACCACCGCCCTGGACATGCTGTCCCAAGCCGCCGTGCTGGACATCGTGCGCAAGGTGCACGATGAGAACCAGCTCAGCACCTTGATCATCACCCATGACATCGGGGCCGTCTCGGAGATCGCCGACCGGCTGGTGGTGATGTACGGGGGCCGGATCGTCGAGGACGGTCCGCTGCTGGATGTGCTGCGCCGCCCCTCGCACCCCTATACCAAGGCCCTGATCGGCGCCACGGCCCGGATCACCGGCGACGTGGACGCCGCCCGCGCGCTGCCCGGCCGGCCGCCGGACCTGACCACCGTGGCCCGGGTCGGCTGCGTCTTCCGCGACCGCTGTCCGTTCGCGGTCGACGTCTGCGCCGAGACCGAGCCGGCGCTGGAAGCCTGGGACGCCGGCCGGCGGCGGGCCTGCCACGTCGCACCGTCCACCGTGTTCATCGCGCCGACCGGAACCGCTGCCACCGCTGGAGCCGCCGGGACCGCCGAGGAGCCAGCGACCGTCGGAGAGCCGGCATGATCGAGGCACGCGGAATCACCCGCACCTACCAGACACACGGCGCCTTCACCGGCGCGCGCATCGTGCACGCTCTGCGCGGCGTCGACTTCACCCTGCCGCAGGGCGGCGCGGTGTCGTTCATCGGCGAGTCCGGCTGCGGCAAGACCACGCTCGGCAAGATCCTCACCGGGCTGGAGCCCTTCGACGGCGGCGAGCTGGTGGTGGACGGCGTGGAGCTGTCCAAGCTCAAGCCGCGCCAGCGCGACAAGTACTTCCGGCGGATCCAGATGATCCATCAGGACCCGTATTCGGCGCTGAACCCGACCCGGCCGATCGAGGCCACGCTCGGCGATCCGCTGCGGATGCGGGCCAAGGAGACCGGGGACGACCCGGCGAAGTGGCGCGAGCGCGCTTCGGAGCTGCTGACCTTGGTCGGTCTGGATCCCGAGGCGGTGCTGCCGAAATACCCGCACCAGCTCTCCGGCGGCCAGCGGCAGCGGGTGGTCATCGCCCGCGCGCTGACCGTGGATCCGCGGGTGCTGATCGCCGACGAGGCGGTGTCGATGATCGACGTCTCGATGCGGCTCGGCATCCTCGGGCTGCTGCGCGACCTGCGCAGCCGGCTTGGCATCTCGCTGGTGTTCATCACCCACGACGTGGCCACCGCGCGCTACGTCGGCGACGACGGCGAGCTGCACGTGATCTACCGGGGCGAGGTGGTGGAGCGCGGCCTCACCGACGACGTCATCCTGGCGCCGGTGCACCCCTACACGCAGTGCCTGCTGTCGGCGGTGCCGATCATGCGCGGGCTGGAGGAGCCGGGGCCGGACCGCACGGCGCCGACCCGGGCGCTGGATGAGCGGACCGCGACGCCGGGCTGCCTGTTCGAGCCGCGGTGCCCGTTCGCCGGCGAGGACTGCTTCACCACGCATCCGGTGCTGGTGCCGCTCGGCGGGGACGGTATCCGTGCAGGAGAGGAGTCCGGCGGTGCCGAACACCGCCACGCCTGCCTGCATCCGCAAGCCCGCCGTGTGGTCGGCGT
>JABFWL010000161.1 GCA_013362315.1 Catenulispora sp. | reverse complement strand
CAGAGTGCCGCTAGCCAGCAGGCAGACCGCCCGCCATCAAGCGCCGGAGGATCAGTGGTCGTCGACAGAGTCCGTGCCCGAGGCGTCCGCAGCGCCTTCGACGCCTTCTTCGACTCCGTCCCGCCGCCCACCTCGCCCGAACAGGCCGCGCTCGACCTCTTCCAGGAGACCGCCGCCACCGTTCCGGCCTACCGCGCGTTCCTCGCCGCGCACGGCGTGGACCCGCACCGGGTCCGCACCATGGCCGACTTCCATCACCTGCCCCTGATGGACAAAGAGACTTACCATCATGCGTACCCGCTCCCCGAACGCTGCCGCGACGGCCGCCTCGAATGGTGCGACCTGGTTGCGGTCTCCTCGGGGTCCAGCGGGGCGCCGACCGTCTGGCCCCGGTCGGTCGCCGACGAGCTCAGCGTCGCGCGCCGCTTCGAGCAGGTGTTCGCCCACAGCTTCGGCGCGGCCGGGCGCAGCACCCTGGCAGTCGTCTGCTTTCCGCTCGGCACCTGGGTCGGCGGCCTGTTCACGACGGCCTGCGTCCGTCATCTGGCGGCCAAGGGCTACCCGATCACCACCGTCGCGCCCGGCAACAACAAGGCCGAGATCCTGCGCGTGCTGCCGGAGCTGGCGCCCCACTTCCAGCAGGTGGTGCTCCTCGGCTACCCCCCGTTCCTCAAAACGGTGATCGACGCCGGAACCGCCGAGGGCATCCCGTGGTCGGACTACGCCATCAAGCTCGTCTTCGCCGGCGAGGTCTTCAGCGAACGCTGGCGTGACATCATCGCCGAACGGGTCGGCATCGCGGATCCGCTCCACGACACGGCCTCCCTCTACGGCACCGCCGACGCCGGCGTCCTCGGCACCGAGACACCGCAGTCGATCGCGATCCGCCGGTTCTTCGCCGACCACCCGGATCTCGCCCGCGACGTCTTCGGCGACGCGCGCCTTCCGACCCTCGTGCAGTACGACCCGCGCAGCCGCTACTTCGAGACTCACGACGGCACCCTGCTGTTCACCGCCGACGGGGGAGTCCCCCTGATCCGCTACCACATCGCCGACCAGGGCGGCGTCATCGGGCACCGTGAGCTGCTGGATCTGTGCGCCAAGCACGGTTTCGCGGCGCCCGCGGGTCCGGAGCTCCCGTTCGTCTACGTCTTCGGCCGCTCGCTGTTCACCGTCTCGTTCTTCGGGGCGAACATCTTCCCTGAACACGTCGCAGCAGGCCTTGAAGACCCCTCAGTGAGCGACCGGGTCACTGGCAAGTTCGTCATCGAAGTCCTCGAAGACGCCGATGCCGACCACCGCCTGCGCATCACCGCCGAGCTCGCACCGGCCCGCGACGGCGATGATGGCGACGAGGATGGCGGCCGGGACGATGGCGACTCCGCCGCAGTGGCCGCCTCGATCCACGGCGCACTGCTCCGGCTCAACAGCGAATTCGCCAACTACGTCCCGGTCGAGCGCCAGCTCCCCGAGGTCCACCTCCGCCCCTTCGAGGACCCCGAGTACTTCCCGCAAGGCGTCAAGCACCGCTACACCCGCACGCCCACTGCCGACTGAACACTGCCGACTGAACACTGCCGGCTGAACCGGGATTCGCCGACGCTTCGGCGCCACGAACGGTTCATGTGAGAGCCCTGTCATCCTTTCGCCACCGCGGCTAGCCTCCACGACGAAGGTGAGCGACCCCCACGCTCTCAGTACGCCACCTGGAGGTCACATGTCCGGTCCCTGGCTCCGCCGTCTCGCGTCCGCCGCCGCGACCCTCGGCGCCGCCGCCCTCGCGCTCGCCGCGACCGTCACCCCGGCGGCCGCCGACGTCGGCTCCAGCCCCGTGTCCCAGACGACGGTGGTCGGGGTGCACAACACCTACAACCAGGCCGCGTTTCCACGCCTGGCGAACGCCCTGGACACCGGCACCTCGATGATCGAGCTCGACACCTGGACCGATGTCTTCGGCGACTACTGGAAGGTCAGCCACGACAACCCGTTCGGCAACGCGAACAACTGCGTCAACGCCGCCAAGCCCGCCGACATCTACACCGGATCGGCGAACAAGGACCTCGGCTCCTGCCTGGACGATGTGAAGTACTGGTTCGCCTCCCACAGCACGACCGGGCCGCTGACCATCAAGATCGAACTCAAGCAGGGCTTCGAGGCCGACAGCGGCATGGGCCCGGCGCAACTGGACGCGCTGATCAACGCCCACCTCGGCAGCCTGGTCTTCCGGCCGAACGACCTGCTCAAGGGCACCTACGCCACCCTCGACGGCGCCGCGAGGGCCAACGCCTGGCCCAGCCGCTCCGCCCTGGCCGGCAAGGTGATCGTCTACGTCATCCCCGGGACCGTCGAGTTGGACAACCCGTTCGACACGCTGCACACCGACGTCGAGTACGCCACCTACCTGAAGAACCTGGCGGCCGCGGGGAAGACGTCGCAGGCCACGATCTTCCCCACGGTCCTCGGTGCGGCGTCGGGCGACCCGCGTACTCAGTACTCCGACACCTCGATCCGGCCGTGGTTCGTCGTGTTCGACGGGGACGCGGCGACGTACGTGAACGGCATCGACACGTCCTGGTACGACCTCAACCACTACCTGCTGACCATGACCGACGCCCAGAACGTGGCGCCGGCGCTGAGCGACACGTCGCCGAGCCAGGCCGACGCGCAGGCGCGGGTGGCGCTGCTCGCGAGCAAGCACGCGACGATCGTCTCGAACGACTGGACCGGCCTGCCGGCCGTGCTGTCGGAAGTGCTGCCGCGCGGGTGATCCGCTTGGAACGACTGAGGATCGGTGCCCGGGCACCGATCCTCAGTCCCTCTAGGCCACCCGCTTCCAGGTGTCAGCGTTCGTCAGAACAGCATGCGGCCAGGGCAGCTTCACGATTTCCGGCTCCGCCCCGGGGCTCGGCGGCTTCACCGCGGAGTCGGAGACGACATGCCACACCGTCTCCATCCGGCCCTCGCGCATCAAACCGGTGAAGGTGCAGATCACGTCCCCGGACGGGGCCGAGCGGCTGAACGCGAACGTGACGCAGTCGCCCAGGTGGATCCCGCTGATCTCGAAGTCCTCGCCGGCGAACGCGCTGTCCTTCAGCGCGGTGCGGAACGAGCCCCGGATCCGCCGGCCGGCCTCGTCGGTGATGGTGACAGTCGAGCCGTACTGGTTCTCCCACGTCCCGACGTACATGTGTGCACCCCTTTCGTCGATGATCAACGATGATCTTCGAAAGGGGTGCACGTACCCGGTTCCGGCCGCCTTATGCCAAGCAGCGCAGCGGCTTGCCGCCGTTGTACGCGACCATGTCGCCCAGGGCCGCGAACAGATCGATCTGCGCACCCCGGGCGGCGCCGTCCAGTTCCGCGTAAGCCCGGTGCAGGTTCCCGACCAACCGCTCGGCGTCCAGCAGGTCCTCGAACTCGCCCGGCCCGAACTCGCGCGCGGCCTCCAGCGGTGTCAGGCCCGCCTCCCGGCCCTGCCGGGCCACCGCCTGCACATGCCGCAGGTAGGCGAGCACGTCGTCGATGACTTCGGGCCCGCAGACCGCGCCGTGCCCCGGGACGACGATGCGGGCGCCGAGCGGCTTGATCCGCTGCTCCAGCACCTCGATCGCGCCGGCCAGCGAGCCCATCAGCAGGAACGGCGTCCCGCCGTTGAACAGCAGGTCGCCGCTGATCAGCAGCTCGTGCTCGGGGAGCCAGGCGTAGGAGTCGCTCACCGTGTGCGCCGGCGTGCCGGCGTTGACCACCTCGCACCGCAGGTCGTCCACGTGCAGGGTGATCCGGTCCGGGAAGGTCACGAACGGCGGCTCCAGCTCCAGCTCGCCCCACGGCACCTCGCCCCACACCGCTCCGTAGGCGGCGTTCGGCAGCCCGGTGGCGATCAGCGCCTCGCGCATCGCCTCGTGCCCGATCACCGCCGCCGGGGCCAGCAGGCTGTTGCCGTTGGTGTGGTCGCCGTGGTGGTGGGTGTTCACCAGCGCCCGGATCGGCCGGTCGCTGACCGCGCGGATCGCCGCCAGATACTCCCTGGTGCGCCGTTCCGTGGCGCAGGAGTCGATCGAGACCACACCGCGCCGCCCCACCAGGAACGCCGTGTTGTTGATCCACCAGCTGCCGTCGGGCTGGATGTAGGCGAAGACGCCGTCGGCGACCTCGACCGCCTTGCCGGGCGGCATGCGGTCGGCGTGCTCGCCGTGCCGGCCGTGCTCGTCGTGCGGGTGCGAACTCGTCACGAGAGCAGGCACCCCGCATACGCCAGCGCCTGCCGCAGCAGCGTCCCCTGGCCGCCGGTCATCTCCTGCAGCACCGCGTCCGACGACGCCTCCTGCGGCGTGAACCACACCAGGTCGAGCGCGTCCTGCCGCGGCGAGCAGTCGCCGGTCACCGGCACCACGTAGGCCAGCGCCACCGCGTGCTGCCGCGGATCGTGATACGGCGTGACACCCAGCGTGGGGAAGTACTCGGCGACCGTGAACGGCTGCAGCGAGGCCGGGATGTGCGGCAGCGCGACCGGACCGAGGTCCTTCTCCAGGTGCCGCAGCAGGGCGTCGCGCAGCCGCTCGTGGTGCAGCACCCGCCCGGAGACCAGGCTGCGGGTGATGCCGCCGTCGGGGGAGATGCGCAGCAGCAGCCCCACCCCCGTCACCTCGCCGGTCGCGTCGACCCGGACCGGCACCGCCTGGACGTACACGATCGGCAGGTGGGCTCGGGCCTGCTCCAGCTCGGAGGGGGCGAACCAGCCGGGGGTCGTCTCGATCATTTCGGACACGCGCTGATCGTATCCGTCAAGGCTCGAAGGCGAGAAGAGCCTTCCGATAGGCGACGTACAGCCGAGGAGCACCGAGGCGTCGTCCGCTTGGATTATGGGGCGAGGGATTGCGCCAGTACCCGCGCCAGTTCGGCCGGTCGAGTGAGCATCGGCCAATGTCCGGAGTCGATGTCCACCAGCTCCAGCCGCTCGGCCTTCGCCAGTTCCGGCACGTCGCCGGCGGCGATCCACTCGCGCGCCGCGTCGGGCGTGAACTCCGGGCAGACCACAACCGCCGGTACGCGATAGCGGCGCTCGTCGGTCAGCCGCACCACGCCGGTGGCGACCTTCTCCGGAACCGGGATGGCCGCCGCGGCGAAGGCGTCGCGGGCCTGGTCGTCGAGGTCGGCGGAGTCCGGCCCCTCGAACGGACCCCAGCCCGGGAACGGCATGGCGCCGTCCTCGATCGCGAAGAAGTCCGCGTAGGGGCGGCCGTCCCCGGCGGGGAAGCCGCCGATGAAGACGACCTTGGCGACCTTCTCGGGGCGCGCGTCGGCGGCCAGCCAGGCCAGGGTGCTCGCGGCCGAGTGGCCGACCACGGCCACCGGGCCGGGTGCGGTGTCCACCGCCGCGACGACGGTGGCGAGCTGGTCGTCGAGGGTGGCCGCCACCGCGCCGTCGCCCTGGCCCGGCAGGGTGAGCGCGGTCGCGCGGTGGCCCAGCGCCTGGAGCTCGGGCACCACCCGGTCCCAGGCCGAGCCGTCCAGCCACAGGCCGCCGATGAGCAGGATGTCGATGTCGTTGCTGCGTTCCATGGGCAGCACGCTAAGCCCGATTCCGGACGATCGGCTTCCGGAATGCCGAGGCCGAACGTAGCCTGCGGTCCATGTCCGTCCCGAGTCCCACCGCACGCGCGCTGCGCACCCTGGAGATCCTTCAGACCCGGCCCGGCAGCACCGCGGACGAACTGGCCGAGCGGTTGGGCGTCACCGAGCGCGCCGCCCGCCGCTACATCGCGATCCTGCGGGAGGCCGGGATGGCGGTCGACTCGGTCCGCGGGCCGCACGGCGGATACCGCCTGCGGCGCGGCACGCGGCTGCCGCCGGTGGTGTTCACGCAGGAGGAAGCGCTCAGCTTGGTGATGGCGGTGCTCGACAGCCATCCGGGGGCTGCGGGGAGCGGGTCCGCCACCGCCGGCGACTCAGGCTTCGAAAGCCCCGAGGGCCCCGAGAGTCCCGAAAACCCCACTCACGCCCACACCGCCCTCACCAAACTCCTCCGCGCCCTCCCCGAATCCATCCGCCTGCCCGCCGCCGCGCTCCGTGACAACGCCGCCGCCGCACCCGATCGCCTGGCTGCCCACGCTGATCCCGCGACCGTCAGTTCCCTCATATCCGCCGCGTCCGCCCGGCGCCGCGTCCGCATCGCCTATCGCAGCCAGGCCGGCAACGCCTCGGAGCTCGACGTCGATCCCTGGGCGGTCGTCGTCCGCCACGCCCGCTGGTATCTGCTGTGCCATTCGCACCGGGCCGACGCCGTCCGCACCTACCGGGTCGACCGCATCGCCACGGTGCAGCAGACCTCTGACACCTTCGTACCGCCGCCGGATCTCGACCCTGTGGCAGTGCTCGAACAGCATCTCGGCCTCGGCTGGGCCTACCCGACGCGCGTCGTCTTCGATGCGCCGCTGCCGCAAGTCGCGCCGTGGATCCGCCCGCCGATGGGCCGTCTCGAGCCGGCCCGGGAAGACGCCGGGCGGTGCGTGCTCACCGGCAGCACCCGCAATCCGCGGATGTACGCCCAGGAATGGCTCACGACCATCCCGTTCCCGTTCCGGGTCGAGGCCGGCGACGAGCTCCGCGCGGCGGTGGCCGAGGTCGCGGCTCGTTTCAGCGCCGCATCGATGAGCCCGCCGAGCGGGTAGCCGTTCGAGCGCGCCCCGGCGGCTCAGCGCTCCCGGAACCCGCCGAGGAACCGCCGGAACACGCCGCCCTCCCGCTGGAGCGCCGGGCGCGGCGGCGGAGCCGTGGCCCGCCGGGTGGCGATCGGCTGGTCGTAGTCGGTGCGCAGGATCGCGTCGATGGTCTGCTGCTCGTCGAAGTCCTCCGAGCCCTCGATGGTCGGCACGAAGCCGACCAGCATGCCGTTGCGCATGACCTGCGCCTCTAGCGCCGCTGTGTTATCCGTGTCCCACTCTGCTTGCCGACCGTCGGGCAGCATGACGCGGATGCCGAACTGGTAGACGCTGACCTTGGCGATGTGGGCGTCGACGCCGCGGTCGCGAAGGGCGTCGACGACGCGGCGCGCACGATTCTCGTCCATACGGCCAGGTTAACCGCCGTTTCATAACAAACCCTGAGAACGCGTGGGAGTGTGGCGCGGGCGCGTGTCGATCAATAAGCTACCGGGCAGGTGCGCCGGGAAGTCTGGTCGGCTCGGGGATCCCCGATACCCGCCGGAGGTGTCGGACCCGACGATCCGGGTCAGGTGGTTCCGGTGCTGCACGCCGTGGGGATCGTGCTGTTCTTGGTGGTGCTCGGCACCGCCGTGGCGACTTTCGCGCGCCGGTGGGGCATCCCCGCTCCCTCGTTGCTGGTGCTCGCCGGGATCGCCGTGGCGCTCGTTCCCGGAGTGCCGGTGATCCACGTGGAGCCCGACGTGATCGCGCTCGTGGTGCTGCCGCCGCTGCTCTACGCCTCGGCGGAGGAGATCTCGGCGCGGGACCTGCGCCGGGTCTGGGTGCCGGTCTCAGTGCTCGCGCTCGGCCTGGTGCTGGCCACCGCCGCCGTGATCGCCTCTTTGTCGCTGGCACTGACGGCGCTGTCCGGCGCGATGGCCTTCGTCCTGGGCGCGGTCCTGGCCTCCACCGATCCGGTGGCGGTGACCGCGCTGGGCCGCCGCCTGCCGCTGCCCGGCCGGATCCAGGTGCTGGTGCAGTCCGAGAGCCTGTTCAATGACGCCACCTCGCTGGTGCTGTTCAAGGTCGCGGTCGGCGGCGCGGTCGCCGCCGGATCGATCACCGTCGCCGGAGCGGTTGGGAAGTTCTTTCTGCTGGCCGGCGGCGGCATCGCGGTGGGACTGGCAGTGGCGGCGCTCGTGGCGCTGCTCCGTTCCCGAGCCGACGATCCGGTGCTGGAGACGGTGATCGCGCTGATCACGCCGTACGGCGCGTATCTGCTCGCCGAGAGCATCGAGGTCTCGGGCGTGACCGCGGTCGTGGTGGCCGGCGTGGCCGGCGGCGCCCTCGGGCACCGCATCTCCGACGCGCGTACCCGGCTGCATCTGCAGAGTGTTTACGCGGTCGTCGTGTTCGGCCTGGAGTCGGTGGTGTTCGCCCTCATCGGTCTCCAACTGCCGACGCTGGTCCGGGACCTGGGCGGCGCCGACCGCTGGTGGCCGGCGCAGGCGGCGCTGCTGGCCGCCGCGCTGATCGGTATCAGGATGCTGTGGGTGTGGCCCGCGACCGCCCTGGCCGGCCCCACCCGCGGCTATCCGAAGTGGCCGCTGACCAGGGTCGTCACCTGGGCCGGCACCCGCGGCGTGATGCCGCTGGCGGCGGCGCTCTCCATCCCGCTGGCCGCCGACGACGGCAGCCCGCTGCCGGGCCGTCCGCTGGTCCTGGTGCTGACCACGGCGGTGGTCGCCGCCACCTTGACGGTGCAGGGGCTGAGCCTGGCCCGCATCGTGAAGACCTCCGGTCTGGCCGTCGCCCCGGAACACGCCGAGGCCAAGGAGTCCGCCGCCCGCACCGCCATGGACCGCGCGGTGGTCGGCTACCTCGACGACCTGGCCGCCACCGGCCGCGTCGACGAGATCGCGGTCGCCCGCCTGCGCAGCCGCTACGCCGAACGCCTGGACCCGGACACCGACGCCCAGTTGCTCGACGACCTGGCGATGCTCCGCCGGGACGTCCTCAGCGTGCAAGCCGCGGAGCTGCGGCGGCTGGTCGTGGAGGAGCGGATCGGCGATGCCCTGCGACGGCGGTTGCAGGAGGAGTTGGACCGTCGGGAGGCGGGGCTGGACGCGTGACGGTGCACGGCTGACGAGCCGTGCACCCTGTG